>JAFECX010000035.1 GCA_018241895.1 Pseudomonadota bacterium
ATGCCGCCACGAGCGGCGCATGCGATCGTGCACCTTCTGCGCGGCAGCGCCGCACTGCGGGCACGTGAACTGCGCGCTGTCGCAGCCGAGTTCGAAGTCGATGCGCCGGTGCTCGGCATCGAGCTCGACGTCCTCGACGAACCACGGCGCCTGCAGCCCCAGGGCGCTGGTGAACAGCGCTTCGATCCCGACGTTCACGTGCGAACCCCTCGATGCCCGAACAACCGCCCCGTGGACATGTGGACAGGCCCATAGGCGGCCTGCCCACATGCCCACCGGGCTCGACTACGACCACGCATTGTCGGTGTTGGGTTCCACACGAAACGACGAGGGGCCTGTGGCAGCATCTTCGATGTGGCCGAACGCTGCTGCCGCCGCCACGGCTGCAGCCTTGTCCCAAGGCGCCACCACGACCTGTCGAGTTTTTTTACACTCAGCGCGACCACGTTCGGCCAGTCGACCCGATAGGGTCGGAATCGAAGGATTGAATGTCTTTGGTGACAATGACTTAGCGTTGCGCCTCCGGTACCTGGCACAGGTTCTGCTTATACCCTGACGTCCAGGCGTCGAGCGCGCCTCCCACGGACAGGCAACCCAAGGAGCTATCGAATGAAACGCACTCTACTCACCGCTGCCATCGCTCTGGCAGCCTCTGCCGGTGCACTGGCCGCTCCCACGTTCGGCTTGAAGAACCTTCCGTCCGGCTGGGATGGATCGTTCGAAATCAAGTTCCAGAACATGGAGGCCTTCACCGGAGATCTGACCAGCTTTGTGAATCAGGCCACGACCCCGATCTACAACTACGGTGTCGCCAAGCTCTCGTCGATCGTCGATCCGGGGTCGGGCAACACGATCTGGGCCGATGGTGACAACGGCGCCGAGATCACCCTGATCTTCAACAACATCTCGGTCAAGACCGTCACTCCGATTCTCGGCGGCTTCCAGGTCGATTCCACCGGTGGCCTGATGAGCATGTTCATCAATCCGATGGGAGCGTTTTCCGCGGCCGGCGGCTTCGCGCAGGGTCTGGGCGGATATGCGACAGGCGGCTGCCTGATCAATCAGCTTTGCTACAACGGCATCTCGGGTGTGGCCGGCGGTGGCGCGTTCCTGGACTTGGCGTGGGCGGCGGTCGGTATCGTTGCCGATCCGACCGTTACCGTACATGGCACCTTCACCAGCCTGACTACGCCGCAGACGGGTACGGCCCAGGGCTATCTGAACGTGACCGGCGGCCCGTACGCCGCCAATTTCGATACCAATGGGCAGCTTGGCGGATCGGACCTGTTCTCGCAGAACGATTTCTGCACGCCCGGGCAGATCGGATGCGTGAATCTGGCTGCTGCTGGTGGGTCGCCGGCGGCTGGCGGCTGGCCGCTGCGTAGCAACGACCCGGTGCGCGGCGCCTTCGTGCCAGAACCCGGCACGCTTGGGCTGGTCGGCCTGGCGCTGTTGGGCATTGGTGCCGGCGCGGTCCGCCGTCGGCGCGGCTGACCAAGGAATGCCGGCTTGCCCCCGGCAGGCACGGCCTGAAAGCGACCTCCCTGGCGGAGGTCGCTTTGCTTTGTCGTTGCCGGCTGCCGCCGAGCCGTAACCGACGAGTTTGTACCGATGAGCGTCCGGACATGCGTGCGATATGTTGCGCAGCTCGTGCTGACGCTTTGTATCCTGGCATTCGTCCCCGGAAATGCGGTCAAGCTCGCGCTGCTGTTGCCGATCTGGATACTTACTTTCGGGCGTGTCAGTCGCGCCGAACTGCTATTGTTCGTGGCGGCATCCCTGTTCTTTTCTGCCATGAACGCGACTGCCCTGCACCAAGGCATATTTGCGTTCACCAGCCCGGACGTGCTTCGGATGCCGGTCTGGGAGCTGGCCATGTGGGGTTTCTATCTGCTCCACACCCGTCGCATGCTCGCCGGCTTCGATCCCACGCCGATGTTTTCGGGCCGCTGGTGGGTGTGGTTGCTGGCTGGGCTCTACGCCGCCGCGTTTGCAAGCATTACGGAGCCCGGGATGCTAATGCTGTCGACGGCTTGCCTGCTCGGCATCGGCCTCGCACTTCACCACGAACCAGCCGATTTCGCATACACGGGTTACATGATCGCGCTTGGGGCGGCAGTCGAGTACACCGGCGTCCATGCGGGACTCTGGCACTATCCGGGCAGTCCTCCGGGAGGTGTCCCGGCGTGGTTCATTACACTCTGGGGCGGCGTCGGATTCTTTCTCTGCCGATTGGTCGGGCCCTGGCTCGACCCGGGACGTCCGCTCGCACCCGCTTGAAGCTCACTTGCCCCATTCGGCAGCCAGCCGATCCACTTCGCCACGATGCGCGCTCTTTGCACCGGCCTTCTGAAGCTTGGCCAGTTCGCTACGCGCTTGGTCAGCCTGACCGCTACGCCAATAGGCCTTGGCCAGCGTGAGCGTGTAGGTAAGATTGTCTGGGCCTAGCCGCTGGGCCTTCTGCGCGGCCTCGACGGCTGCTTTCGGGTCGTTTGCCGCCAGCAGAGCGCCAGCCAGTGTGTCGAGGTAGTCGGGCTTCTCCGGTTGCACTTCGACAGCGCGCTGCGCGTAGGCGAGACCCTGTGAATTCCCTCGTCGTACCAGCACCCAGGCAAGGTTGTTGAGCGTCTGGCCGTCCCGCGGGTTGATCCGGCTTGCGACCAGGAGATGCCTCTCCGCGGCCTCCAGATCGGAGCGCAGGATCTCGATTTCGGCAGCATATTTCGCGAAACGGCTGTCCTGCGGATGGGCGGCGAGCCAGCCGTCGGCAAACGCGCTGGCCTGGGATGCCTTGTCCGCCGACGTCAGCGCCAGGAAGTATCGGGCCGGTGCCGGATAGGGCTGCTTCTTTGTCACGCCCGTCTTGAAGGCGGCGATGGCAGCGTCCTCGCGTTGACGCTTGACTTCGATTTCTCCTTCCGCGACCCAGCCGGCGGCATCGTCCGGCTCGGCCTTCTGCATCGATCGGGCCACCGCAATGGCCTCGTCCCAGCGCCTTGCACGCACGTGCAGCGAAATCAGCTTGGCCTGCGCAAGCCTGCTGTCGGGCCGTATCTCGAGCGCCCGGTTCAGCGCTTTGAGCGCTTCGGCCTCCTGCCCATCGTTCAAATAGACATCGGAGAGCCGCAGGTGCGGCAACTCCGACTTCGGCGCGAGCGACGCCAGCTGCGCGAAGGTGCTCTTGGCCTGCTGCAACTCGTGGCTGGCCAACTGGGCTGCGCCCAAACCATCGAGCACGTCCAGATCTTCCGGAAGGAGCGCGGCCGCCTCTTGCGCCGCCGCTAAGGCGCGCTTCGCCTGGCCTGCCTGCAGGAGAAATTGAATCAGTTGCACGCGCGGCCGCGGATCCAATGGGCTGGCCGAACCTGCCCGGTTGAGAATCCCGACGACCTCGTCGGTGGGTGCTTTCGCAGCGGCTCGGATCTGCGCGAGGGCCAGCAAGGCCGGAACGTTGCTCGGATCGGCCTGGAGCAATTGGGTGAATCGCTTCTGCGCCTCCGCGGGCTGGCCAGCGCCGATCGAGAGGAGCGCCAGTGCTTCGGCTGCCGGAAAGTACTTTGGGTCCATCGCCAGCGCCCGCTCGAACTGCGCCTTGGCGGCTGCCTGGCTGCCCTGCTCCAGCAGAATCCTGCCGCGCAGCGCGGGGACCGATGGATCGTTGGCCAACTTCTGCTGCAACCGATCGACTGCCCCGAGCGCTCGGGCGTAGTCCCGTCGCGATGTGGCCGCGCCGATCAGCGCCAGGTCGCCCACCACGCCAGGGTCTGCCGCCGCAACGGCTGCGAGCTCGGCGTACCCTTGTTCCGCCTTGCCCTGCGAGATTCGCATCAGCGCCGCTGCCGAGCGCAGCTGTGGGTCCTCGGGCGTCAGGCTGAGCGCCTGCAGATAGAGCGACTCGGCAGCCTTCATGTCGCCCAGCTCCATCTCCGCGCGTGCAGCAAGGGCCATCGACTCGGTGTCGCGAAGCTCGGCGGCCAGATTGGGCTTGAGTGTGCTCCGGGCCCTGTCCGGTCGACCCGTGGCGAGATAGACGTTCGCCAACAGCCTTCTCGGTAACACGCCATGCGGATCGGACTGAACGGCCCGCGTCAAGTGCTTCTCCGCCCTCGCCCATGAATGGGTTCGTGTCGCGATCATTCCCGCCAGGACCAGGCCCCGGACGTTGTCGGGTTGGATTCCCAACAGTCGCTCGCTGAAGTCGATGGCCGCCGCCAGGTCGCCCTTGAGGAAGGCGATACGTGCACCGTAATACAAGGTCGGCGGGCTCTGCGGCAGCAACGCCTTCATTTTCGCGAATTGGGCCTCGGCAGCGCGGATATCTCCCCGCGTGAGATAAATATCGATGATCCCCGCGTTGGCCGTCGGGTCCGCCGCTTTCAGCGCGATTACATGCTCGTAGGCGCTAAGCGCCTCCGGCAGGCGCTTTGCGTCGAGCCGCTTGATGTCGCCGCTCAACTGCCACGCCTCTAGATTTTCGGGCTCGCGCTCGAGAACACCTGCCACGATCGCTTCCGCGTGCTTCGGATCACCGGAAACCAGCTCGAGCCCCGCCTCCACGAGCTTGGCCCGAGCGTAATCCGGAGCGCTGGCAAGCGCTGTGGCGACCATTTCGCGAGCCTCGGAAAGCTTGCCGATCTTGAATAGCGCAAATCCGAGACTCGTCCGCAGATCGACCATTGAGGTCCGGTCGGCGATCTGCGTCGTGGACAGTCTCTTTATGACCTCGGCGAAGTCCCCTTGAGCAATCATGATGCGCGCCAACAACGGGAGCGTTTCGCTCTGCGGTTCTGCAGAATCAATGGCCTTCTGGATCTCGATTCGTGCGCTAGACAACTCCCCCGTCGAATAGAGAACTCTTGCCATTAGCAGGTGCGCTGCTCCGGACGATGGGTTCTCCCTGATGATGTTCTTCAATTGAATGCTCGCCGCATTCACATCCCCTCGTTCGAAATACGAGCGCGCCTCTGCAAGCGTCCCGGCAGTCGGCCCCTTCGAGCAGCCGGCTGCGGCCAGCGCCAGCGCGATCAGCAAGATTCCTGGCATTCTGGACAACATGATCTTCATCACAAGCGTCGCTCTGGGTTCCTCAGCCACTCGGAACGGCCCCGAAAAGTGCGAGCAGGACCAGATCCGAAGCTCGCCGCCTGGAGTGTCCTGAGGTGGGCAATGGGTGGACCATCAGGCCGTGTTCCGCGCGCAGACTGCGCGGATGGAGGAGCATCACACGGAAAAACCAGACGCGGCAGTGTAGTTTGCACATCAGCCTGGGCGGCTGGGCAGTACGTCACGGCGCCGCACAGGCGGGGGACAGCCGATCGGCCGTGCATGAAGCCACAGCGCGATGAGCGCGCGCAGATTGCGAAGTGAAACGATGTGTGCTCAGCCTGCTCCGCGAACCCGCGTGCGTCTCGGCTAGACTCGCCTGCCTCTTCGGAGAGGAGCCTTGCACTTGCCAACCGAACCCGTCGCCGAGTTCTCCGGCGTCGTGAAGTCGTACCAGATGGACAAGGTGACGGTGCCGGTGCTCAAGGGCATCGATCTCATCGTGCGGCCGGGCTGCTTCACCGTGCTGCAGGGGCCCTCCGGCAGCGGCAAGACGACGCTCTTGAACCTGGCGGGCTGCATCGACAGGCCGGATGCCGGCGAGGTTCGCGTGACGGGCCGCAAGGTGGCCGAGATGTCGGACGACGAGCTGGCCGACTTCAGGGCCGAGAACGTCGGCTTCATCTTCCAGAACTTCAATCTCCTGCCGGTGCTGACGGCGTACGAGAACATCGAGTACCCGCTCATCCTGGCCGGCATGGAGGCGCCCCGGCGCGCCCGACGCGTCACGCGGCTGCTGGAGGCCGTCGGGCTGCACGACCGGGCACGCAACCGCCCGGGGGAGCTTTCGGGTGGGCAACGCCAGCGCGTGGCCATCGCGCGCGCGCTGGCACGGCGGCCGAGCCTCGTGATCGCCGACGAGCCCACGGCCAACCTGGACAGCGCCACGGGCCAGGCGATCCTGCGGTTGATGCGGCGCATGCAGTTGCGCTACCGGATCAGCTTTCTGTTCTCGTCGCACGATCGCGGCGTGATGAAGGCCGCCGACGACTTGATCGTGTTGCGTGACGGCGTCATTCAAGGCACGCGGCGCGGGCCGGCGCCCGCGGGCATGCAACCGGACACGTCCGACGACAACGCGTGAGCCGATGCGCCGGACCCGCAAGCCGTTCACGATCGGCGGATGGCCCGCCACGATCGGTGCCTGTCCTGCGCGGCTCGCGCCCGATGATGTGGAGGTGCCGCGTCATGCCTGATTCTTCCTTCCCGATCCTTTCGGAGGCTCTGCCCGTGAGGCGAAGACTGGTGATCCTTCCGATGGCCCTCCTTGGGTTGGGTGGCCACTTCGGGGTACGCGCTGCCCCCGACGCGCAAGCGCTGCTGTCGGCCAGCGACGCCATCCGCAACCCGACCCAGCCGTTTCGCGTCACCGTCACGCTCACCGAGTTCGCCAAGGGCGTGCAGGTGGACGCCACCACGCTGGTCAGCTACGCACGCACCCTGGAATCGGGCGGCCAGTTCGCGACCATCACGCGCTTCGTGCGCCCGCCGCGCGACGCCGGCAAGGTGATGCTGAAGAACGGCAGCGACCTGTGGTTCTACGACCCCGGCACGAAGGCCGCGGTGCGCATCTCGCCGCAGCAGCGCCTGCTGGGCCAGGCCTCCAACGGCGACGTGATGACGGTGAACTTCGCGCGCGACTATCGCGCCGCGATCGCGGCCGAGGAGACGATCCAGGACGGCGAGCGCAGGAAGCGCCAGGCCGTCAAGCTGCAGCTCGCGGCGTCGAGCGACGATGCCACCTACGCCGCGATCGAGCTCTGGCTCGACGCCGCGAGCCACGCGCCGATCAAGGCGCGCTTCTTCGCCGATTCGGGGCGGCTGCTGAAGACGGCATACTACCGGCGCTACCGCATGGAGCTCGGCGTCGAGCGGCCGACCGAAACGGTGATCATCGACGGCATCGAGCCGCAGTCGGTGACGCTGGTGGGGTTCGGCGAGTACGCGGCGCGCAACATCCCGGTGTCGTGGTTCCAGCGCGACTATCTGCCCCGCTTCGATGCCGAATGACTGCAATCACATGAATCGCTCGAAGCGCCGCCGCGCCGGTCTCGTCGCCGTCCTCGTGCTCGCGGCGGCCTTTGCCGCGTCGGCACAGGACGACCTCGATGCGCTGCAGTTGCAGGCCGCGCCGGCGGCCGCGGCAGCGGCGGCGGAGTCCAACCTGCACGCGTACGTCGAACTGGCCGCCGGCCGCGTCGAGCGGCGCGGCGGGCTGTCGTCGCAGGATGGCCGGCGCGCGTCGCTCGACCTGCGCTATGCGGCCCCGCTGGGCGCAGGCTGGCGCTTCGGCCTGTCCGACCGGCTCGACGACGTGCATCCGGTGGCCACAGGCATGCGCGCCACCACCAACAGCCTGCGCGAGGCCTGGCTCGGCTGGCGCGACGCGGCGGGCACCTGGTCGGCCGACCTGGGGCGCATCAACTGGCGCCGCGGGCCGGCGTATGGCTACAACCCGACCGACTACTTCCGCTCGGGCGGCTTGCGCGCCGTGACCACGCTCGACCCGGTCACGCTGCGCGAAACGCGCATGGGCACCGGCATGCTCAGGGTGGCGAACCTGTGGGCCGGCGGCGGCGCCACGCTGGCCCTGGCGCCCAAGCTCGCCGATGGGCCGTCGCAGGGTGCGAGTGCGGTCGATCTGGGCGCGACCAACATGAACGATCGCGCGCTGATCGGCGTCAACCAGCGCCTGTCGCCAAGCGTGAGTGCCGAGGGCTCGTTGCTGCTGCAGCGCGGCACGTCGGCCACGTTCGGCGCGAGCCTCACGGCATTGCTCACGGATTCGATCGTGGCCTACGGCGAATGGTCCAGCGGCAAGTCGAGAAGGATCGACGACATCGTGCTGGCCACCGGCGCGCCGGCCCGGCGCGTGCAACAGGCGGCCGTGGGGCTGACCTGGACGCTGCCCACTGCGCTCGCGTTGACGCTGGAGGCCGAATACAACGGCGCCGGCGTCGATCGCGCGGGCTGGAACGCCGTGCTGGCGGGCGGACCGGCCGCGTACCAAGCCTATCAGGCGCTGATCCAGCCCGGGCAGGATATCGGCTCGCGCCGCGCGTGGCTCCTCTATGCGACGCAGAAGGGGCTGGGCCTCAAGCAGCTCGACCTCACCGGCTTCGTGCGCGTCAACGCCGTCGACCACAGCCGCCTGGCGTGGGCGGAGCTGCGCTACCACTGGCCGCGCTTCGACGCCGCGCTGCAGTGGAACCTGGCTTCGGGTGGTGGCTCGACGGAGTTCGGCGTCATGCCGTACCGGCAGATCGTCCAGCTCGTCGGGGTCGCCTACTTCTAGACGATACCTCTAGACGATACCCAGGCCACTTCTGGACAACGTCTAGACGCGCGCGAGCAGGTCCGAACCGCTGTGCACCTCGAACAGCGGCATCGTCAGCGTCACTTGCGAGCCGCGCCCGGGCTCGCTCGTCACGTCGATGCTGCCGCCGAGTTCTTTCAGGTACTGGAAGCTTTCGTAGGAGCCGATCCCCATGCCGCTCGCCTTCGTGGAATTGAAGGGGCGGAAGAGCCGGTTGCGGATGAACTCCTGGCTCATGCCGATGCCGGTGTCGCGCACGACGACCTGAGCCTGGCCGGCCGACTGCTGCAGGCGCACCGCCACGGTGCCGGTGGCCGGCGTGGCGTCGAGCGCGTTCTGCACGACGTGGCCGATGACGCGCTCGAGGCGCTCCTCGTGCCCGCGCGTCGAGACGCGATCGGCGATCTCGAGATGCACCTCGCGCCCGCGCTGCGCGCTCAGCGCGCGGATGCGCTCGACGATGGGCGCCAGTTCGACCCCCGAGGCGACGCCGCTCGGGCGCTGGCCCTCGCGCAGCTGCAGCATGAGCTGGCGCATCCTGGCCAGCGAGTTCTCGACCGTGGCCAGCATGTCCTGCTGGAACTCGGGGTTGTCGCGGTGGCGCTCGGCATTCTTCAGCATCAGCGACAGCTGCGTGACGATGTTCTTCAGGTCGTGCACGACGAAGGCCGACATGCGGTTGAAGGCCTCGAACTTGCGCGCCTCGAGCAGCGCCTCGGTGGCGTGCATCTTGGCGAGCACGCCGGCGGCCTGGCGCGCCGCGGTCTTGAGCAGGTCGCGCATCTCCCAGTTGAGCCGGGCCGGTGAGCGCGAGTGCGCCAGCACGACGAAGCCGATCATCTCGTCGGCGACGACGAGCGGCACCACCAGCCAGGCCGCCGCGAGCGCCTGCAGCCACGCGGGCACGGCCTCGGCCTCCTCGCGCGGGCCGCTGGCGGCGCGCACGGCGTCGAGGTCGACGATCCATTCGCGCGGGTGGACGAAGCGCACCAGCGCCGACTCGGCCGGGTCGGCCGGCTCGGCCTGCGTGGACTGGGGCAGGTTCCAGAACGCCGACGGCACGTAGCGCGCGTCGCCCGCGGCCTTGATCCACAGCCCGCCGGCGGGGCTCTCGACCAGGTCGGCCAGGCCCCGGACGACGAGCCGGCCCACCTCCTGCGGCGCGCTGCGCGAGGACAGCATCGCCGTGAAGCGCAGCCACTCGACGCGGTAGTCGTAGCGGTAGCGCAGCAGGTGCTTGCCGACGAAGACGCGCACGCGCGCGCGCAGCGTGCCCGAGAGCACGAGCACACCCAGGCCGGCCCCCGCGACCGCGAGCAGCGCGATCTGCAGCGCGCCGCCCCAGCTGCCGCCGAAGTACCTGACGTAGTAGCCGGCGCCGGCCGCCACCAGCAGGTAGCCGCCCACCAGCAGCAGCGAGACCGAGTAGAAGGCCGCCGTGTTGGACATGCGCACCTTGTCCAGCCAGCCCGAGCGCCGGCGCGCGGCGACGACGAGGAAAGGCACCGCCAGGGCATGCACCAGCCCGCGCGCGCCCAGCGTGTCGATGTCGAACGTGCCGAACATCATCGCCTGCGAGTACAGGTAGATGTCGTAGCCGAAGATGCAGGCCAGCCCCAGGCACAGCGGCTTGACCGCCCAGCGTGAGCCCTCGTCCTGGCCGCGGAACAGCTGCTCGACGAGGAAGAGACCCAGCACCGCCCAGCCGAGCTGGCTGGTCACCAGCACGCGCATCGCCAGCGCGTTTTCGGCCCGCACGCCGAGCACCAGGTCGGCGCCCAGCCCGGCTGCGGCCAGCAGCAGCGCGAGCGGCGCGACGAGCCTGCGACGCCCTGCCCGGCGCGCACCGGGCGGCGGCCCGGGCAGCAGCCAGGCGATGAAGAGCACCCAGCCCACGTAGCGCAGCTGGTCGCACGCGAGCGCCAGGTGCCATGGCAGCACCTTCGTCGACGCGAGATCCAGGGCGGCGAAGAGACCCCAGGCGGCACTGGCCGCCACGGCCAGCCAGAGGGCGCGCCGCGCGGGGTCCAGCGGCGCGCGCAGCGCGCCGGCACGCACCAGCTGCACGCCGTAGCCCGCATAGGCCAGCAGCACCAGCAGGCAGCCGGTGAGCGCCAGCCCGGTCGAGAAATCGCCTGTGTGGACGAACATGAAGCGGTTGGGGCAGGCAGCCCGGGTCGGGGCCGGGCATCGGCCGTGGCGCACGGACCACGACGGCAGGGCCGCGCGGGCCCCGACCGCCGGCCGCCGGGCCCCGGGCGCGCGTCACCGAGCCGGCATGGTATCGCCGGCACGCGGCCTGCCGTCCGCCGCGCCGTGAAGTTGTTCGCCGACGGCGCCAGCCCTGCGCCAAAGCGTTCGGATTTCTCTTCCCGACGGCCGATATGGCGGGCTACCCCCCTAACCGTGGGCTGTCGGCCGACGGTGCGGGTTCGTAAAGTCCCGAGTGTCGGATTACTTGACATTGTTACAAGCCCGGCACATCCGGAAGGCCCGTGTCGCGCCTCGATCCCGGGTGCACAGAACGGTTGCAATTCCCCAGGAGCCTGAATGTCTCGAACGGTAAGCGATGCGTTGCGCCGGCTGTCCATGGCGCGCGCGTTCGTGGACGTCACCGTCGTCCTGCTGGCGGTGTACGCCGGCGTGCTGCTCGATGCCCGCACCGCGGGCGCCTCGCTGCCGGCCCTCGGCACGCGCGGCGTTTCGCTGGCGGCGGGCATCGTGTTCCTCAACGTGGCCACGGGGCTGTACGACGGCGCCGGGCGCCGCAGCCTGGCCTGGGCGTCGCTGCGCGCGCTCGCGGCGCTGGCGGTGGCGCTGCCGCTGGCCTACTTCGTGTTCCGCCTGCGCCCGGCCGGCCTGGCCGGTGTCGGCATGATCCAGTGGGCCGCGATGACCGGCGTGGCCGCCGTGATCCTGCACCGCGGCTACGAGGCCACCACGTCGGCGGTGCAGGCGCGCACGCGCCGGCGCACGCTGATCTTCGGCAGCGGCGAGGCCGCGCGCGTGGTCGCCGAGACGCTGCGCACCTCCGACCCCGGCGCCGACATCGTGGGCTTCTACGCCGGGCCGAACGAGGGGCAGCCGGCGGTGCCGCCGGGCGAGCTGCTGCCGGCGACGCAGTCGCTGCTGGAGACGGCCGTCGAGCGGCGCGTCGACGAGATCGTGGTCGCGCTCGCCGAACGGCGTGCGGGCAGCATGCCGCTGCGCGAGCTGCTCGACTGCAAGCTGCGCGGCATCGGGGTGTACGACATCAACTCGCACTTCGAGAAGCGCCTGGGGCAGATCCGCATCGGCTACCTGCATGCGAGCTGGATGATCTTCGGCGACGGCTTCAACCAGGGGCTGGCGCGCACGGCCGTCAAGCGGCTGTTCGACATCGTCTGCTCGCTGGCGCTGCTCGCGCTGGCGGCGCCCGTCATGCTCCTGGCGGCCCTGGCCATCCGCCTGGACAGCCGCGGCTCGGCGCTGTACCGGCAGGAGCGCACCGGCAAGGACGGGCGTGCGTTCGAGATCATCAAGTTCCGCAGCATGCGCACCGATGCCGAGAGCGACGGCCGGCCGCGCTGGGCGGCGGCCGACGACGAGCGCGTCACGCGCGTGGGCCGCTTCATCCGCCGCACGCGCATCGACGAGCTGCCGCAGCTGTTGTGCGTGCTCAAGGGCGACATGAGCCTGGTCGGCCCGCGCCCCGAGCGGCCGTTCTTCGTCGAGCAGCTCACGCGCGAGATCCCCTTCTATGCCGTGCGCCACAGCGTCAAGCCCGGCGTCACCGGCTGGGCGCAGGTGCGCTACCAGTACGGCTCGACGGTCGAGGATTCGCAGCAAAAGCTCCAGTACGACCTGTACTACGTGAAGAACCACTCGCTGTGGCTCGACCTGCAGACGCTGGTCGAGACGGTGCACGTCGTGCTCAGCGGCCAGGGCGCGCGCTGAACGCAGGCCAGCAGCGCCAGGGCGGCGGCCCCGTTGCGCGGCCGGTATGGTCTCATTCGTCACGCCGGCGGCGGCCGATCCGGCATCTCGGCACGGTATCGTCGTTCCCTTGACGCGCGCCCGTTGACGCTGCCCACGCCGATCCCGAAGATCGGCCCGATTCGCCGCGCGCCTCGCGCCGCGTGCGTCACCTGAATTCCATGAGTGCCAACAACGTCCCTCCGCTGCTCATCGTCGAGGACGACCTCGCGCTGCAAAAGCAAATCAAGTGGTCGCTCGACCGCTTCGAAGCGGTGACCGCCACCGACCGCGAGAGCGCTCTGGCGCAGGTGCGGCGCCACCAGCCGAGCGTCGTCACGATGGACCTGGGGCTGCCGCCCGACCCCGACTCGGTCTCGGAGGGCTTCAAGCTGCTCGACCAGCTGCTCGACGCCGACCCCAACCTGAAGGTCATCGTGCTCACCGGGCAGAACGACCAGGCGCACGCGCTGCGCGCCGTCGCGCTCGGCGCCTACGACTTCCTCGCCAAGCCGTTCGAGCCCGAGGTGCTGGGGCTGACGATCGACCGCGCCTACCGGCTGGCCGAACTGCAGGCCGAGCTGCGCCGCATGCACTCGATGCAGCAGCCCGACGCGCTGGCCGGGCTGCTGACGCGCGACACCGAGATGACGCGCGTGTGCCGCCTCGTCGAGCGCGTGGCCCCCAGCGGCGCCTCGGTGCTGCTGCTGGGCGAGAGCGGCACCGGCAAGGAGGTGCTGGCGCAGGGGCTGCACCAGGCGTCCAGGCGCGGCGGCCGCTTCGTCGCCATCAACTGCGCGGCCATCCCCGAGCCGCTGCTCGAAAGCGAGCTCTTCGGCTACGAGAAGGGCGCCTTCACCGGCGCGACGAAGACGACGCCGGGCAAGATCGAGTCGAGCCACGGCGGCACGCTGATGCTCGACGAGATCGGCGACCTGCCGCTGGCGCTGCAGGCCAAGCTGCTGCGCTTTCTGCAGGAGCGCACCATCGAACGCCTGGGCGGGCGGCAGGAGATCGCGGTCGACGTGCGCGTGGTCGGCGCCACGCACCAGGACCTGCGCGCGCTGATGCAGGCGGGGCGCTTTCGCGAAGACCTGTACTACCGGCTGGCCGAGATCGTGGTCACGATCCCGCCGCTGCGCGAACGCCACGGCGACGCCGTGCTGCTGGCGCACGCCTTCCTGCGCCGCTTCGCGGCCGAGCAGCGCCGCCCCGGCCTGACGCTCACCGACGATGCCATCGCCGCCATCGAGGCCCACGCCTGGCCGGGCAACGTGCGCGAACTGCTCAACGTGATCAAGCGCGCGGCCATCATGGCCGACGGCGTGCGCGTCGCGGCGGCCGACCTCGGCCTGCCGGCGCCCGCGAAGGCGCAGGACGGCGCGGCTGCAGCAGGCGACATCGAGCTGCGCAAGGTGCGCGAACAGGCCGAGCGCCAGGCGGTGCTGACGGCGCTGGCGCGCGCCGGCGGCAATGTGCTGCGCGCCGCCGAGATGCTCGGCGTGAGCCGGCCGACGCTGTACGACCTGATGAACCGGCTCGAGATCAAGGCGCTGGAGCGCAGCGCCTGAGCCTGTGAAGAAGCCACGACACCAGCGGCCGTGGGCCGGGGAGACGACGATGCCCTTTTCGCTTCGGGCCGTGCTCGTGGCGCTCGTGCTGGGCACGGCCGCCCTGGCGGGCTGCCGCTTCGGTGCGAGCGCCGACGACGCCGTGGCCGCGGCGGAGAAGTCGGTGGCCGACAAGGACTACAAGTCCGCCGTGATCAGCGCCAAGAGCGCGCTGCAGAAGGAGCCGGAAAACGCCCGGGCGCGGCTGCTGCTCGGCCAGGCGCTGCTCGAAGACGATCAGCCGGCCGCCGCGGCCATCGAGCTGCAAAAGGCGCTCGAGCTCGGCGCGCCCGAGGCCAAGGTCGTGCCGCTGCTGGCGCGGGCCAAGCTGGGCACGGGCGCGACGCGCGAGGTCACGCTGGCGTACGGCGCCACCCGGCTCGACGACGCGCACGCCTCGGCCGACCTGAAGACCACCGTGGCCACGGCCTTCCTGCTGCTGGGCGACAAGGCCGGTGCGCTCGACACGGTGCAGGCGGCGCTCAGGGAGTGGCCGCAATACGCGCCGGCCACGCTGCTGCTGGCCCATCTGAGCGCCGCCGACGGCGACGGCGCGCGCGCGCTGGCGCTCGCAGACGAGGTGCTGGCGCGCACGCCGAAGGACGGCAAGGCGCTGGCGCTGAAAGCCGCCCTGCTGCGATCGGTGAACAACGACGCCGACGGCGCGCTCGCGGCCTACCGCGCTGCGGTCGCCGCCGACCCCAGGCAGGCTGCGGCGCACGCCGAGATCATCGCGATGCTGCTCGAACGGCACGACGTCGCGGGCGCGAAGGAGCAGTTCGCCCAGCTCGCGAAGGCGTTGCCCAACCATCCGACGACACTGCTCTACGACGCGCGGCTCGCCTATCTCGACAAGGACTACACACGCGCGCGCGACGTCGCCGAGCGGCTGCTCAAGAACTACCCGAACGACTGGCGCGCGCTGCTGGTGGCCGGGCTGGCCGAAGTCCAGCTCCAGCACGCGGCGAAGGCCGAGACCTACCTCGCCCAGGCCTCGAAGGCCAGGCCCGACGCCGTGCTGCCGCGCCAGGCGCTGGCGCAGCTGTACCTGCGCGCCGGGCGCGCACGCGACGCCATCGGCCTGCTGCAGCCCATCCTCGACGCCAAGACCCCGGACGCCGAGAGCCTGACGCTGGCCGGGCTGGCCTACCTGCAGGCCGACGACCCCAAGCGCTCCGAAGCCGCCTTCGCGCAGGCTGCGCGGATCGACCCGAAGGCAACCACGGCGCGCCGCGCGCTCGCGCTCGGCCATCTGGCGCAGGGCAACGTCGAGGGCGGCTTCGCCGAGCTCGAGGCGCTGGCCAGCGAGGACCCGAGCGCCCGCAGCGCGATGGCGCTGGTGGCGGCGCGGCTGGCGAAGAACGACGTCGCCGGCGCACTCGAGGCGATCGACAGGCTGCAGGCCAGGCAGCCCGACAGCCCGGTGCCGTACGCGCTGCGCGGCTCGCTGCAGGCACGGCGCAAGGACGCCGCGGGGGCGACGGCGAGCTTCGAGAAGGCGCTCGCGCTCGACAAGCGGTACTTCCCGGCCACCGTCGGCCTGGCCATGCTCGACCTGGAGGCGGGCCGGCCCGACGACGCGAAGCGCCGCTACGAGGACCTGCTGCGCACCGACCCGAAGAACATGCGCGCCGCGCTGGCGCTGGTCGAGCTGCAGGTGCGCGCCGCGGCGCCGGTGCAGGACGTGACCCGGGCGCTGGACGAAGTCATCCGTGCCCATCCGGCCGACGTGCTGCCGCGGCTGGCGCTGGTCAACTACCTGCTCGGGCGCAACGACGTCAAGGCGGCCGTGGTGGCCGCGCAGGGCGCCGTCGCGGCGCTGCCCGACAACAACATCTTGCTCGAGCGCCTGGGGGCGGCGCAGCTGGCCAGTGGCACGCCCGAGCAGGCCGCCGCCAGCTTCTCCAAACTGTCGGCCGCGCTGCCCGATCGCGTCGAGCCGCTGCTGCGCCTGGCCGAAGCGCAGGCCGCCGCCAAGGATCACGCCGCGGCGCAGCGCACGCTGGCGCGCGCGCTCGAACTCAAGCCGGGGCTCGTGCAGGCCCGGGTCGCCTCGGCGCGCATCGCGCTCGCGCAGGCCAGGCCCGAGGCCGCCCTGGAAATCGCACGCAGCCTGCAGCGCGAGTTGCCCAAGCAGCCGATCGGCTACGTGCTCGAAGCCGACGTCGCCGGCGCGCGCGGCCAGCCGGACGCCGCCGCCGCGGCGCTGCGCCAGGCCCTGGCCCACGGCGGCGGCTCCGACGTCGCCGGCCGGCTCTACGGCGCGCTGAACGCCGCCAAGCACGCCGACGAAGCCGAGCGCATGGCCGGCGCCTGGCTGAAGGACCATCCGAAGGACGCTCTCTTTCGCTTCGTCATGGGCGACGTGGCGCTGGCGAACGGACAGCTGGCCGCCGCCGAGGCCCACTACCGCGCGGTGATGGCGTTGCAGCCGGACAATGCGCTGGCGCTGAACAACGTGGCCTGGCTGATGGTGCGCCAGGGCAAGCCCGGCGCGGCGGCACTGGCCGAGCGCGCCAACGCGCTGCAGCCCGAGCGCCCCGCGCTGATGGATACGCTGGCCAGCGCACTGGCGGCCGAAGACCAGACCGCGCGCGCGATCACGGTGCAAAAGCAGGCGATCGCGAAGGCGCCCGACGACCCGGGGCTGCGCCTGAACCTGGCGCGGCTGTACATCAAGTCGGGCGACCGCCAGGGCGCGCGCGCCGAGCTCGAGCCGCTGTCCAAGCTGGGCGACAAGTTCGCCGCCCAGCAGGAAGTCGCCCGCCTGCTGCAGTCGCTGTGACGCCGCTGGATCGCGACTAGGCGCGTGGGCAGGTCGGCGGCCGCACGCCTGAAGCACCGGCTGCACGGTGCGGCACGGGCGCTGCTGGGCTCGCTGCCGCGCGCGACGCGCTTTCGCATCTACCGCGGCATGGTCGACTGCCCGCTGGCACTCGACGACACGTACGAGTTCGGCATCGCGCGCACGCGCGAGGACCTCGAGGCGTCGTTCGCCCTGCTGCACGACGCCTACGTGGCCAGCGGCTTCATGCCGCCGCATCCGAGCGGCCTGCGCGTGACGCCGTACCACGCGCTGCCGACGACGACGACGCTGTGCGCGAAGGTGGGCGGCACCGTGGTCGGCACGCTGTCGATCGTGCGCGACGGCGTGTTCGGCTTTCCGCTGCAGACGGCGTTCGACATCTCGGCGGTGCGCGAGCGCGGCGGACGCATCGCCGAGATCTCGGCGCTGGCCGTGCATCCGGCGTATCGGCGCACCGGCGGCTCGATCCTGTTCCCGTTGATGAAGCTGATGTACGAGTACTGCACGCGGTACTTCGACACCCGGCACCTGGTGATCGCCGTGCATCCGAAGCGCATCGAGTTGTACGAGTCGCTGCTGTTCTTCCGCCGCCTGACGGCGCAGACGGTGGCGCGCTACGACTTCGCCAACGGCGCACCTGCGATCGGCGCCACGCTCGACCTGCAGGAGGCGCCACAGTTGTTCCGGCGTGCCTATGGCGGCAGGCCGGCGCGGCGCGACCTGCATCGCTACTTCGTCGAGCTCGAACTGCCGAACATCGAGTTTCCGCTGCGCGAGTGGAACGTCAGCAACGACCCGGTCCTGACGCCGGCGCTGGCCGATCACTTCTTCAACGTCCGCACGCAAGGCTTCACCGAGCTCGACGAGCGCAGGAAGCGGCTGCTGCACTCGATCTACGACGGACCGGCATGGGCCGCCGTGCTGCCGCGGCTCGCCAGCCCGCCGCCACCGGGCAGCCAGTTGCGCCGCACGCCGCGCTACACGTTCAAGTGCCCGGGTACGGTGGCGCCGTCGACGGGGTCGGGCCCGACACAGGCGATCACGATCGTCGAGGTGTCGAGAAACGGCCTGCGTGCGCGCATCGACGCGACACTGGAGGTGGGCACGCTGCTCACGGTGCAGGCCGAACTGGGCGCCGGGCGTCAGACCCGGGTGCAGGCGCGCGTGGCCGTCGCCACGCGCACCTACGACGGCCCGGCCTACGGCCTGCACGTCGCGGCGCCCGATGCGGCCTGGCTCGACTGCGTCGCCTGGCTGGAGCGTGCCTGACGCGCAGCGCGCCGATCGCGCCCGCTAGACTCGACCGCCTCGTGCACCGACTCCGCCCCTCGGCACCGCCGCAACCCACGGCAACAAACCGCAAGCCCATGGCCCGCTGGACGCGCCGCAGCTTCACCGCAACCGTGCTGCTCGCCGCCGCCGCGCGCGCCGACGTGCCGGCGTTGATCGACCGGTTGCGCGGCGCCGTCGTGCCGGTGGGCACCTTCAACGCGCTCGACAACCCCCGCTTCGCCTTTCGCGGCAGCGGCTTTGCGGTCGATGACGGCCGGCTGCTGGTCACGAATTCGCATGTCGTGCCGGAGGATGCGCCGGCCAGCGGCCGGCAGTACGCAGTGCTCGCGCCGCGCGCCGGCGGCGGGCGCGAGGTGCGCATCGCCACGCTGCAACGGCTGGACCGCACGCACGACCTGGCGCTGCTTCAGGTGGACGGCCCCCCCTTGCCCGCCCTCGAGCTGGCGGCGCCCGGCAGCGTGCGCGAAGGCCTGGACGTGCTGCTGGCCGGCTTTCCGATCGGCGGCGTGCTCGGCTATTCGATGGTCACGCACCGCGGCATGCTGTCGTCGATCACGTCGATCGCGCTGCCCTCGCCGAACGCGCATCAGCTCAGCGAGCGCGCGCTCAAGCAGCTGCGCGACGGCCCGTTCGAGGTCTACCAGCTCGACGCGACGGCGTACCCGGGCAACAGCGGCGGGCCGCTGGTCGACGCACGCGACGGCAAGGTCATCGGCGTCGTCAACATGGTGCTGGTGCGCGGCACGCGCGAGTCGGCGCTGAGCAATCCGACCGGCATCACCTACGCGATCCCGGTGCGCTTCGTGCGCGAGCTGCTCGAGCGGCAGTGAGCCGGGCGCGGCCCGGCCCTGGAGGCCGTCAGTTGAGCGCCGGCGATGCCGGCTGCTGGGCGGCCATCAGCCGCGCCACGATGCCGCGCTCCTCGTCCGGCGTGAAAGCCAGCGGATACAGCGAGCGCTCGGTGCCGGCGCACTCGGGGTGCCCGCCGAACTCGCGGATGCATGAGGCGATGTAGTCGAAGCCGAGCGAAAGCAGCACCGCGGGCGCGTTGACTGCGCGGTTGATGCGCTCGCTGCCGATCACCTGCGCACCGAGCATGCGCTGGTAGTAGCGCACGTGGCGCGGGTTGACTTCCATCACCAGGCGATCGCGCCCGCGCAGCAGGTGCGCGACGATATGGGCAACGTGGAACAGGGCCGCCAGGACGCGCTTGTTGCCGGTGATCGGGTCGATCGCCAGCTTGGTGAATTCGCACAGGCGCTGGCCGGCCTGACGCAGCGCGTCGAGCTCGTCGCCGAACGCATCGTCGCTGTTCATGCCGGCCGTGTCGTCCAGGCCCACAGTGATGGTGCCGATGGCCACGCCGTTCTCGAGCGCCGTCAGCGTCGTGCGGCTGCTGGTCTGGTTTGCCGGCAGGCTCACCGTGTGGTAGCCGCGCCAGCCGTAGCGCTCGCGCAACAGGCGGTTGGCAGACTGGCGCACGATGAGCGACTCGGCCGACTCGATCGTGAAGCGGCGCTCGCTGTCGTCGGTGACGGGAGGCTCGCTCGGCTGGCGCTGCCCGGACGGCATGCGCGCCCGCAGCGACGTGCGAGGCTGGAAGCGTGCGGCGATGAGTGTCGTGGATACCATTTCGGCTGACCTGCGGGCGGAACCCTCACTGTGCCGCAGTCTGCCCGGTCCACGCCTTGTCAGTCTGTATCGAATGGCAAGCGAAAAGCGTTCCCGCGCAGGCACCGGCGCTCGCGTGGTAACGAGCGCGTACAACTGCGCCGCCACGACGGCAGCGCGGACGTTACACGAGCGCGCGCCGCGGCGGATGGCGGCCGATCGCGCAACCCCCTGAACAGGGGGGGGGGCGGCGGCCACGCCGACCGGCCGGGGCATCGGCCGCAGGAACCCGGCAAACGCGGCGCGGGATGCCGCGGCCGCGCGGCGCCTACGGGCGTCCGGCGCCGTAGTACCCCGTGTACCACTCGACGAAGCGCCCGATCCCGGTGCGGATGTCCGTCGCCGGCACGAAGCCGACCCACTCGCGCAGCGCATCGACGTCGGCGTAGGTGGCGGGCACGTCGCCATCCTGCAGCGGCAGCATGTTCTTTTCGGCCTTGCGGCCGAGCGCGTCCTCGATGCAGCCGACGAACTCCATCAGCTCCACCGGGTTGTGGTTGCCGATGTTGAAGACGCGAAACGGCGCGTTGCTCGTGGCCGGGTCGGGCGCCGCGGCGCGGTAGGCCGCATCAGGCGTGGCGGTCTTGTCGAGCACGCGGATCACGCCTTCGACGATGTCGTCGACGTAGGTGAAGTCGCGCCGCATCTTGCCGTGGTTGAAGACGTCGATCGGCCGTCCTTCGAGGATCGCCTTCGTGAACAGGAACAAGGCCATGTCCGGCCGCCCCCACGGCCCGTAGACCGTGAAGAAGCGCAGGCCGGTGGTCGGCAGCCCGTACAGGTGGCTGTAGGTGTGCGCCATCAGCTCGTTGGCCTTCTTGGTGGCGGCGTACATGCTCACCGGATGGTCGACGCTGTCGCGCTCGGAGAACGGCATCTTCGTGTTGCCGCCGTACACGCTCGAGCTCGAGGCGTAGACCAGGTGCTGCACCTGCGTATGGCGGCAGCCCTCGAGCACGTTCATGAAGCCGACGACGTTCGCCTCGACGTAGGCCTGCGGGTTGACGAGCGAGTAGCGCACGCCGGCCTGCGCCGCGAGGTGGATGACGCGGTCGAACTTCTCGCGCGCGAACAGCGCCTGCATGCCGCCACGGTCGGCCACGTCCAGCCTGACGAAGCGGAATCCGCGCTGCGGCTCGAGGCGCGCCAGGCGATCGAGCTTGAGCTTGACGTCGTAGTAGTCGTTGAGGTTGTCGAGGCCGACGACCTCGTCGCCGCGCGCCAGCAGGCGCTGCGCCGCGGTGCTGCCGATGAAGCCGGCGGCGCCGGTGAGCAGGATTTTCATGGGCGCGGATTCTCGCATCCGCCCCTCGTGCAGCCGGCTACTTCTGCCAGGGCGCACGCGCGTCGGGCGCGGGATTCAGCACGGCCAGCGCGGCTTTCATCGTGTCCGCGGCGACGGCGCCCTGGCCCGCCAGCGCGTCGAGCGCGGCCAGCGCGATGTGCTCGGCGTCGACCTCGAAGAAGCGGCGCAGGTCGCGCCGCGTGGCGCTGCGCCCGTAGCCGTCGGTGCCGAGCGTGACGTAGGGCGCGCCGACGTATTCGGCGACGAGCTGCGGCACCGCGCGCACGTAGTCGGTGGCGGCGATGACCGGCAGCGTGCCGCCCAGGCAGCGCTCGACGCGGCTCACCAGCGCCAGCTCGCCGCCGTTGCCGCGCCCGAGCCGGTTCGAGCGTTGCACCTCGCGCGCGTGGCGTGCCAGCTCGGTGAAGCTGGTCGCGCTCCAGACCTCGGCGGCGATGCCGTGGCGCTCGCGCAGCAGCCCGGCGGCGGCCACCGCCTCGTGCAGGATGCTGCCCGAGCCCACCAGCCGCACCTGCGGCTGCGCCGGCGCGCAAGCGGGCAGGCGATACAGGCCGCTCACGATGTCGTCCACGCTCACGCCCTCGGGCCAGGGCAGCTGCGCGTGGTTCTCGTTCATCACGGTGACGTAATAGAACTCGTCGGCCTGGTCTTCGAGCAGGCGCTTCGTGCCGTGCGCGACGAGGGCCAGCAGCTCGTAGCCGTAGGCCGGGTCGTAGGCGCGGCAGGTGGGCAGCGTGCTGGCGGCGAGGTGGCTCGTGCCGTCCTGGTGCTGCAGGCCCTCGCCCGACAGCGTGGTGCGCCCGGCCGTGGCGCCCATCAGGAAGCCGCGCGCGCGGCTGTCGGCGGCGCAGGCGATGAGGTCGCCCACGCGCTGGAAGCCGAAGCACGAGTAGAAGATGTAGAACGGCAGCATCGGCACGCCGTGCGTGCTGTAACTGGTGGCGGCGGCGATCCAGCTCGCCAGCGCGCCGGCCTCGTTGATGCCCTCCTCGAGGATCTGGCCGCTGCGGCTTTCCTTGTAGTACAGCAGCTCGTCGCGGTCCTCGGGCTCGTAGAGCTGGCCCTGCGCGGCGTAGATCGCGACTTCGCGAAACAGGCTCTGCATGCCGAAGGTGCGCGCCTCGTCGGCGACGATGGGCACGACGTGCCGCCCGAGCGTGGCGTCGCGCAGCAGCCCGGTGAGCTGCTGCACGAACGCCATCGTCGTGCTCATGTCGCGTCCGGCCAGGCGCCCGGCCAGGCGCACCGCCTCGCCGGGTGCCGGCGCCAGCAGCAGCGGCGCCGCGGCGCTGCGCGCGGGCAGCCAGCCGCCGAGTGCGCGCCGGCGCGCGTGCAGGTAGCGCAGCTCGGGGCTGGCGTCGTCGGGCCGGTAGAACTCGAGCGCCCGCACCTGCTCGTCTGCGAGCGGCAGCGCGAAGCGGTCGCGAAAGGCCAGCAGCGCCTCGTCGTCGAGCTTCTTCTGCTGGTGCGCGCCCATGCGGCCCTGGCCCCAGTGGCCCATGCCGTAGCCCTTCTTGGTCTGCGCCAGGATCACGGTCGGGCGGCCGCGGTGGCCGACCGCGGCGCGGTAGGCGGCGTGGATCTTCAGCGGGTCGTGGCCGCCGCGGCGCAGGCGGTCGATGTCGTCGTCCGACAGGTGCGCGACGAGCTCGCGCAGCTCGGGGTACTTGTTGAAGAAGTGCTCGCGGTTGAAGCGCCCGTCGGTGGCGGCGTACTTCTGGAACTCGCCGTCCACCGTCTCGTGCAGGCGGCGCAGCAGCACGCCTTCGGTGTCGGCGGCGAACAGCGGATCCCAGTCCGAACCCCACAGCAGCTTGACGACGTTCCAGCCGGCGCCGGCAAACAGGCCCTCCAGCTCCTGCACGATCGAGCCGTTGCCGCGCACCGGGCCGTCCAGGCGCTGCAGGTTGCAGTTGACGACGAAGACCAGGTTGTCCAGGCCCTCGCGCGCCGCCAGCGACAGGCCCGCGAGCGACTCGGGCTCGTCCATCTCGCCGTCGCCGACGAAGGCCCAGACGCGCCGCCCGCGCGTGTCGAGCAGCTCGCGGTCGTTGAGGTAGCGCATGAAGCGCGCCTGGTAGATGGCGGTGAGCGGCCCCAGGCCCATCGAGCCGGTGGGGAACTGCCAGAAGTCGGGCATCAGCCACGGGTGGCAGTACGAGCTCAGGCCGTCGCCGCCGGTCTCCTGGCGGAACCTGAGCAGGCGCTCGAGCGGCAGGCGCCCCTCGACAAAGGCGCGCGCGTAGATGCCGGGCGAGGCATGCGGCTGGAAGAACACGAGGTCGCCGCCCTGCCCGCCCCCGGCCCCCTGGCCGTCGCCCGCGCCGGCGCGGAAGAAGTGGTTGAAGCCGACTTCGAACAGGTCGGCGATCGAGGCGTAGGTGGCGATGTGGCCGCCGAGCTCGCTGCTCGCGTGGTTGCTGCGCACCACCATCGCCAGCGCGTTCCAGCGCACGATGGCCGAGATGCGCGCCTCGACGACGAGGTCGCCCGGGTACTGCGGCTGGCGATCGAGCGTGACGGTGTTGACGTAGGGCGTGTTGAGCACCGGCGGCAGCGGCACCTGCTGCGCGCGCGCCGCGTCGAGCAGGCGGCGCAGGATGTAGGTGCCGCGCTCGCGGCCCTCGTGCTGCACGAGCGTGGCGAAGGCGTCGAGCCACTCGCGCGTCTCGGCCGGATCGGCGTCGGGCGCGATCACGCGCCAGGACGCCTGCAGCGCGCGCGGATCGGGGTCGGCTGGCATGGCGCGGATTGTGCCGCCGCCACCGCGCGACCCGCGCTGCCCACGCTGCCGACGCTGCCCACGCTGCCCAAGCTGCCCAAGCTGCCCAAACTGCCCAAGCGATCCGCGCTGACGGCGCTGCCTGCCCCCGTACCTCAGCGCCAGGCCGGCGCGTTGCCCAGCCGCGCCAGCGGATAGGCGTCGACCTCCTGCAGCAGCTCGACGAAACGACTGGCGACGAAGTCGAGCACGGCCTCCCCGGTTTCGGCGGTGGCGCCGGCGGCGTCGCCGCAGGCGCCCAGCGGATTCAGATCCTGCGTCTGCCAGCCGATCTTGCCGCGCGGCGTGATCGACAGGAACTGGTTCTCGCGCGCCAGCGTCTCGGTGAGCGAGCCGAAGCGCTGCCGCCGCTCGAGGCGCACGTGCTCGGGCGCGAGCGCCATCATGAGCGAGGTCTCGAGCATGCCGCCGTGGATGCCGTGCGCGAGCTCGTGCGCGTCGACGACGCCCGGCGGCAGCCCGAGCGTCATCCAGTTGCTCGCCACGACCAGGATGCCGTGCTCCTGGCGCAGGTCGCGCGTCACGATGTCCATCGCGTTCATCTGGCCGCCGTGGCTGTTGAAGAAGACGAACTTCTTCACGCCGGCGGCCGCGACGCTGGCGGCCAGGTCCTTCCAGTACGCCACCACGGTGGCCAGCGACAAGGTCAGCGTGCCCGGATAGCGCGCGTGCTCGTTGCTCTTGCCCACCTGCGCCGTGGGCAGGAACAGCACCGGCAGATCCGCCGGCAGCTTCGGAAGCGCGGCGCGCACGATGCCGTCGACGATCGTGGTGTCGGTGGACAGCGGCAGATGCGGGCCGTGCTGCTCGGTGGCGGCAATGGGCAGCACCGCGATCAGCCGCTCGCGGTCCATCTGCGCGATGGCCTCGGTGGTGTGATCGGCCCAGTAGCGGCTGGGCGAAGGCGTAGCGGGCATGGCGCAGTCTATGGCAGCGAGGGCTTCGACTGCGTACAGGTTCGACTCCGCGCGGCCGACAAGGGGCCGACATGGGGCCGACATGGGGCCCGGATGCGGGCGGCGGCATGTGGCCGGCATGGCGTCGGCATGGAGCCGGGACGCAGCCGACGCGTGGCTGGCATGCGGGCGGCATGCGGACAGTGGCGCGTCGCGACGGGCGGCGTCGGGGTTCTCGTCGAGCGCCACTTCGGCATCGCGAAGGCGGTGCCGGGCAGGCAGCGGCGCCCATTTGGGGCGCCGAGCATCGCAGGGCTTGTGGCCGCGCGCGTGAGCGCGCTTCGTGATCCGACTCGCCGCAGCTGTCCGAGCGCAGCGAACGAAGTGAGCGAAGCGAGTTCTGCGGCGGGCCACAAGCGCCGAGAAGCGCAGGGGAGTCGGCGCGCAGCGCCGACCGCCACGGCTGGGCGCCGCTGCCTGCCCGGCAGCGCCTTCGCCGCGCGGGCGGTGGCGGGCCACCGCTCAGGCTGCAGGGCCGCGTGTGCCGGGAAGCGGACCGCCGTGCGGGCTCGCATTCGCGGCACCACTCAGCGGCACCCCTCAGCGGCACCACTCAGCGGCACCACTCAGCGGCGCCACTCAGCGGCACCACTCGGCGCCGCATCTCAGCGCCGCAACACGCGCTCGCCGATCTGCCGCATGCGCTCGCGCGTGCCGCGCGCGACCTTGCCGCTCAGCGCCAGCGCCAGCGCGTGGGCGAGCATGTGCTCGAACGCGGTGCGCACCTGAAGGGCGCTCACGGCGCCGATCGACTCGGCGCGCTCGGCGCTGCCGCGCACGCGCCCGAGCGCAAACCACTCTAGCGCGGCATCTTCGAGCACGCGCAGCGGCCGCTCCTCGCGGCGCAGCGCACGCACCGCGAGCTGGTGGCGTGCGCGCTCGAGGTCGACCGCATCGATGCGCTCGGCGTGGCGGTGCAGCAGCTCGAGCGTGGCCTCGAGCAGCTCGTCGAGCGCCTGCGGCCCGGTCGAGGCCTCGATGACGAACTGGCCGCACATGTCCAGCACGTCGGCCGAGCAGGCCGCGTAGTAGGCCAGGCCGCGCCGTTCGCGCAGCGTCTCGAGCAGCGGGCTGCTCATGCCTTCGCCGAGCACGGCGGCGGCCACCTGTCCGGCGGCGTCGGCCGCGCGCAGCGCGGGCAGCGGGAATCCGAGCACGAGGTGCGTCTGGCTCGAGCCCTCCTGCGCCTTGGTGCGGATGCCGCCCTCGTACGCCGGCTCCTCGACCACGTTGGGCGTGCCGCGCGGCATGTCGCCGAAGGCCGCCTCGGCGGCGCGCAGCACCGCGTCCGGATCCACCGCGCCGGCCGCCGCGACGACGACGTTGCAGCCGGTGTAGCCGCGCGCCAGGTGCGCGAGCAGCTCGTCGCGCGTGAAGCGCTCGATGTTGGCGCGCGTGCCGATCACCGGCTGCGCCGCCGGGTGCAGGCCGAAGCAGCAGCGGTCGAAGAGCTTGAACGCGGTCGCCAGCGGGTCGTCCTCGTCCTCGGTGAACTCGTGCAGCAGCACCTGGCGCTCGCGCTCGAGCTCGTCGGCGGGCAGCGTGGCGTGGCGCACGATGTCGCCGAGCATGGCGACGAAGCGCGGCGCATGCTCGGGCAGGCCGAGCATGTGGTAGGCGGTGTGGTCCTTGTCCGTGTGCGCGTTGACCTCGGCGCCCAGCCGTTCGGCGTCGAGGTTGATGTGGCGCGCGTCGCGGCTGTGCGTGCCCTTGAAGGCCATGTGCTCGAGCACGTGGCCGATGCCGTTGAGGGCGCGGCTCTCGTGCGCGCTGCCCCAGCGCACGTAGACGCCGACGCCGCAGCTGCGCCACAGCGACGAATGCGCGACCTGCACGCACACGCCGTTGGCCAGCACATGGATCTCGGGCCGGCGCGGCTCGGTCACGGCGCCGCCTCGGCGGCGTGCCGCCTGCCTTGCTGCGTGCGCATCCCAGGCTGGCCGCGCATGCAGCGGCGCATGCAACAGCGCATGCGGCCGCGCATGCAGCCGCGCCGGCGCGGCGCGCTCAGACGCGCTCCAGCACGAGCGCGATGCCCTGGCCGACGCCGATGCACATCGTGCACAGCGCGTAGCGCCCGCCGCTGCCCTGCAGCTGGTTCACCGCGGTCGTCGCCAGCCGCGCGCCGCTGGCGCCCAGCGGATGGCCGAGCGCGATGGCGCCGCCGTTGGGGTTGACGCGCGCGTCGTCGTCGGCCAGACCCAGCTCGCGCAGCACCGCCAGGCCCTGCGCCGCGAACGCCTCGTTGAGCTCGATCACGTCCATCTGCGCCAGGCCGAGGCCGGTGAGCGCCAGCACCTTGCGCGTGGCCGGCGCCGGCCCGATGCCCATGAGGCGCGGCGGCACGCCCGCAGTCGCCATGCCGACGATGCGCGCGCGCGGGCTCAGGCCGTGGCGCCGCGCCGCCGCCTCGCTCGCCACGAGCAGCGCGCAGGCGCCGTCGTTGACGCCGCTGGCGTTGCCGGCCGTCACGCTGCCCTCGGGGCGCACGACGCCCTTCAACTTCGCCAGTGCCTCCAGGCTGGTCTCGCGCGGGTGCTCGTCGCGCGCGACGAGCACGGGGTCGCCCTTCTTCTGCGCGATCGTCACCGGCGTGATCTCGGCGTCGAAGAAGCCACTCTTCTGCGCCGCCACCGCCTTGAGCTGGCTGGCCAGCGCCATGCGGTCCTGCGCCGCGCGCTCGATGCCGAACTCCGCGGCCACGTTCTCGGCCGTCTCGGGCATCGAGTCGATGCCGTAGCGCTCCTTCATCAGCTTGTTGACGAAGCGCCAGCCGATGGTCGTGTCGTAGACGGCGTGGCTGCGGCTGTAGGCGCTCTCGGCCTTGGGGCTGACGAAGGGCGCGCGGCTCATGCTCTCGACGCCGCCGGCGATCATCAGCTCGGCCTCGCCGCAGCGGATGGCGCGCGCCGCGCTGCCCACCGCGTCGAGCCCGCTGCCGCACAGGCGGTTGAGGGTCGCGCCGGGCACCGTCTGCGGCAGCCCGGCCAGCAGCAGCGCCATGCGCGCGACGTTGCGGTTGTCCTCGCCGGCCTGGTTGGCGCAGCCGTACAGCACGTCGCCCGCCGCCTCCCAGTCGACCTTCGGGTTGCGCGCCACGAGCGCTGCAATCGGGATCGCGGCCAGATCGTCGGTGCGCACCGGGGCGAGCGCGCCGCCGTAGCGACCGAAGGGCGTGCGGATGGCGTCACAGATGTAGGCGTGCGTGGTCATGGCGGTTCTCCGGGCCGCGATTGTCGCCCGCACCGCCGCGGTCGCGCGGCGACACCGGCTGCGGGCCGCGGCCGCAGGCGTCACGGGCCGGCGTCACGGGCCGGCGTCACAGGCTGGCGTCACAGGCCGGCGTCACAGGGCAGCGTCACAGGGCAGCGTCACAGGGCAGCGTCAGGCGTCCGGCGCAGACCTCCGCCGCGATCATCGGGCGCCAGCCTCAGGCGTCGGCCTCGGCCGGCAGGCTGAAGTAGAACGCCGCTCCCGCACCGACGCGGCCCTCGGCGCGCACGCTGCCGCCGTGGCGTTCGACGACGCGACGCACGATGACCAGGCCGATGCCGGTGCCTTCGAATTCGCCCTGGCCGTGCAGGCGCCTGAAGGGCTGGAACAGCGGTTCGGCGTGCGCCATGTCGAAACCGGCGCCGTTGTCGCGCACGACGAACTCGGCCTTGCCGCCGGCGCCGTCGACCCTGTCGAAGACGATGTGCGCGTTCTCGCGCCGGGCGCTGAACTTCCAGGCGTTGGCCAGCAGGTTGGTGAGCACGATGTGCGCGAGGCCCGGGTCGGCGCGCGCCGCGAGCCCGTCGGCAATCTCCCACTCCACCCGACGCTCGGGCTGGTTGCGCTGCAGCTCGTCGGCAACCGAGCGTGCCATCGAGCTCAGGTCCACCGGCTGCGGCTTGACGGCGCTGCGGTTGACGCTGGACAGCGCGAGCAGGTCCTCGATGATCTGCCCCATGCGCTGCACCCCGCCGCGCGTGCGCCGCAGGTATTCACGCGCCTCGGCACCCAGTTCGCCGGCGTGGCGTGTCTCGAGCAGCCGCGTCAGGCCGTCGACGCCGTGCAGCGGCGCGCGCAGGTCGTGCGAGACCGAGTAGGAGAACGCCTCGAGCTCGCGGTTGGCCGCCTCGAGCTCGGCCGTGCGCTCGCGCACGCGGCGCTCGAGCTGCTCGTTGAGCGCGATGATCTCGCGCTCGCGCTGCAGCCGCGCCAGCTCGGCCTCGGCGCGCGCGGCGAAGATGCGGAACACGGCGTCCAGCCGCTCGCAGCGCACCAGCGGCCGCACCGACAACACGTTCATGAGGCCGGCCGGCCGGCCGTCGACGCCGATCAGCGGCGCTCCCATGTAGGCCTGCAGCCCTTCGGCGACCAGCCCCTCGTTGTGAGCGAAGGCGGCGGCGAGATCGCGCTCCCAGACCATCATCTCGCGCCGCGCGACGACCGCCTCGCACGGCGAGCCGGCGAGGTCGTACTCGACCACGGCGCCGTGCGTGCCGCTCGTGTAGCGCGCAAAGGCACGCATGCGCCGGCCGTCGTCGAGCAGTTCGCCGACGACGGCGCGCTCGGCCCCGGTGGCGCGCGCCAGATGCTCCACGAGGCGGCGGAAGAACGCCTCGCCGGTCTCGGCCGACATGCCGCGCGCGGCCTCGAGGATGAGCTCCTCCTCGCGCTTGCGCTCGCTGACGTTGATCAGCGACGAGAGCACGCAGCGCTCGCCGTCGAACTCGACGATCTCGGCGTAGATCAGCACGTCGACCGGCTGACCCCAACGGTTGCGCAGCCGCGTCTCGTGGCCGATGACGCGACCCTGGGCCTCGAGCCGCGCGACGAAGCGCGCACGCTCCTCGGCGCTCGGCCAGGACGTGGCGAGCGTGCTCCTGCCGATGAGTTCGTCGCGCGCATAGCCCAGCGTGCGCTCGTCGGCCGCGTTGGCCTCGAGGTGCACGCCGTCGGCCAGCCGCGTGATCGTCATGCCGATCGGGCTGGACCGGAAGGCCTTGGCGAAGCGCTCGTCGCTCGCGCGCTGTGCGGCGCGCGCGCACGCCTGCTCGCTCACGTCGACGATGGTCATCAGGGCATGGCGCGCACCGGCGTCTTGCACCGTCTCGGCCGAGACCAGGGCCTCGAACTCCGCGCCGTCGCGGCGCCGCATGCGCAGCGGCAGCGACAGCACGCGAGCCTCGCGCTGCAGCCGGCTGCAGAACGCCTTGCCCTCCGCGGCCGAAGCCCAGAAGCGCGCGCGCTGGCCCGGCTTGCGCACGTCGTCGGCCGCGACGCCGAACATGCGCTCGGTGGCGGCGTTGGCGAGCAGCAGGGCTCCCGAGGCCAGGTCGAGCACCAGCAGCGCCGCCGGATTGGAGTCGAACAGCAGGCGAAAGCGCGCCTCGCTCCTCAGCAGCGCCTCGCGCGCGCGCGCCTCGCCGCCGACGTCGGCCACCGTCGTGACGACCCGCACATCCGCCCCGCGGCCGAACATCTGGGCCGAGACCAGCGCGTCGAACGCTGCGCCGTCGGCGCGCCGCAGCCGCACAGGCATCTGCCGCAGCCGCCCCTCGCGCTGCAGCGCTGCCATGAACGCAGCGCGATCGTTCGGATCGGCCCACAGCCCGAGTTCGGCCGCGTTGCGGCCCAGCGCGCGCGCCGGATGCAGGCCGAAGACCGCCTCGAAGGCCGGGTTGACGTCGAGCACGCGGCCGTCGTCGAGCGACGTCGTGATCAGCGCCGCAGGCAGCGCCTGCACCATCGAAGCCAGCCAGGCCTCGCCTTCGCGCGCACGCCGCGCAGCGTCGACGACGACCGAGCGCACGCCGCGGATGTTGACCGCGATCACCGACAGGATCGCGACGTAGATCACCCAGTGTGCGACGCCGACTCCGTAGTCGGGCTTGGGCAGCACGGCGGCGTTCTCGGCCACGATCAGGCTGCCCACGGCCACGGCGCTGGCGACGAGCGTCGCGATCAGTGCCGCACGGCCGAGAAAGAGGCCGCTGAGGGCAATCGCCGCCACCAGCACCAGCATGCCGCTGCCGCGCACGGAACCGAATTCGAGCACCGTGACCACGCCGACGACGACGAGGGTTGCCGCCAGCGCGGCAACCAGCAGATCGAGGCGCCGGCGCCGGTGCAGCACGCCCATCGCCGCGGCGACAAACAGCAGGGCGACCACCATCAGCAACTGGGTGCGCGAGGTGTTCGGCGCCCACACCATGCCGGCCAGGACGACCGGCACGGCGACCAGCAGCGAGACGAGCAGCGCGCCGATCGCGCGGTGCGCGCGCTCGCCGAGCAATTCGATCACCGACATGTCGTCGGCCCCGCCGGCAACCCCTGGCCCACCGCTGCGCATGGGCGCAAGCATAGAGCGGGCGCGCCGGCGCGGCCAGACGGATCCGCCCTGATGTGCACCACCTGCGGTGGCCGCGCCGGGCGCACCCGCCGGCCCGGTTCGAAAGTCCTGAAGCCGGCCTTCAACGACATTCAGACCTCGCTCGGGCGTCGGCCCCTAGAGTGGCGGCACCGCACCCACACATGCCCGCGGCGGCGGCGCGGGAGCCACGCGCCCGCGCCGTCCGACAGCCCACGGAGAGACCGACCATGATCACCCTGCGCCGTTGCGTCGAACGCGGCCATGCCGACCACGGCTGGCTCGAGACCTACCACAGCTTCTCGTTCGCCGACTACCACGATCCGGCGCACATGGGCGTGGGCAACCTGCGCGTCATCAACGAGGACCGCATCGCGCCGGGCACCGGCTTCGGCACGCACGGCCACCGCGACATGGAGATCGTGAGCTACGTGCTCGAGGGCGCGCTGGCGCACCGCGACAGCATGGGCAACGGCCAGCCCGCGAGCGCCGGCGACGGCGCTCATGCCGGCGTCATCCGCGCCGGAGACGTGCAGCGCATGAGCGCCGGCACCGGCGTACGGCACAGCGAGTTCAACCACGACCCGCAGACAAGCACGCATTTCCTGCAGATCTGGATCGTGCCGCGCGAGCGCGGGATCGCGCCGGGCTACGAGCAGAGGCACTTCGACGATGCGGCCAAGCGCGGCCGGCTCGCGCTCGTGGCCGCGCCCGACGGGCGCGACGGCGCGCTGACGATCCACGCCGACGCGTCGATCCGTGCCGCGCTGCTCGACGGCGACGAACGCATCGAGCTTGCGCTCGACCCCGTGCGCATCGGCTACGTGTTCGTCGCCCGCGGCAGCGTGCATCTGAACGGCCGGCCGCTCGCGCAGGGCGACGCCGCACGGCTGGACCAGGAGCCGCGCCTCGTGCTCGAGCAAGGCCGCGGCGCCGAGGTGCTGGTGTTCGACCTGGCGCCGCTGCACTGAGCAACCTGTGAACGAACCTCTCCCGCCCGCTCAGGCGTCGCGCGGAGGACCGCGCGGTGCGGCAACGCGCGGCTTGCGGCCGCTCAGGCGTTCGGGCGGCGCCGGTAGAAGCGCACCACCTGCTCGCGTGGCGGCCGCGCGGCGCCGCCGTGCTCGACGAGCACCTTGTCGAGCGCGCGGCCGGCGTCGTCGGCCAGCGCCGCGACGCGCGCCGCATGCACGGCCTGCGCGCGTTCGCCGGCCGGCGTCGGCGCCGTCGCCAGCTGGCCGACGATGTGCAGCAGGTTGTCCTTGCCGCGCTCGTTCGTGCTGCCGTAGCCCTTGACGAGCCGGCCGCAGCTGGCCAGCTCGTGGCCGAGCGCCCAGTGCTCGCGCGCGCCGCGTTCGACGGCGCCCAGCCACTGCTCGATGAGCCGTTGCTCGAGCGCGAAGCGCTGGCTGCGCCGGCGCAGCCAGGGCAGCGAGGCCACCAGGCGCAGCGCGAGCGCGCCGAGCACGCCGTGCGTGCCCAGCGCCAGCGGCAGCGCCCACGGCTCGCGGCCGGCCGCGGCGCGGCGCCGGTCCCAGGCAATGAGGCGGTTGGCGAGTGCCTGCGGCAGCATGCCGGCGAGTTCGGGCACGCCGGGCTTGAAGTGGTCGTAGATGCGCACGACCTCGTCGTCGCGCGCACCGACCTCGCGGCGCACGCGCGCGATGCGCGAGCGCGCGAGCTTGAGCCGCGCCACGTACACGATGTCGTCGAACGCCATCCACAGCGCGAGCCAGCGCGTCGCCTCGAGCGTGGTCGCGTACGCGCCGGCGCCCGCCGGATCGCCGGCGCGCTCGGCGTCGAGCACGCGCGCGAGGCGCTCGACGTACCGCGCCGCGTAGTCGGCATCCTGGTAGTCGACGAGCCGCGCATGCGCGTGCGCGAGCAGCTCGTGCACCTGCGCCGGAAAGCGCTCGCGCAGCGGCGCGGGCAAGGGCGGCACCGCGGGCACGGCGGGTGTCGCAGCCGCGGCAGGCACCGGCACGGCTGCCGGCGCCGGCGTCATGACGCCGGCCACGTAAGCCTCGGCCCTGGCGCGTTCGGTGCGCCGCGCCGCCAGCGCATCGTGCGCGAGCGCGAAGCCGCGCAGGCTCGAGTCGACACCCTTGCCGACGGCGCGGATCGCCGCCTCGCACGGCTCGCGGCCGAACGGCAGCACGCCGCTGCCGGCGATGGCGCCGAACAGCACCGCGCTCACCACCGTGCCGGCCTGGCGCGCCATGGCCTCGGTGTCGATGAACTCGAGCGTGCGCGCGTGCGGCTGGATCGCGGCCACGAGGCGCGCGTCGTCGCTGCGCCCGTCGCTCATCTGCATCTTCTCGCTCGTGGTCAGCGAGCGCGCGGTGGAGCTGACGATCGTCGTGCGCTCGCGGCTGGGCAGCCCGGCGCCGACCTGGCGCGCCGTCTCGAGCAGTTCGGACGAGACCATCAGGTCCAGGCCACCGGGCACCGGATTGAGGCTGAACACCGGCCGGCGCTGGCCGGCGGCCAGCGGCTCGGGGTGGATCTCGACGTAGTAGGTGGTGGCGCCGGTGCGCTGCGCGACGCCGGGAATGGACGTGCACTGTGCGGCCAGCCCGGCGTGCGCGGCGGCCACGTACAGCCATTCGGCCAGCACGCCGCCGCCCTCGCCGCCGAGGGCGCAGACCAGGATCGTGATCGGTCGGGTCATGTCGCGTCCCCGCTCTCAGTTCGGCCGCAGCCAGCCCGTGAGCAGCTCGCGTGTGCGCGCCGCGAAGCGTTCGCGCCAGGTCGGATGGCGCACGATCTCGGCGCGGTAGAAGCTCGGGCACAGCGTCGCGGCGTGCGCGTTGGCGCCGCACAGGCCGCAGCCGACGCAGCCCTCGATCACGGTGGCCACCGGGTCGACGCGCAGCGGGTCGGGGTTGTCCTTGAGCGTGAGCGTCGGGCAGCCCGACAGCCGGATGCAGGCGTGGTCGCCGGTGCACACGTCCTCGTCGACGCCGTACTTGACGCGCTCGACGCGCTCGCCGCGCGCCAGCCGCGCCGCGCGCCAGGGCTTGACGCGGCGCTGGCGCTCGAGCTGGCACTCGCCTTCGGCGACGATGACCTTCAGGCCCGTGAACGGGCTCGTGAACGCCTCTTCGAGCGTGCGCCGCATCGTGCTCACGTCGTAGCTGTTCACGACGCGGATCCACTTGGCGCCCATGCCGGCGAGCGTGCCCTCGATCGACTTGTTGCGATCGACCAGGCTCTGGTGCGGCAGGCCCTGCTGCAGCGCCTGCGCCTTCACCTCGTCGTCGGGCGTGCTGATGATGTCCTGCTGGCCGGTGGCCGACGTGTAGCCGTTCTTCAGGATCATCAGCACCGCGTCGTCGCCGTTGAACAGCGCCGCCTCGACGCCGGTGAGCAGCCCGTTGTGCCAGAAGCCGCCGTCGCCCATGACGGCGATGGCGCGCCGCTGCAGCGCCGGGCTGACGCCGGCGCGGCTGGCCAGGCTCATGCCGAAGCCGAGGATCGAGTGGCCGGAATCGAAAGGCTCGAAGGTGGCGAACGAATGGCAGCCGATGTCGGCCGCGACGTGCACCGGACCGACCGTCTGCTGCGCCAGCTTCATCGCCGCGAACACCGGCCGCTCGGGGCAGCCGATGCAGAAGTTGGGCGGCCGGGGCGGCAGCGCACCCAGCGCGCTGGCCGCCGCGGCGCGGCGTGCGACGGTCGCCTCGAGCCAGGCGCGCCCGGCCGACACGTCGATCTGCGGCGCCTGCTCGGCGAGGAAGTCGACGAGGCCGCGCACGATGACCTCGACGTTGTACTCGCCGGCCGCCGGCAGCGGGCCCTTGCCGAAGACGGGCGTCTGCACGTCGGCGCGGCGCAGCGCGAGCGCCAGATCCTTCTCGATGTACTCGGGCGAGCCCTCCTCGAGCACCAGCACCGCGCGCCTGCCGGCGCACCAGGGCGCGAGCTCGGCCGGCGCCAGCGGATAGACGACGTTGAGCACGAAGATCGGCAGCACGCTGGCGCCGAAGGCGTCGGCCAGGCCGCAGATCTGCAGCGCGCCGACGAGCGCGTTGTAGATCCCGCCCTGCACCACGAGGCCGAGCTGCGCCGCCGCGCTGTCGGCGCCGGCGCTGCTGTCGTGGCGCTCGTTGAGGCCGTGCTCGACGATGTAGCGCTGCGCCGCCGGGATGCGCTGGTCGATCTTGAGCTTCTCGTGCTGGAACGTCACCGGCGGATGCGACAGCCGCATGTAGTCGAAGCCGGCCGGCTCGTCGATGAGGCGGTGCGTGCCGAACCTGGGCGCCACGTTGTCCTTGGTCTGGAAGCTGCCGCGCACGTGGCAGGCGCGGATGCGCAGCTCGACCATCGCCGGCATGTTGCTCGCCTCGCTGAGCGCGAACGCGTGTTCGACGCAATGCACGAGGTTGGCCGGATCGGGGCGCGGATCGAACAGGGCCAGCGTGCTCTTGGCGGCGTAGGCGTGGGTGCGCTCCTGCACCACGCTGGCGCCCTCGCCGTAGTCCTCGCCGACGACGATGACGGCGCCGCCGACCACGCCCGGCGACGCCAGGTTGGACAGCGCGTCGGCGGCGACGTTGGTGCCGACGATGCTCTTCCACGTGACCGCGCCGCGCAGCGGATAGTGCAGGCTGGCGCCGAGCATCGCCGCCGCCGAGGCTTCGTTGCTGCAGGCCTCGACGTGCACGCCGAGCGTCTCGAGATAGGGCCGCGCCTGCACCATCACGTCGAGCAGGTGCGACACCGGCGCGCCCTGGTAGCCGCCGACGTAGGCGACGCCCGACTGCAGCAGCGCCTTGGTGACGGCGATGATGCCTTCGCCGTGGAACGTCTGTCCCGCGCCCAGGCGCAGTTGCTCGATCTCTTCGGTGAACTGGATTTCCATGGCCCGTCATCCTGCAGACGGGCGTCATTGTGCGCGCCGCCTGTGCCGCAGCGGCCGACGAGGGCATGAGGGTTGTCGCGGGTTGCGGCGCGCCGACGCGCGAGTGCGCGAGTGCGTGCGCTACGCGCGCAGCGCGCGCACGCGCAGTCGCTTGCCGCTGCGCCCGCGCGCCTCGCCGTCGGTGCAGACGCCGCATTGCAGGCGCACCGCGCCCAGGCCCTGCTGCCGCAGCCAGCCCTGCAAGGCGGTGCGCGCCGCGGCGACGCGCTCGGGCCGCGCATCGCAGCCGTACAGCGTGAGCCGCAGCGTCGCCGGCGCGGTCTGGCACAGCTCGAAGTCGAACACCCGCGCCTCGTCCTCGAGCACCGTCACCAGCGCCAGCGGCGCCAGATGCACGCGCTCGCCGGCACGCACGTCGACGCCGAGCGTCTCGTCGTCGCGACCGTGCACTTCGACGATCGGCAGCGCGCTGCCGCAAGCGCACGGATCGCGCACGATGCGCACGCGATCGCCCAGCACGTAGCGGATGGCGGGCTGCACGCGGTTGGCGAGATTGGTCAGCAGCACCGAGGCGCCGAGCTCGCCTTCGGGCACCGGGCGCAGGCACTCGTCGACCGGCTCGAGGATCACCCAGTCGCCGTGCAGGTGCATGCCGCCGTGGCCGCATTCGCTGGCCATCTCGAGGCACTCGCTGGCGCCGTAGCTGTCGCGCACGGTGGCGCCGAAGCGTTCGCTCAGGGCCGCGCGCAGCGCCGGCGTGAGCGACTCGCCGCCGGTCCAGATCTCGCGCGGCGCGATGCGCAGCCGACCCGCGGCGCGCTCTTCGGCCAGCACCCAGGCCATGCTGGGATAGGTCGACAGGACGCTCGGCTGCCAGGCCTCGAGTGCCGCCGCGAGCTCGTGCCGAGGCTGCAGGAACGAGAAGGTGCGCAGCGCGCCTTGCAGCCATGGGTTCACGCGCACCAGGCGCGCCAGCGAGACCACGCTCGCGAAATGGCCGCCCACCGCGCCGACGAAGGCCAGCCGCGGCAGCATCGGGCCGAACGCGCTCCACATCGGCGTCAGCCACGACGGCAGGGCGGAGGCCACCGGGCCGCGCGCGCTTTGCAGCGCGTCGCCCACGGCCAGCGCTTCGCGGTCCTGCACGAACAGCGCCGGCCGGCCGCTGCTGCCCGAACTCTCCCACACGATGTAGCGGCCGAGAAACGGCGTGCCGATGCGCGCCGGATCGCGCACGAACTCGCGCACGCCTTCGACGGTGACGGCCGGGTCGGTGACCCATTCGTCGAAGTGCTGCATCAGTTCGGCCTTGTGCACCGGCGGCAGCTCGTCCAGCCGCCACGCCGACGGCGGCCGCGCGCCGAGCAGCGCGCGATACAGCCGCCGGTAGAACGGCGAGTGCTCGTGCGCGTGCCGCAGCAGTGCGGCCAGCCGCTCGTCGCGCCGCGCGCGCCAGGCGGCGGCACCGCCGCGCGTGACGGCGAACGCGTCGACGTAGGCCGTCGCCGCGCGCAAGGAGTCGAGCACGCTGTCCACGAGGTCGATCTTCGGCGCCATGCGCGCCGGCAGGTTGATCGCGCGCAAGGCCGCGAACTTGATCTGCGGCAATGCCATGCGCGCACCATGCGGACAACATCGGCCCGGACTGCAGCCACTGGACTGCGCGGCCGGCCGTGATGCCGGCTCCGGTGCGGCGCCGAGTGGGCGTGCCGCACGAGCGTGCCTCGTGCACCGTGTCGCCGCGCTGCTCTGCCGAGGGCACTTCCATGTACCAGATCGTCCGCCGCGAAGCCTTCTCCGAGCTCACGTTCCTGTGGGACGTGCACGCGCCCGACGTCGCGCGCTCGGCGCAGCCCGGGCACTTCGTGATGCTGCGCCTGGACGACGGCAGCGAGCGCATCCCGCTCACCGTCGCCGACTACGACCGCGACGCCGGCACCGTCACGCTGGTCGTGCAGGCGCTGGGCAAGACGACGCGCCAGATGCGCGACCAGTACAAGGCCGGCGACAGCTTCGCCGACTTCGTGGGCCCGCTCGGCCTGCCGCAGCACGTGGGCCAGGTCGGCCACGTGGTGCTGGTGGGCGGCGGCCTGGGCGTGGCGCCGATCTTCCCGCAGCTGCGCGCGTTCAAGGAGGCCGGCAACCGCACCACCGGCATCATCGGCTTTCGCAACCAGGATCTCGTGTTCTGGGAGGACAAGTTCCGCGACTGGTGCGACGAGCTCATCGTCTGCACCGACGACGGCAGCTACGGCAAGCACGGCTTCGTCACCGCGGCGCTGCAGGAGGTGCTCGGGCGCGAGCGTGCCGACCTCGTCGTCGCCATCGGCCCGATGCCGATGATGAACGCCTGCGCCGAGACGTCGCGCCCGTTCGGCGTCAAGACCATGGTCTCGCTCAACGCCATCATGGTCGACGGCACCGGCATGTGCGGCTCGTGCCGCGTGACGGTGGACGGCGAGGTCAAGTTCGCCTGCGTCGACGGCCCCGACTTCGACGGCCACCAGGTCGACTTCCGCGAGCTGATGCTGCGCCAGAAGCGCTTCAAGGGCGAGGAGCAGGAGGCCAACGACGACTACGCGCGCGTGTGCCACGTCGAGGAGGTGCTGTTCAAGCAGGACAAGAAGAACTACAAGAAGTACAAGGATCTCGCGCCGCTGGCGACCAAGATGCCCGAGCGCGACGCCGGCGAGCGCGCGCGCAACTTCAAGGAGGTCAACCTCGGCTACGCGATGGCCGACGCGATCGCCGAGGCCGAGCGCTGCATCATGTGCAGCAAGCCGGCGTGCGTCGAAGGCTGCCCGGTGTCGATCGACATCCCGCGCTTCATCAAGCACATCCTGGTGCGCGACATCGACGGCGCGCGCGACGTCATCAACGAGTCGAACCTGCTGCCCTCGATCTGCGGCCGCGTGTGTCCGCAGGAGTCGCAGTGCGAGGCGCAGTGCGTGGTCGGCCGCAAGCTCGAGAGCGTGGCCATCGGGCGCCTCGAGCGCTTCGTCGGCGACAACGCCGGGCCGCGCAAGACGACGCCGCCGCCGTTCGCCGGGCGCCTGGGCAAGGTGGCCGTGGTGGGCTCGGGCCCGTCGGGCCTGGCGGTGGCGGCCGACCTCGCCAAGTACGGCTGCGACGTCACCGTCTACGAGGCGCTGCACGTGGTGGGCGGCGTGCTGCAGTACGGCATCCCGGCGTTCCGGCTGCCGCGCGACATCATCGCGCGCGAGGTCGAGGTGCTCGAGGGCCTGGGCGTCAAGTTCCTCACCAACAAGGTCATCGGCAAGACGTTCTCGGTGCCGCAGCTGATGGGCGAGATGGGCTTCGATGCCGTCTTCGTCGGTGTCGGCGCGGGCGCACCGGCGTTCCTCGGCATCCCGGGCGAGTTCGCGGGCCAGGTCTACTCGGCCAACGAGTTCCTCACGCGCGTCAACCTGATGGGCGGCGACAAGTTCCCCTACCTCGACACGCCGGTGACGATCGGCAAGAGCGTCGTCGTCATCGGCGCCGGCAACACCGCGATGGACTGCCTGCGCGTGGCCAAGCGCCTGGGCGTGCCGACCGTGCGCTGCGTGTACCGGCGCAGCGAGGCCGAGGCGCCGGCGCGCATCGAGGAGCTGCGCCACGCCAAGGAGGAGGGCATCGAGTTCCTGTTCCTGCACGGGCCGGTCGAGATCCTCGTCGACGACGAGGGCAACGTGCGCGGCATGAGAGTCGAGAAGATGGCGCTGGGCGAGCCCGACGAGCGCGGCCGGCGCAAGCCGGTGGGCACGGGCGAGCTCATCGAGCTCGAGTGCGACACCGTGATCTACGCGCTGGGCACGAAGGCCAACCCGATCGTCACCAAGTCGACGCCGGGCCTCGAGCTCACCAAGTGGGGCTACATCGTCGCCGACACCGCCACGCAGGCCACCAGCGTGCCGGGCGTGTTCGCCGGCGGCGACATCGTCACCGGCGCCGCCACCGTGATCCTGGCAATGGGCGCCGGGCGGCGCGCGGCCCGCGCCATCGGCGCCTGGCTGGCCGGGGGCAAGAGCAGCTGGCCCGTCACGCAGGCCGACGCCGACGCGTTCACGCCGCCCGCCGCGCTCGGCGCGCTGGCACCCTTCGAGCCCCGCAACCCCGACGAGGTCGCGTCATGAGCATCTGCCCACGCTGCCAGCAGCCGCTGGACGACGACGAGCCCTACATCTGCTGCGCCGGGCGCGAGCTGCGCTGGCGCTGCACGAGCTGCCAGAAGGTGAGCGAGGGCTTCGCCTTCCCCTACGGCATGTGCCCGCACTGCAAGGGCCGGCTCGAGCTGCTCGAGCGCGACGGCGTCGAGGACGACGCGGCGCTGGCCGCCGTGCGCAAGGCCTTCGAGATCGAGATCGGCGGCCACGCCTACTACACGCGCGTGGCGCTGGAGGCCAAGGACCCGGTGCTGAGCGAGCTGTTCGGCCGCTTCGCCGCGATGGAGCAGGAGCACATGGCGACGCTGGCCCGGCGCTACCACGCCGAGCTGCCCGCGCCCAGCAGCGACTTCCAGATCGACCGCGCGGCGATCTTCACCGGCGTCGAGCGCCGGCCCGAGGATCCGGCCAACCTCTTTCGCATCGCCATCGCGTTCGAGCAGCGCGCGGTCGAGTTCTTCACGCGCGAAGGCGAGCGCGCGCCCGCGGGTTCGGTCGAGCGCCAGCTCTACCTCGAGCTGGCCGCCGAGGAGCGCGAGCACGTCGAGCTGCTGGGCACCGAGTACCGGCGCTGGGAGTCGGGGCGCAGCGGCATCCTCTGAGCGCCCCCGGGGCCGGGCTGCGCCCGGCCCGCTTCCCTGGGGAATCGGGCAAGGCGGCAGGGCCGCGCGTCCGCGCCGACCGCGGGCGGCGCCGCACCGACCCGTCGCGCGCAGCGACAACCGTACACTGCGCGCGCCGTGGGCAGCGCTGCGCGCTGCGCGCGTGACGGGCAGCAGCGCTGCAGCATCGCCGCCGGCAGCACTGCGGCCTTGTCCGCCTTGTCTCCCCCTTGTCTCATCAGACCGCCCCCTCCTCGCCCGCCGTGCCGCCCCTGCCGCCCGCTGTCTCGGCCCCCTCGCCTTCGCCGCCGGCCACGCCCGTGCTGCAGGCGCTCGACCTGGCCGGCCAGCGCGGCGAGCGTTCCTTGTTCCAGCACCTCGAGCTCGCGCTCGAGCCCGGTGCCGTGGTCTGGCTGCGCGGACGCAACGGGCGCGGCAAGACCAGCCTGCTGCGCCTGCTGGCGGGCCTGGCCACGCCGATGGCGGGCGAGGTGCGCGTGCACGGGGTGCCGCAGCTTCGCAGTGCCCCGGCATGGCGCCGCGGGCTCGTCTACATCGGCCATCAGAACGCGCTCAACGGGGACCTGACGGCGAGCGAGGCGCTCGCCTTCCTGGAACGCCTGGGCGGGCGCCGCCACGACGCCGTGCGCGTCGAGGCCGCGCTGGCGCGGCTGGGGGTGCAGCACAAGCGCCGCGCGCCGGTGCGCACGCTCAGCCAGGGCCAGCGGCGGCGCGTGGCGCTGGCACGGCTGGCGTTGGCGCTCGAGTGCAGGCTGTGGCTGCTCGACGAGCCGTTCGACGCGCTCGACGCCGACGGCGTGCGCTCGCTCAACGAGCTGCTCGCCGAGCACGCGGCGCGCGGCGGCGCCGCGCTGCTCACCAGCCATCAGCCGCTCAGCCTGGTGGCGCCCGCACCGCGCATCTTCGATCTCGACCGCCACGCGCCCGCTGCCGACGCCTGGCCGGCAGTGGCCGAGCGGCAAGCGGGTTCGGTCGCCGCGGCGGCGCCGGGCCCGGCCGTGGATCCGGTGCGGGCTGCGCCACGGGATCCGGGCGGACGCAGCGCGGCGGGCACGGCATGAGGGACTGCTTCGGCGCCGTGCTCGCGCGCGAACTGCGCCTGGCCTCGCGGCGGCGCATCGACGCGCTGCTGCCGCTGGTCTTCTTCCTGGTGGCGATCAGCCTGTTTCCGCTCGGCGTCGGCCCCGAGGCACAGACGCTGCGCCAGATCGCGCCGGGCATCGTCTGGGTGTGCGCGCTGCTGGCGACGATGCTGTCGGTCAACCAGCTGTTCGCCGCCGACCTGGCCGACGGCTCGCTCGAGCAGATGCTGCTCGCGCCGCAGCCGGCGCTCGCGATGGTGGCCGCCAAGTGCGTGGGGCACTGGCTGGTGACGGGGCTGCCGCTGGTGGTGGTGGCGCCGCTGGCGGGGCTGCTGTTCGACATGTCGGCGCCGGCGCTGGCGGCGCTGCTCGCCGGCCTCGTGCTCGGCACGCCGATCCTCAGCCTGCTCGGCGCGCTCGGTGCCGCGTTGACGCTGGGCCTGCGCAGCGGCGGCATGCTGCTGATCCTGATCGTGCTGCCGCTGGCCACGCCGACGCTGATCTTCGGCGCCGGCGCCGTCAGCCACACCGAGGCGGGGCTGTCGGCCGGCGGCCACTTCTCGCTGCTGGGAGCGCTGCTGATCGCCACCGCGCTCGGCGCGCCGGCGGCCACTGCGGCGGCGCTGCGCATCTCCACCGAGTGAGAACCTGCGAACGAACCACTCACGCCCGCTCGACGCGCCCTGACGCCCCCGCTCGGCGTTGCAAATGCTCGCCATATCGCCCGATATGGCTGCGCTTTGCGCCTTGATCAGGGCCGCCCTGTCGCGCCGCTCGGGCGCGACCGATTCATTCACAGGTTCTGAGCCGGCCTCAGGGCGCACGCCGCCAGGCACCGAGCTTGACGCCGCACGGCTGCAGGCGCAGCGCCGGCAAGGGACAATCGCGCCATGGAGTCCGTTTCCGTCGTCGACGCGCCGGCGCCGACGCTGCGTCTGTTCACGTTTGCCGCGCCATCGCGCTTCTATGCGCTGGCGGGCCGGCTGCTGCCGTGGCTGTGGCTGGCCACGGCCGCCTTTGCCGCCGCCGGCCTGTACGTCGGCTTCTTCGTCGCGCCCACCGACGCCACGCAGGGCCAGAGCTATCGCATCATCTTCGTCCACGTGCCGGCGGCCTGGATGTCGATGCTGCTGTACCTGGTGATGGCGTTCTGGGCCGCGATCGGCTGGGCCTTCAAGGCGCGGCTGGCGTCAATGATGGCGCGTGCCATCGCCCCCACCGGCGCGCTGTTCACCTTCCTGGCGCTGTGGACCGGCGCCTTCTGGGGCCGCCCGGCCTGGGGCGCCTGGTGGGTGTGGGACGCGCGGCTGACGACCGAGCTGATCCTGCTCTTCCTGTACCTGGGCTTCATCGCGCTGGTCAACGCCATCGACGACGTGCGCCGCGCCGACCACGCCGGCGCGCTGCTGGCGCTGGTGGGCAGCGTCAACGTGCCGATCATCTACTTCTCGGTGCAGTGGTGGAACACGCTGCACCAGGGCGCGACCATCAGCATGACCGCGGCGCCCAAGATGGCGGCAACCATGCTCACGGCGATGCTGCTGATGGCCTGCGCCTGCTGGGCCTACGCCTTCGCGGTGATCTTCACCCGCGTGCGCGCCATCATCGTCGAGCGCGAAGCCCACACGGCCTGGGTGGGCGAAATCACGGCGCCGCGGCGGCAGGGAACAATCGCGCCGTGAACTGGTCAAGCCCTTCCGAATTCTTCGCCATGGGCGGCTACGGCCTCTATGTCTGGGGCTCGTACGGCGTCATGGCGCTGCTGATGGCGATCGAGCCGCTGCTGGCGCGGCGGCGCCACCGGCAGGCCTTGCACGACGCGGCCGACGCGGCCGACGACGAACGGAGCCCGACATGAAGACCCGCCACAAGCGCCTGGCCATCGCCGGCGGCCTCGTCGTCGCCGTGGGCGCCATCGCCGCCCTCGTGCTCAACGCGTTCCAGAGCAACCTGGTGTTCTTCTACTCGCCCACACAGGTCGTGGCGCAGGAGGCCCCCAGCGGGCGCACCTTCCGCATCGGCGGCCTGGTGGAGACCGGTTCGGTGAAGGTCGACGGCACGCACGTGCAGTTCGTCGTCACCGACTCGGCGCAGTCGGTGCCGGTGCGCTACACGGGGATCCTTCCCGACCTCTTCAAGGAGGGCAAGGGCGTGGTCGCGCAGGGCCAGTTGCACGACGGCGTCTTCGTCGCACGCGAGGTGCTGGCCAAGCACGACGAGAACTACATGCCGCCCGAGGCCGCCGAGGCGCTGGCCAAGGCGCAGCAGGGCGACCCGAAGCTGGGCAAGTCGCTCGCCGGCCAGGGGGCAGCGCAATGATCCCCGAGGCCGGTCACTTCCTGCTCTGGCTGGCGCTGGGCACGGCGCTCGTGCTGGCCGTCGTGCCGCTGGTGGGCGCCGCGCGCGGCAACGTCGCCTGGATGGCGCTGGCGCGCCCGGCCGCGCTGCTGCAGTTCGTGTTCGTGCTCGGCGCCTTCGCCTGCCTCGCCGCCGCCTTCGTCAACCACGACTTCTCGGTCGACTACGTGGCGTCCAACTCCAACAGCGCGCTGCCGCTGTACTACCGGCTGTCGGGCGTGTGGGGCGGGCACGAAGGCTCGATGCTGCTGTGGCAGGTGATGCTGGTCGGCTGGACGCTGGCGGTGGCGCTGTTCTCGCGCCACCTGCCGCAGGTCGTGGTGGCGCGCATCCTGTCGGTGATGGGCTGGCTGGCCGCGGGCTTCCTGCTGTTCACGATCTTCACCTCCAACCCGTTCGAGCGCCTGGTGCCCGCGGTCGCCGACGGGCGCGACCTGAACCCGCTGCTGCAGGATCCGGGCATGATCTTCCACCCGCCGATGCTCTACATGGGCTATGTCGGCTTCTCGGTGGCCTTCGCGTTCGCGATCGCGGCGCTGATCGGCGGCCACCTCGACGCCACCTGGGCGCGCTGGACGCGGCCGTGGACGACGGCGGCGTGGCTGTTCCTCACGCTCGGCATCGCGATCGGCAGCGCCTGGGCCTACTACGAGCTCGGCTGGGGCGGCTGGTGGTTCTGGGATCCGGTGGAAAACGCCTCGTTCATGCCCTGGCTCGTCGGCACCGCGCTCATGCACTCGTTGGCGGTGACGGAAAAGCGCGGCAGCTTCAAGAACTGGACCGTGCTGCTGGCGATCGTCACCTTCTCGCTGTCGCTGCTGGGCACGTTCCTCGTGCGCTCGGGCGTGCTGAGCTCGGTGCACGCGTTCGCCACCGACCCGCGGCGGGGCCTGTTCATCCTCGCCTTCCTGGCCACGGTGATCGGCATCTCGCTCGTGCTGTATGCCTGGCGCGCGCCCAGGGTCGGGCTCGGCGCGCGCTTCGAGATGGTCTCGCGCGAGACGATGCTGCTCGTCAACAACGTGCTGCTCCTGGTGTCGGCCGGTGCCGTCATGCTCGGCACGCTGTACCCGCTGGTGCTCGACGCGCTCGGGCTGGGCAAGATCTCGGTCGGCCCGCCCTACTTCGAGGCCGTGTTCGTGCCGCTGATGACGCCGCTCGTCGTGCTCATCGGCGTCGGGCCGCTGGCGCGCTGGAAGCACGCCGAGCTGCCCGACCTCGCGCGGCGCCTGCGCTGGGCCTGCGGCGCCGCGGTCGTCGCGACCGTGCTCGCGCAGTGGCTCGCCGGGCGCGCCTCGGCGCTGGCGGCGCTGGGCATGCTGCTCGCCTTCTGGATCTTCGCCTCGGTGGCCACCGACCTGTGGGAGCGCGTGCGCCCCGCCGGCGGCATGCGCAGCTCGATCGTCGGGCGCCTCGCACGGGTGCCGCGGGCGATGACCGGCATGATGCTCGCGCACCTGGGCGTGGGCGTGTTCGTCTTCGGCGTCACGATGGTCAAGACGTACGAGGTCGAGCGCGACGTCAGGATGGACGTCGGCGACACGACCGAGATCGCCGGCTACGTCTTCACGTTCGAGGGCGCGCGCCAGGTGCAGGGCCCGAACTACCAGGCCATGCAGGGCCTGGTGACGGTGACGAAGAACGGGCGCACGGTGGCCGAACTCAGGCCCGACAAGCGCGTCTACCGCGTGCAGTCCAACCCGATGACCGAGGCGGCGATCGCCAGCGGCCTCACACGCGATCTGTACGTCTCGATGGGCAACCCGATCGACAACGGCGGCTGGGTCGTGCGCGTGTACTACAAGCCCTTCGTGAGCTGGATCTGGGGCGGCTGCGTGCTGATGGCCCTGGGCGGCGCGATCGCCGCCAGCGACCGGCGCTACCGCGTCCTGCGCCGCGAGCAGGCCGCACGCCTCGACGCCACCGGCGCGGCCGCGACATGAAGCGCTGGAAGTTCCTGCTGCCGCTGGCGGCCTTCGTGGTGCTGCTGGGCTTCCTCGTCGTCGGCCTCAGGCTCGATCCGCGCGAGGTGCCTTCACCGCTGATCGGCAAGCCCGCGCCGGAGTTCAGGCTGGCGCGCCTGGACGACCCGACGCAGCTCGTCGGCCGCGACGAGCTGCTCGGCAAGGTCTGGATGCTCAACGTGTGGGCCTCGTGGTGCGTGGCCTGCCGCGAGGAGCACCCGGTGCTGGTCGACTTCGCGCGCCGCAAGATGGTGCCGATCTACGGCCTCAACTACAAGGACCAGCGCGATGCCGCGCAGGGCTGGCTGCGCCGCCTGGGCAACCCCTACGACGCGTCGATCATGGACCGCGACGGGCGCGTGGGCATCGACTACGGCGTGTACGGCGTACCCGAGACCTTCGTCGTCGACAAGCGCGGCGTCATCCGCTACAAGCAGATCGGACCGGTGACGCGCGAGGCGCTCGCGGACAAGATCGTGCCGCTGCTCGAGCGGCTGCAGGCCGAGAATGCCGCCAACCCGGCCTGAGCCGCGGCGGCACCGGCGCGCGCATCCACATCCGCACCCGCAGCACCCCCGCCCGCAGATGAACCGCCTCCCCGACGGCCGGCCCGGCCACCGACTCGTCCGGCTGCGGGCGTGGCTGGTCGCACTGGCGCTGGCGACGGCCGCCGTCGTGCCGGCGCTCGCCAAGGAAGCCGCGCCCGAGGCCGCCGACCCCGCGCTCGAGGCGCGGATGCAGGCCGTGGCCTCCGAGTTGCGCTGCCTGGTGTGCCAGAACCAGACCATCGCCGACTCGCAGGCCGACCTCGCGGTCGACCTGCGCCGGCAGGTGCGCGAGATGCTGCAGCAAGGCAGGAGCGAGCGCGAGATCGTCGACTACATGACCGCACGCTACGGCGATTTCGTGCTCTATCGGCCGCCGATGAAGGGCACGACGATGCTGCTGTGGTACGGGCCGGCGCTGCTGCTGGTGGGCGGCATCGCGGTGCTGCTGCTGGTGCTGCGCCGGCGCAGCCGCCTGGGTGCCGACGCCTTCGAGCCCGACCCGGCCGGGGACGACACCGGCGACACCGGCGACACCGGCGACACCGGCGACACCGGCGACACCAGCGCCGCCAGCGCCGCCGCCGCCCCACCGGCCAAGCCGGCGCACACTGCCGCGTCCCGATGAGCGACCCGATTGCCGCGCTGCGCCGTCAGCTCGAACAACTCGAAGAGCGCCGTGCGAGCGGCCGGCTCGATGCGGCGTCCTACGCGCGCGACAAGGCCCGCCTCGAGCGCGAACTGGTCGACCGCGTCATGGCCGCCGAGCGTCCGAAGACCAGGGCCGCGGGTGACGCGCCCAGAGCGCGCATCCCGGGCCGCATGGCCGCGCTGCTGGCGAGCGCAGTCGCCGTCTTCGCCGTCGCCGGCTACTCGGTCACCGGGTCACCGAACCTGATCTTCGGCGCGCCGCCCCAGGCGCAGTCCGGGGGTGCGCACGAGGTCGACGGCGCGCCGTTCGCGGCCGCGGTCGAGAAGCTCGCGCAAAAGCTCGACGAGCAGCCCGACAACTTCGAAGGCTGGGCGCTGCTCGCGCACTCGTACGCGCAGATGGGGCGCTTTGCCGATGCGGTGCGCGCCTACGGCAAGGCCGCTGCGCTCGACGGCAACGACGCACGGCTGCTCGTCGACTATGCCGATGCGCTGGCCGTGGTCAACGACCGCAACCTCGAGGGCGAGCCCACGAAGCTCATCGAGCGCGCACTCGCCCTCGACCCCGACAACGCCAAGGCGCTGGCGCTGGCCGGCACCGCCGCGTTCAACCGCAAGGACTACAAGGGCGCGGTGCGGGCATGGGAGCGCCTGGCCGCGGTCGCGCCAGCCGACAGCCCGTTCCAGCGCCAGGTGCACGACAGCATCGCCGAGGCGCGCGAACTGGGTGGCCTCGGCCCGGCGGTGGCACCGGCGGGGGCGGCGGCGCCCGCCCCGCTGGCAGCGACGGCGACGGCAAGCGCTGCCCCCGGCGGCAAGGCCGTCGCCACAGGCGGCGCCCTCGTCACCGGCACGGTGCGCCTCGCGCCGGCGCTGCTTGCGCAGACACGCCCCGAGGACACGGTGTTCGTCTTTGCGCGCGCGGCCGAGGGCCCGCGCATGCCGCTGGCCATCGTGCGCAAGCAGGTGCGCGACCTGCCGTTCGCGTTCACGCTCAGCGACGAGATGGCGATGGCGCCGCAGGCGCGCCTGTCGCTGCACCCCAAGGTCGTGATCGACGCCCGCGTGAGCAAGAGCGGGCAGGCGCAACCGGCGGCCGGCGACCTCACCGGACGCTCGGCCACCGTAGCCAACAACGCCCGCGACGTCGTGGTGGAGATCGACGACGTGGTCAGGAACTGAGAACCTTTGAACGAACCACTCACGCCCAGTCGCGCCGCTCGGGCGCGACCGCTTCATTCACTGGTTCCGAGCGCGGCCGGCGCGCCGCGGCGCTCGCACCCAACCGTTCAACAAGGAATCGACATGCCGATCTACGAGTACGCCTGCCGCGACTGCGGCCAGCAGTTCGAGACCCTGGTGCGCTCGGACACCGTGCCCGAGTGCCCGGGCTGCCACTCCAGGCAGCTCGAACGCCAGCTCTCGGTGTTCGCCACCGCGAGCAGCGGCCCCGAGGCGATGCCGTTGCCGCCCGGCGCCTGCGGCGCCTGCGGCCACCCGGACGGCCCGGGCAGTTGCGCGCTGCAGTGAGCACGCGCGGCTGCGCGCGCCACTTTTCGCGGCCGCGCGACGCAACTCTCGCGGTCGCGGGCGGCCGCCGCCGCGCGCACCTCAGCGTTTGCGTACGTACTGCCCGGGCGCGTCGTCGAGCACCTTGTAGCCTGCAGCCGGCGCACCGATCGCCGGCGGCTTGGTGCGCGCGCTCGAATGCGCGGCCAGCCATTGCTGCCACGCCGGCCACCACGAGCCCTGGTGCAGGCTGGCGGCCTCGACCCATTCGTCGGGCGTCAGGTGCGGGTCGGCCAGGCGCCGCGTCCCGAGGCGATAGCGGCGCTTCGGGTTCACGGCGCCGCTGACGATGCCGGCGTTGTGCCCGCCCGAGGTCAGCAAGAACGTGAAGTCGTCCGAGCGCACCAGGTTGTCGACCTTGTAGACCGAGCGCCAGGGGGCGACGTGATCGCTCTCGGTGCCGACCACGAACATCGGCAGCGCGATGTCCGACAGCCGCACCGTCTGCCCGTCGACCGGGAAGCGGTTGGTCGCCAGTTCGTTGTCGAGGTACAGGCGGTACAGATACTCCGAGTGCATGCGCCAGGGCATGCGCGTGCCGTCGGCGTTCCAGGCCATCAGATCGATCATCGGCTCGCGCCGGCCCTTGAGGTACTGGTTGACGAACGGCTGCCAGATCAGGTCCTGCGAGCGCAGCAGCGCGAACGCGCCCGCCATCTGCTTGCTCTCGAGCACGCCCTTGCGGTGCATCGACGCCTCCAGCATCGCGAGCTGGCTCGGGTTGATGAAGAAGGCGAGCTCGCCGGGCTCCGAGAAGTCGGTCTGGGCGGCGAACAGCGTCATCGACGCGAGGCGCCGCTCACCCCCGCGCGCCAGGGCCGCGACGCCGATCGCGAGCAGCGTGCCGCCGATGCAGTACCCCACCGCGTGCACCTTGCGCTCGGGCACGATCGCGCTCACGGCGTCGAGTGCGGCGCGCAGACCCAGCGCCACGTAGTCGTCCATGCCGAGGTCGCGGTCGCTCGGGTCGGGGTTCTTCCACGACATCATGAACACCGTGTGGCCCTGATCGACGAGGTACTTGACGAGCGAGTTGCGCGCGCTCAGGTCGAGGATGTAGTACTTCATGATCCAGGCCGGCACGATGAGCAGCGGCTCGGCATGCACGTCCTTGGTCGTCGGCTCGTACTGGATCAGCTCGATCAGGTCGTTGCGCAGCACGACCTTGCCCGGCGTCACCGCGACCGTCCTGCCGACCTCGTATTCGGCACTGGCGGCCGGGGCGGCACCGTTCAACGTGCCTTGCAGGTCCTCGATCCAGTTCTGCAGCCCGCGCATGAGGTTGGCGCCGCGCTCGGAGGTGGTCAGCGCCAGCAGCTCGGGGTTGGCCGCCAGGCAGTTGGACGGCGACGAGCCGTCCAGCAGCATGCGCACCGCGAAGCCGAGCAGCTGCGCGTGGTAGTCGCTCACGCCGGCGACGTCGCTCACCGTCTCCTGCATCAGCCGGGCGCTGTTCTGGTAGGCGCGCGCATAGACGTTGAACGGGAATTGCGTCCAGGCCTCGCCTTCGAAGCGCCGGTCCGGGCCGCCCCCGAGGTCTTCGCTCGGCGCGATGCGGCCGCCGGCCAGCGCGCGCAGCGCGAAGGCCCAGGTGTCGCCGGCACGCGCCAGCGCGTGCGTGCGCAACTCCTGCCGCTTGGCCGGCGCCAGCGCCATGTGCATGGCCCAGTCGGCCCACGCGGTGGTGAACGCCGTCGGCGCCAGGCCGGCGGTCATCTGCCCGAGCTGGGCGCGGTATTCGCGGTCGAAATCCTGTGTGCTGGGGGCAGGTTTGCGCGTCGGCTTCATGGCCACACCTCGAAGTGCCGTGAGTATTGCAGCGCGGCCGCCGGGCCGCCGGAGCGCCGCTGCGATAGCGCCGCGCACGCCGCTGCGGCAGCGCGCGCGCGGATGTCCGGTGCGGCGTCGCTCAGGCCGGCGCGTGCCAGCCGGCGTCGACCCACAGCTCGCCGCTCACGGCCGAGTTGGCGAGCATGAAGCAGATCGCGTCGGCGATCTCGTCGGGCTCGATCAGACGGCCGAGCTGGGTGTAGGGCAGGATGTTCTTGGCGACGTAGTCCTCGCCCATCGCGCGCACCATCGGCGTGTCGGTGAAGCCCGGGTGGATGACCCCGCAGCGCACGCCGTGGAACATCGCCTCCTTCATGATCGTCGCCGCCGCGCCTTCGAGCCCGGCCTTGGTGCTCGCATACGAGATCTGGCCGCGATTGCCCTGCGACGAGACCGAGCCGATGAACACCACCGAGCCCTGCATCCCCTCCTCGGGCACCCAGCGCTTGAGCCCGGCGGCGGCACGCTCCGCGGCGATGCGGCCGATCATCTCGAGCGCCCAGTACACCGGCGCGATCAGGTTCACCTCGACGACGAGGCGGAACTGCTCGAGCGGATAGATGCGCGCCTTGCCGCTCGCCTTGTCGATGCGCACCGCGAGATCGTCGCGCGTGATGCCGGCCGCCGGCACGCACATCGTGACCGCACCGTAGCGGCCCTGCATCGCATCGAAGACCGAGGCGCGGAACTTCGGGTCGGTGGTGTCGCCCTGGAACGGGACCGCGAACGTGCGCCCGGCCTCGGCGTTGAGCTTGGCGGCCACGTCTTCGACCGCCTCGCTCATGTCGACCAGCGCCACCGCGGCGATGCCGCGCCGGGCCATCGCCGCCGCGACCGCACGACCGATGCCGCTCGCGCCGCCGGTGATCACCGCCACTCTCTTGCCCATGTCCATGGAATGCCTCTCGTCCTTTTGGTGCAGTGCAGCAATTCTACGGCGCAATGGCTTGTCGTGCGCTGACAGCCCGGCCGCGCAGGGGCTCGGCGCGGGCCGCTCAGGACACGCGGGGCGGCACGGCAGCCACCTGCCAGCAGCCGAGCAGGCTCGCAACCGCCAGCGGCTCGTCGGTGCGCACCTCGAGCGTCCAGGCGCGCTCGTCGTCGCCGAGCGGCTCTTCGACGGCGGCGAGCGTGTCGAGCACCGCTTCGTCGGCCTCCGAGGCATCGGCGCGCGCCGCGCGGCGCTCGCGCACGCGCTCGCGCAGCACCGCGATCGGCGCCTGGCAGTCGAGGATCGCGAACGGCACCTGCATGCGCGCGGCCAGCGCGCGCATGCGATCGCGCTGCTCGCGCCTGAGGAAGGCGGCGTCGACGATGGTCGGGTAGCCGGCTTCGAGCGCGCCGCGCGCCAGGGCGGCCAGGCGCGCATAGGTGGCCTCGGTGTCGGCCGCGCCGTACAGGTCGCCGACGGCTTTCGAGTCGGCCAGCGCCGCCAGCCCGGCGGCGCGCTTGCGCTCGACGTCCGAGCGCAGGCGCACTGCGCCCGCGCGCTCGAGCAACTGCTGCGACACGCGCGTCTTGCCCGAACCGGGCAGTCCGTGCATGACGAGCAGCCGCGGCACGCCCGGCTCGGCCAGCCGTTCGGCCAGGCGCAGGTAGTCGGCCGCGGTGTGGCCGTTGCCGGGCACGTGCGCGGCCGCGCGCAACGCGTAGACGAGCGCGCGCACGAGCGCGCGGTAGACCATGAACAGCGGCAGCACGGCCAGCCCGTCGTGGTCGCCGCTCACCTCGAGATAGGCGTCGAGCACACCGAAGGCCAGATCGCGCCGGCCGTGCGCGAGCAGGTCCATCAGCAGGAAGGCGAGATCGTTCATCACGTCGATCCAGCGCAGCGCGGGGTCGAACTCGATGCAGTCGAAGGCCGTGATCTCGTCTTCGGCGACGAGGATGTTGGCCAGGTGCAGGTCGCCGTGGCCCTCGCGCACGCGGCCCGCGGCGCGCCGCCCGGCCAGCCGCGGCGCGAGCGCAGCCACGCGGTCGTCGAACCAGCGGCCGAGCGCGGCGCAGACGGCAGGATCGGCGTGCGCCGCCAGCCCCACCAGCGCCCGCTGCGCGTCGTCGAGCACGGCCTGCGGTGCGCCCCAGCCCGAGTCGGCCGGCGCCTGCGGTGCGTCGCGGTGGAATTCGGCGAGGCGCCGCGCGAAGTGCCCGAGCGCCTCGGCATCGAGCCGGCCGCGTTCGAGCCGCTCGCTGGCCAGCGCATGCGGCGGCAGCCGGTGCATCTTCACCGCGTACTCGATGACCGCGCCGCGGCCCTCGAGGCTGGGCCCGCCCGCTGCCTCGCGCACCGGCACGACGCCGATGTACAGGCGCGGCGCGAGGCGCCGGTTCAGGCGCACTTCCTCCTCGCAGTAGCGGCGGCGCGCGTCGAGCGTGCCGAAATCGAGGAAGCCGAGCTGCAGCGGCTTCTTGATCTTGTACGCGAACGCGCCGGCCAGCAGCACCCACGAGATGTGGGTCTCGATCAGGCTCGTCGGCAATCCCTGCGACTCGAAGCGCGCGCGCAGTGCCGCCGCCACGTCCTTGGCGCCACGCGCGGCCTGCGGCACGATGGGGTTCGACACCATGGGCGCCGAGATTGCCCTGCCCCATGCGCGGCCGGCTTGAGCACGCTCACGCGGTGCGGCGATCGGCCGCAGGCCCCGGCCGCCCCATCCCAGCGCCGATGGGCGCAGACCCTCTCAGGCCGCGGCGCGCGCTGCTTGTGCGACGGCGTTGCGGGCGCTGCCCCGGGTCGCACGCTGCATCTCGTGCAGCGCGTCGACGTCGACGATCTCGATGTCGCGGTGCGACACCGCGATGCAGCCGCCGTTGGCCAGGCCGGTGAGCGCGCGGCTCACGGTCTCGTGCGCGACACCGAGGCAGTTCGCGATGTCGCGGCGCGTCATGCGCAGGCGCAGCCGGTGGCCCGACTGGCCGAGCGCGGCCTGGCGCCGCGCCAGATGCAGCAAGAAGCGCGCGACGCGCACCTCGGAGCTCGGTGCCGCCATCAGGTATTGCGTGTCACCACGGCGCTGCAGCTCGGCGCCGCTGGCATGCAGCAGCAGTTGCGCCAGCGCGGGCACCTCGCGGCTCGTGGCCAGCAGATCGCCGAAGGGCAGCACGACGACCGCCGAGTCCTCGAGCGCGACCGCATTGCTCGCATGCTGCTGGCCGCACAACGCGTCCAGCCCCAGCATGTCGCCGCGCAGCGCGAAGCCCAGCACCTGCTCGTAGCCCTCGACGTCGTTCTGCGTCGACTTGAAGCTGCCCGAGGCGACGAAGTACAGGTGCTGCAGCGGCTGGCCTTCGACGTACAGCGTCGCCAGCGCGGGGATGCGGCGCAACGAGTAGTCGATGGCGTCGGTGTCGGGGCCAGCGAGCTCGCCGATGCCGGCCCAGCGCAGCAGGTCGCTGGCATGCAGCTGGGCCGCTCCGCGGCGCCGATCCTCGATGCGGGTGATGCTGGCAGCACGCAGGTCCATTCGACGCTCCTCGCACGGGGAGGGCGATGCATGCGCCCGATCCCTCGCCCCGAGCATCGCCGCCATGCAGCGGCCGCGCCATCGGCGCAAGCTGCGCCGCGTTGTGGGAACGCCGCCCGTGGAGACAGCCGAATCCGACGGTCGGGTCGGAATCCTCCTACCCGGCGCCCCGCATGCCGGTGGCATCCTCGAACAGCCGGTGCTCGAGGCCGTAGCGGATCAGCGCCGCCGTGCTGTCCAGCCCCATCTTCTCGAGCACGCGCGCCTTGTGCGTGCTCACCGTCTTGATCGACAGGTGCAGCGCGTCGGCGATGTCGGTCAGCCGCTGGCCGCAGACGATGCGGCGGAAGACCTCGAACTCGCGGTCCGAAAGACTCGCATGGCGCGGCGCCTCGCGCAGCGTGCTCAGGCCCATCGCCAGCCGCTCGGCGAGCGACGCCGTGACGTAGCCGCCGCCACCGGCCACCTTGCGGATCGCCTGCACGAGTTCGCCGCCGGCGCTGTCCTTGGTGAGGTAGGCGCTGGCGCCGCAGCGGAACGCGCGCATCGCATACTGCTCCTCGGCGTGCATCGTCAGCACCAGCACCGCGACGTGCGGGAACTCGGTCTTGACGCGGCGGATGAGGTCCATGCCGCTCATGCCGGGCATCGAGAGGTCGAGCACGGCCACGTCCACCGCCAGCCGGCGCAGCAGTTCGAGCGCCTCGTGGCCGGTGGCCGCCTCGCCGGCCACGTGCATGCCCGGCGTCGACTCGAGCAGCCGCCGCAGGCCTTCGCGCATGAGCTGATGGTCGTCGGCGAGGACGACGCTGATGTCGAGCGACGGGGCCTGGGTCATGCCTTCTCCAGCGGCAGGCTGGCGAGATTGTCGTGCAGCGGGTGCCAGCGGGTCGTCCGCGGGTCGGCGGTCGGACGTCCGTGGCGCGGCGCCGGGCGCGCCGCGCTGCGCACGCGCGCTGCGCAGGCTCAACGCCGCGGCCGCTTCGGCGCAGTAGCATGGATTCGGACGTTGCCCAAGGAGAAAGCGCATGTACCGCAAGATCCTCGTGCCCCTGGACGGCAGCCCGACCTCGGCGTGCGGGCTCGACGAGGCCATGGGCCTGGCGCGCGCGACCGGCGCCAGCCTGGTGCTGCTGCACGTCATCGACGCCTTTCCGCTCACGATGGACATGGGCAGCGCCCACGCCTGGGATCTGCTGATCGACGGCATGCAAAAGCACGCGCGCGAACTGCTCGAGCAGGCGCAGGCCACGGCGCGCGAGCAGGGCGTGAGCACGAGCGATCGCCTGATCGAGTTCCCCGCGCTGCGCGTGGCCGACGTCATCGTCGACGAGGCCAAGACGCAGGGTTGCGACCTGATCGTGATGGGCACGCACGGGCGGCGCGGCTTCAGGCACGCGATGATGGGCAGCGACGCCGAGCGTGTGCTGCGCCTGAGTCCGGTGCCGGTGCTGGTGGTCAGGCATCCCGAAGCACGCCCCGCGTGAGCCGCAAGCGCTGCGGCGCGCGCACCCGGCACGGCATCGGCGCCGCGCTCGACGCGCGCGCGGCGCCGCTGAGCGCGCGCGTCAGCGTCGTCTCGCGGTGGTCGACGCAGCCGCCCTGGCGCCGACCCGGGCGCCGCCTTCGGGCCCTCGACGCAGGGCCGCGGCGAGCGCGGGCAACTGCTCGACGAAGGGCTGCGCGTCCTCCAGGCAGCGCAGGTCCAGCAGCAGCCGCTCGTCGGCGATGCGCCCGATGACCGCGAGCGGCAGCGCGCGCAACGCGCTCGCGAGTTCGTCGAGGGCGCGCCCGCCGCCCTTCCTCTGTGCCGGCGCGATCGCCAGGCCTGCCGACGCGAGGCGCTCGACCGGCAGCGAGCCGGAGCCGATCTGGCCCTGCATCGCCGCTGCCTCGACCGTGTAGCGCGGCGCGAGTGCCTGCGCCACGGCCGGCGCGAGTCGCCCGGCCAGCGCACGGATCTGCTCCACGGGCCGCGCGAGCAGCCGCAGCGTCGGCAGGTCGCGCGCCAGCCGTTCGGGCCGCAGGTACAGCCGCAGCGTCGCCTCGAGCGCGGCCAGCGGCAGCTTGCTCATGCGCAGCGCGCGCTTCATCGGGAACCCGCGGATGCGCGCGATGGCCGAGCGCGAGCCGACGATCAGCCCCGCCTGCGGGCCGCCCAGCAGCTTGTCGCCGCTGAAGGTGACGACGTCGCAGCCGGCGGCGAGCTTGTCCTGCGGCAGTGGCTCGCGCGGCAGCCCGTGGGCCGCGAGATCGACGAGCGCGCCGCTGCCCAGGTCGCTGGCCACCGGCAGCCCGTGCGCGTGCGCGATGCGCGCCAGCTCGGCCTCTTCGACCGCCGCCGTGAAGCCCTGCAGCGCGTAGTTGCTCGTGTGCACCTTCATCAGCAGCGCCGTGCGCTCGCCGATTGCGCGCTCGTAGTCGCGCGCATGCGTGCGGTTGGTGGTGCCGACCTCGACCAGCGTGGCGCCGGCCGCGGCCATCACGTCGGGCATGCGGAAGGCGCCGCCGATCTCGACCAGCTCGCCGCGCGAGACGACGACCTCGCGTCCCTGCGCGAGCGCGGCGATCGTCAGCAGCACCGCGGCGGCGTTGTTGTTGACCACCGTCGCCGCCTCGGCGCCGGTGAGCGTGCACAGCAGCTCCTCGACCAGGCTGTCGCGCTCGCCCCGGCCGCCTGAGGCGAGGTCGTACTCGAGGTTGTTCGGCGCCGCCATCGTCGTCAGAAGGTGCCCGAGCGCGGCGTCGGCGAGCACGGCGCGACCCAGGTTGGTGTGGATCACCGTGCCGGTGAGATTGAGCACGCGGCGCATGCGCGGCGCGAGGCGCGCGTCGACGCCGCCGGCGAGTGCCGCAGCGAGCGCATCGGCGTCGATCTCGGCTGCCGACAGCGTGCCGGCGACGGCGCGCACGCGCAGCGCGTCGAGCAGCGCACGCGCCTCGTGCGCGACCAGCGTGTGGCCGTGCTCGGCCACGAGCGCCCGTGCACGCGCACTGCGCAGCAGGCGGTCGGTGGACGGCAGATCCTGCGGGCCGGCCTTGACGCCGTCGACGACGGAGCCCTCGGTGCTCGGCGTGCGCACGCTCGCGCGCTCGGTCATGGTCTGGATCCTGGCGACGGAGCCAGGACTCTATCAACGGCGGCCGGCGCCTGCGTCGGCCCGCGCGCATGCCGACCAGCGGCGGGTCGAAGCGGCGGCCCGCGACGCGCCCAAGCCGGTCATCGCACGCGTGCAGGGCTGCGCCATCGGCGGCGCCAACGTGCCGTGCACGATCTGCGACTTCACGATCGCCTCCGAGAGCGCCGTGTTCGCCATGCCCGCGCTCGGCGTTGCAAATGCTCGCCCTGTCGCGCGATAGGGCTGCGCTTTGCGCCTGGTTCGGGCCGCCCTGTCGCGCCGCGCGGGCGCGACCGGTTCATTCACAGGTTCCGAGCCGCCGCGCCGCCGCCGTGCGGCGCCTGGGCTCGCCTGCGGCGCGCGCGCCTATGAGGGGAAGTGCGGTTTGCCGGGCCCGCCGGGCGGCGTTAGATTGCCCGGCCGCCGGCGCGCCGGGCGTCGGGTGCGTCGACGCTTTCCCCTTCCGTCCAAGGAGACCCCGCAAGATGAAACCGACTTCCGTGAAGTCCGCGCTCGCCGCGACCGTCGTCGCTGTCGCCGCGGCGAGCGCGCCGGCGCATGCCGGCAAGACGCTGGACGCGATCAAGGCGCGCGGCCAGGTCGTGTGCGGCGTGCACACCGCGCTGGCCGGCTTTTCCGCCGCCGACGCGCAGGGCAACTGGAGCGGCATCGACGTCGACGTCTGCCGCGCCATCGCCGCCGCGGTGCTGGGCGACGGCACCAAGGTCAAGTGGGTGCCGCTGGTCGCGCAGCAGCGCTTCACCGCGCTGCAGTCGGGCGAGATCGACGTGCTGTCGCGCAACACGACCTGGACGCTGACGCGCGATGCCTCGCTGGGCCTCGAGTTCACCGGCGTCACCTACTACGACGGCCAGGGCTTCATGGTGCCGGTGAGCGCCAAGATCACGAGCGCCAAGCAGCTCAAGGGCGCCACCGTGTGCGTGCAGTCGGGCACGACCACCGAGAAGAACCTGACCGACTTCTCGCGCGCCAACGGCCTGAACATCAAGCCGGTCGTGTTCGAGAAGATCGAGGCCGCCGAGAACGCGTACTTCACGGGGCGCTGCGTCGCGTACACCACCGACGCCTCGGGGCTGGCGTCGACGCGCAACCAGGTCGCGAAGAACCCGGCCGATCACGTCATCCTGCCCGAACTGATCTCCAAGGAGCCGCTGGGGCCCGCCGTGCGCCGCGGCGACGACGAGTGGTTCACGATCGTCAAGTGGGTGCTGTTCGGGCTGATCGAGGCCGAGGAGTACGGCGTCACGCAGGCCAACGTGGCGAAGATGCAGGCCGAGAGCCAGGACCCGGTCGTCATGCGCCTCACCGGCAAGAGCGAGGACATGGGCAAGCTGCTGGGCCTGGACAAGAACTGGCTCGTCAACGCCATCAAGGCGGTGGGCAACTACGGCGAGATGTTCGAGCGCAACGTCGGCCCGAAGACGCCGCTGAACCTGCCGCGCGGGCTGAACAACCTGTGGAACAAGGGCGGCATCATGTACGCGCCGCCGGTGCGCTGAACACAGGCGATGGCCGAACGCGCGGCGCCGGCACGGCGCAGATGGTCCTGGCGCAGCGGCGCGCTGCGCGGGATCGCGTACCAGATCGTCGCCGTGGCGCTGCTCGGCCTGGCGCTCTGGTACCTGGCGCACAACACGCTCGTCAACATGCAGGCGCGCGGGATCCAGAGCGGCTTCGGCTTCCTCGGCCAGCCGGCGGGCTTCGACATCGGCGAGTCGGTCATCCCCTACGACGCGCTCGACCCGTACTGGAAGGCCTTCCTCGTCGGCGTGCTCAACACGCTGCGCGTCTCGGCGCTGGGCATCGTGCTGGCGACGGCGCTGGGCACGCTGCTGGGCGTCGCGCGCTTCTCGCGCAACGCGCTCGTGCGCGGCCTGAGCTACGGCTACATCGAGCTGTTTCGCAACGTGCCGCTGCTGCTGCAGCTGGTGCTGTGGTACATCGTGTTCACCGAGATCCTGCCGGCGGTGAGCGAGCCGATCGTTCTCGCCGACATGGTCTTCCTCAGCAAGGGCGGGCTGTCGCTGCCGTGGCCGGTCTGGGGCCTGGGGCAGGGCCTCGCGCTGGCGGGCGCGATGGTCGGCGTGGCCCTGGCCTGGGGCTACCGCCGCTGGGCGCGGCGCCGCTTCGAGCTGAGCGGGCAGGCCCGCAGCATGGTCTGGCTGCCGCTGGCGATCGTGCTCGTCGCTGCCGTGCTCGGCTGGCTTGCCGGCGGCGCGCCGACGGCCTGGAGCATCCCGAAGCCGGGCGGCTTCCTGATCGAAGGCGGCGTCGCCGCCACGCCCGAGTTCCTCGCCGTGCTGTTCGGCCTCGTGTGCTACACGGCGGCCTTCATGGCCGAGGTGGTGCGCGCCGGCATCTCGTCGGTCGCGCACGGTCAGGTCGAGGCCGCCGCCAGCATCGGGCTGTCGAAGGTGCAGTCGATGCGACTGGTGATCCTGCCGCAGGCGCTGCGCGTGATCATCCCGCCGATGACGAGCCAGTACCTGAACCTGACGAAGAACTCGTCGCTGGCAGTGGCGATCGGCTATCCCGACGTGGTCTCGATCGCCAACACGTCGCTCAACCAGACCGGCCGCGCGGTCGAATGCATCGCGATCGTGATGGCGGTGTACCTGGCGACGTCGCTGTCGACCAGCGCGGCCATGAACTGGTACAACCGGCGCGCCGCGATCCGGGAGCGCTAGCGTGAGCGCCGCCTTCGAGCCGATCGCGCCCCGGCCCGCCCCGGTGCCCACCGAGGGCCTCCGGCCGTGGCTGCGCGCCAACCTGTTCGGCAGCGTCGCCAGCTCGATCGCCACGCTGGCCATCGCCGCGCTGGCGATCTACGTGCTGCGCTCGGTGCTGACGTGGGGCGTCGCCGACGCCGTCTTCGCGCCCGATCTCGCCGCCTGCCAGCACGCGCGCGGCAGCGGCGCCTGCTGGGGCGTGATCGACGAGAAACTGCGCGTCATCCTGTTCGGGCGCTATCCGTTCGGCCAGCAGTGGCGGCCCGCGGCGGCCACCTTGCTGCTGCTGGCGCTGCTGGTGCTCAGCTGCATCCGCTTCTTCTGGAGGACGTGGCTCGTGCTGGTGTGGCTCGCGGTGATCCCGGCCTACTTCGTGCTCATGGGCGGCGGCGTGCGCGGGCTCGAGCCGGTGCCCACCGCGTCCTGGGGCGGCCTGCCGCTGACGCTGCTGCTGGCGACCTTCGGCATCGTCCTCGCGTTCCCGATCGCGATCGTGGTCGCGCTCGGGCGTCGCTCGGGGCTGCCGGCGATCCACACGCTGAGCGTGACCTTCGTCGAACTGATCCGCGGCGTGCCGCTGATCTCGGTGCTGTTCATGGCCAGCTTCATGTTCCCGCTGTTCATGCCGGTGGGCAAGTCGCCCGACGTGCTGCTGCGCGTGCTGGCCGGCATCACGCTGTTCGAGGCTGCCTACCTGGCCGAAGTGGTGCGCGGCGGCCTGCAGGCGATCCCGAAGGGGCAGGTCGAGGCGGCGCAGTCGCTCGGCCTGGGCTACTGGCAGACGCAGCGCAAGATCGTGCTGCCGCAGGCGCTGGCGCTGGTGGTGCCGGGCATCATGAACACCTTCATCGCCATCTTCATGGACACCTCGCTGGTGACGATCGTGTCGATGTACGAACTGATGGGCGCGCTCGGCATGGCGGTCAACTCCGACGCCAACTGGCGCCCCTTCATCTTCGAGGGCTACATCTTCATCACCGCGATCTACTTCCTGTTCTGCTTCGCCATGACGCGCTACAGCGGCTGGGTCGAGCAGCGCGTCGGCCGCAGCAAGGCGCGCTGAGGAGCCGGCATGGGCGAACCCATCATCCGCTTCGACAAGGTCAACAAGTGGTACGGCAACGACTTCCACGTGCTGCGCGACATCGACCTCGAGGTCGCCGCCGGCGAGCGCATCGTCGTCTGCGGCCCGTCGGGCTCGGGCAAGTCGACGCTGATCCGCTGCATCAACCGCCTCGAGGAGCACCAGGAAGGCCGCATCGTCGTCGACGGTGTCGAGCTGAGCGACGACGTGAAGGCCATCGAGCGCGTGCGCAAGGAGGTCGGCATGGTGTTCCAGCAGTTCAACCTGTTTCCGCACCTGACGGTGCTGGAGAACCTGACGCTGGCGCCGATGTGGGTCGGCAAGGTGCCGAAGAAGGAGGCCGAGCAGCGCGCGATGGCGCAGCTCGAGCGCGTGCGCATCGCCGAGCAGGCGGCCAAGTACCCGCTGCAGCTCTCGGGCGGCCAGCAGCAGCGCGTGGCGATCGCGCGCGCGCTGTGCCTGCGGCCGAGGATCATGCTGTTCGACGAGCCGACCTCGGCGCTCGATCCGGAGATGATCAAGGAAGTGCTCGACGTGATCATCGAGCTCGCGCGCGGCGGCATGACGATGATCTGCGTCACGCACGAGATGGGCTTCGCCAAGGCGGTGGCCAACCGCGTGATCTTCATGGACCAGGGCCAGATCGTCGAACAGAACGAGCCCGAGGAATTCTTCGCCCACCCGAAGAGCGAGCGCACGCGCGACTTCCTCTCGAAGATCCTCGGGCATTGAGCCGCGCCGCACGCAGCACAGCAACCCCGTGAGGCAAAGATGCCGACGCAAGCACGAATGAAGGGCGTCATGCTCGAGTATGTCGAGCGTGTGAACGCCGGCGACGTCGACGGCGTCGTCGCGCTGTACGCGCACGGCGCCACGATCGAGGACCCGGTCGGCTCGCCGCCGCGCGCCGACCACGCCGCCATCGTCGATCTGTACCGCAAGGCGGTCGCCGCGCGCGTCCACCTGCGCGTCCTGGCCGGGCCGTTCGGCTCCTTCGCCAATGCCGCCGCGATGGCCGCCGAGGTGCGCGTCGAGGCGCTGGTCGGCATGCCGGACCGGGGCCCGACCCGCATCCCGCTCGTCGAGGTCATGACGTTCGACGACCAGTGCCGCATCACCTCGATGCGCGCCTACTGGGGAGCCGAGGAAATGACCCCGGCGTGACGCGCCACGGCCGCTGCAGCCGATGCACGCCAGCGGCACCTCATCGGCACCGCATCGGCGTGTCGTCGGCGTGCCCTCGGCAAGCGGTGCCGACGATCGAGCCACCCCCCAAGCGACAAGCGACAAGCGACAAGCGACAAGCGACAAGCGACAAGCGACAAGCGACAAGCGACAAGCGACAAGCGACGAGGAGACGACAGATCATGCGATTCGGCTTTCACCTGTTCATGGTCGATCCGGGCGAGCACCAGGAGATCGCCCGCACCGCCGACGACTGCGGCTGGGACAGCATCCAGGTCGCCGACGCGCCGTTCTTCCCGGAGACGGTTTCCGTGCCCTACCCCTACACGCCCGACGGCGCGCGCTTCTGGCCGCTGGACATGCCGGTGCTCGACCCCTGGGTGGCGATGACCGCGATGGCCGTCGTCACGCGGCGCATCCGCTTCGTCCCCTCGGTGCTGCGCCTGGCGATCCGCCAGCCGCTGCTCGAAGCCAAGAGCCTGTGCTCGCTGGCGGCGGTCTCGAACGACCGCGTCGCGCTCGGGGTCGGCCTGGCCTGGATGCCCGAGGAATTCAGGTGGCTGGGCATCGACATGAAGACGCGCGGCAAGCGCCAGGACGAAGCCATCCAGGCGGTGCGCCTGCTGATGCAGGGCGGATTCCAGGAGTTCCACGGCGAGTTCGTCGACTTCGACCGCGTCATCATGGCGCCGACGCCGAAGAAGAAGATCCCGATCTACGTCGGCGGCGCCACCGCCCCGGCGATGCGGCGTGCCGCGCGCCTGGGCGACGGCTGGCTCAGCGTGATCCACGACAAGGCCGAAATCCCCGGCCTCGTCGCCGAACTCAACGGCCACCGGCGCGAATTCGGCCGTGCCGCCGAGCCCTTCGACATCATGCTGCACTGCCCCGATGCCACCGGCATCGACGACATCAAGCGCCTCGAAGACCTCGGCATCACCGACCTGCAGGTCACGCCGTGGGCCGTGCCCGGCATCGCGGCCGAAGAAGGCGTGGGCAAGATCCAGCAGCAGCAGCCGGCGCTGCAGACGAAGCTCGACGCGATCCGCCGCTATGCGGATCAGGTGATCGCGCGCTTCGCCTGAGGGCCGAGGCGCGCACGACGTGACGGGCCGCTGCCGCCAAGGCCGCCGCGCGGAGATCCCGCCGCGGTCTTCGCCTGTTTTCGCCACTTTGCGCCGGACAGCGCCACGAGCGGGCCTCTTGCACAGTGGTCGCCAACCGACCGTTGGGCCGACTGCCGGGCTTTGACAAGCCCGTGCAACCTGCCCCACCGCGGTCCCCACGTGAGGGCCTGCTTCGAGAACCTGCTGCCTGACAGCAAAGACATCCGGGCACGCATGGCGCGCCGCTGCCGGGCCGGCTCCGCCGATGCCTTCGACCTGCTGTCAGAGGCAGGCCTGTGGAGCTCGCGCCTGCAGCCACCGCGACCGACAAGGCCACGGCGCCCAGTGTCTCGGACTGACAGGGCTGAAGCTGCGGGCACAGGGTCCAACGGTCGCTTCGATAGCGCCACGTCAGAGGTTGGGCACGGCCTGGGCACACAATGGGCACAGGCTGGGCACAGGATGGGCACAAAGCAAAAAGCCACGCGCTCGGGTGGCCTTCGCTTTGCAGCCAACTCGGTGATCCAGCTGCAGATTTCTTGGTTGCGGGGGCAAGATTTGAACTTGCGACCTTTGGGTTATGAGCCCAACGAGCTACCAGACTGCTCCACCCCGCGACTGAACGTGCGAGTATAGCGGATTCGTCATTTGCGCGTCGCGCCGGCAGGGTGCCCCGGGCGGCAGGCCACGCCACGTTGCGCGCGTGCTGTCCACCGCTGGTGGTGTGCGGACGCTGGTGGTGTGCGGAAAAAGGGCGATCATCACCCCCCGGCGCCGCGTCGCGGCCCGGGCCGACCCGGGAGCGGCGCGGGGCGGCGCCTTTTGCCTCGTCCGCCGCGATCCTGCCATGCAATCCTGCCGCAAGGTCAAGGTCCTGCTCGTCGACGACCATGAGCTGGTCCGCGTCGGCGTGAAGGCCGCCTATGGCGAGCTGCTCGGCCTCGAGATCGAGTGGCTCGAAGCCGTGACGCTGCACGAGGCGCTGCAGCTGTACGGCCAGCACGCGGACATCGATGCCGTGCTGCTGGATCTGAACCTGGCCGACTCCAAGGGCCTTCAGGGCCTGCGCCAGTTCCTGCAGGCGCATCCGCAGGCGCGCGTGGCCGTGTTCAGCGGCACCCAGGACGAGTTCGTCATCCGCCAGGCGCGCGCGCTCGGCGCGGCGGCCTATGTCGGCAAGAGTGCGATGACGGCGCAGACGCGCGAGACGCTGCTCGCGCTGTTCGTGCCGTCGGCCGGCGCCAGCCCGGGCGCGATGCGCGCCGGCGCCACCGTGCTGTTCCCGCGCCTGCCGCGCTCGGCCGCGCTCGATCGCGTCGCCGAGCTGGGTCCGCGCCACCTGGAGATCCTGGAGCTGGTGCTCTCGGGCTGCACGAACCAGGAGATCAGCCAGTCCACGCAACTGTCGCTCGGCACGGTGAAGAACTACGTTTCGTCGCTCCTGCTGGCGCTGGACGTGCGCTCGCGCTCGCACCTGATCAGCCTGTTCCGCTGACCAGCGCATGAGCTCGCACGCGGCGCCCGAGCGCTCCGGCACGTTGGCGGCCGAGTCGGCACGGCTGGTCGTCGTCGAAGGTCGCGGCGCGGCGCAGGCCGGCGCAGCGACGGCGCCGCGGCGCACACGCGTCGACCTGCTGCGCGGCGCGCGCGCCTGGCGTGCCGCGCAGGAGCAGTTGCCCTTCGTCGGCGTGCTGATCGCGATCGTGGCGCCGCTGCCGGTGCTGCTCGGCCTCGGGCGCGCCAGCGCATGGCCGGCGGCGCTGTGGGGTGTGGCGGCCGCGGCGATCGCCGCGCTGCTGGTGCTGGCGCACCGGCTGTCGGCCAGGGCCTTGCGATCACCGCCCGCGCATGTCACGCTCATGCTGACGGTGGCCTGCGCTCTGGTGGCGGTGCCGGCCTGGGTCGTGATGCCCGACGGCGCCGGGTCCTGGCTGGGCGTGAGTTCGGCCTTCGCCGTGGCTGCGGCCCTCGCGGTGTCGCCGGCCGCGCCTGCGGTGGCGCTGGTCGCCGTGCTCGCCCCGGTCGCGGGGGCGGCGGCGGGGCTGTCCGGCCTGGCGCAGGGCGTCGCGGCCGGGCTGCTGGCGCTGGCCGCCGGCTGGCAATCGCGCCGGCGCTGGCGCCGGCTGATGCTGGCGCGGCTCGATCTCGGCGAGCGCCTCGAGGCGGCTGCGGCCGAGCGCGACGCCGCACTGCGCGCCGATCGCGACAAGACGCGCTTTGTCGCCATCGCCAGCCACGACCTGCGTCAGCCGGTGCACGCGATCGGCCTGTTCGCCGCCACGCTGCACAAGCGGCTGGCCCATACGCCCGACGAAGCGCTGGCGCGCAACCTGATGCGCTCGGTCGACGGCCTCGAGCACTCGTTCAACGCCATGCTGGACATCTCGCGGCTGGACGGCGGCGCCGTGGCCCCGCCGCTGCAGGTCTTCGCGCTGCGCGACGTGTTTCGCCGCCTGCACATGCAGTACGGCGGCCAGGCCGAGCTGGCGGGCCTGGGGCTGCGCTTTTCGCCGGGCGGCAAGTCGGTGCTGAGCGATGCGCAGCTGCTCGAACGCATCGTCGGCAACCTGGTGCAAAACGCCATCCGCTACACCAGCCGCGGCGGCGTGGCGGTGCTCGCGCGCAGCACGCGCACGCACATCAACATCGAGGTCTGGGACACCGGCTGCGGCATCGAGGCCGCGGAACTGCCGCGCATCTTCGAGGAGTTCTATCAGGTCGGCCGCGGCGAGCGCGACCGCCGCCGCGGCCTGGGCATGGGGCTGGCGATCGTCAAGCGCCTGGCCGCGCTGCTCGGGCACCGCCTCGAAGTGGCCTCGACGCCGGGCCGCGGCACGCTGTTCCGGCTCGGCGTGCCGGTCGCCGAACTGGCCGAGGCGACCGAGGAGACCGCCGCCGACACGGTGCCGATGACCGTCGACGTGCCGCAGATGGTGCTCGTCGTCGACGACGAGGAGCCGATCCGCGAGGGCCTGCGGCTGCTGCTGCAGGAATGGGGCTACCAGTGCATGACGGCGGCCGACGCGACGCAGGCCGAGCGCGCCGTCAACGCGCTCGAGGCGCGCGTGGACCTGGTGCTGACCGACCTGCACCTGGGCAGCGGGCCCGGCGGCCAGGACGTCGTGGCCGCGGTGCGGCGCCTGTGTGCACGCGCGGTGCCGGCGATCCTCGTCACCGGCGACACCACCGGCCAGGCGCTGCGCGAGGTCGTGGCCGGCGACGACCCGGTGCTGTTCAAGCCGGTGCAGCCGCGCGAGCTGTTCGAGGCGATGCGCGCGGCGCTGCAGTAGCGCCGGGCTGCACGCCGCGGTGCACCGGCACGCCCTGCGGCGCCTGTCGCCGCCGCGGCAGCCGCGCCGATCGGCGGACTTCCCCCCGATGGTGGAGATGGCCGGCACAGATGACTTTCGGCCACTGGCGCTGCCCGGGCCGGCTCCTAGAGTCGCGCCACCTCGGTGGCCCCGGTGGGCCGCCAGCGGTACACACCACACGATGGCAGCCGACCCGATCGACGTCGAATCCCTGCTCGTCCCCCTCGAGGGCGACTCGCCCTGCGGCCCCGACCTGGAATACGACCCGACCTTCCAGGCGCTGGAGCAGGCGGCGGCAGGCAAGCCCGAACGCCAGTACGGCGACAAGACCTACCCGGCCGAGCCGCCCGACTGGCGCACGGTGCACCACCATGCCGCCGAGCTGGCGCAGCGCACGCGCGACCTGCGCGTGGCGGTCTGGCTGACACGTGCCGAAACCAACCTGAACGGGCTGCCCGGCGCCGTGCACGGCCTGCAGTTGGTGCAGGGCCTGCTCGAGCGCCACTGGGCACACGTGCATCCTCGGCTCGATGCCGACGACGACAACGACCCGACCATGCGGCTGAACGCCGTGCTGCCGCTCTACGCGCCCGAGGCCGTGCCGGCCGACCTGCGCGCGGCAGCGCTCGCCCCGGTGCGCGGCGCGCTCAGGCTGCGCGATCTCGAGCTCGGCCTGGGCGGCGGCGCGCCGTTCGGCGGCGAGGCGGTGCCCACCGAAGCCGGGGTGCTGCAGGCGCTGGCCGAGCTGCAGCGCGATCATCCGCAGACGGCCCAGACCCTGGAGGCCGCAGCCAGCGCTGCCGGCGCCGTCGATGCCGCACTGCGGGCCGGCGTCGGCGCGCGTGCGCCCGAAGCGGCGCCATTGCTGCGGCTGCTGGGGGTCGGCCCGAGCGCGCTGGCGCGCCTGCGCGGCGAGACGGGCGCATCCGATGCCGCCAGCGGCACCGCATCGGCGGGCGCCGACGACGCCCGGCAGATGCCCGACAGCACCGGCGCGGCGAGCGGCCCGGGCAGCGGCGCCATTCGCAACCGTGCCGACGCGTCGCGCGAGCTCGAGCGGGTGTGCCAGTGGCTCGAGCGCCACGAACCGAGCAACCCCGCGCCGCTGCTCATCCGGCGCGCGCAACGCCTCATGAACATGAGTTTCGTGGACATCGTGCGCGAGATGGCGCCGGGCGGCCTCGAGCAGGTGGAAATCATCGTCGGCCCGCACGCGCAGAGCTGAGAACCCGTGAGCGCCCTTGCGGTGACGCCGCCGCGCGGCACACACTACGCAATCTCACCGATCCCCTACACCAGGAGCCTCCCATGGCCGGCAGCCAGAAATTCATCGCCCGCAACCGTGCGCCGCGCGTGCAGATCGAGTACGACGTCGAGCTCTACGGCGCGGAGAAGAAGGTGCAGCTGCCCTTCGTGATGGGCGTGATGGCCGACCTCGCCGGCAAGAGCAGCGAGCCGCCGCCCCCGGTGGCCGAGCGCAAGTTCCTCGAGTTCGACGTCGACAATTTCGACGCCCGCATGAAGGCGATGAAGCCGCGCGTGGCGTTCCAGGTGCCCAACAGGCTCACCGGCGAAGGCAACATCGCGGTCGACCTGACGTTCGAGAGCATGGACGATTTCACCCCCGCAGCGGTCGCGGCGAAGGTCGGCGGCCTGCGGCAGCTGCTCGAGGCGCGCCAGCAGCTGTCCAACCTCGTCACCTACATGGACGGCAAGACCGGCGCCGAGGAGCTGCTCGCCAAGGTCGTCAAGGACGAGGCACTGCTCAAGTCGCTCGCCGCCGCCAAGGCGCCCGAGGAAGGCGCCTGAACGGCGCCCCGGCCCGAGCGCCCGCGCGCGCACCCATCCATCACGCACAGCCCGAAAGCCCGCCCCATGGCCGACGAATCCACCCAAGCCGCCGCTGCGCTGCAGGGCCTCACGTACGAAGGCGGCGACTTCGCCGCCTTGCTGAACAAGGAGTTCAAGCCCAAGAGCGACGAGGCCAAGTCCGCGGTAGAGCAGGCCGTGCTCACGCTGGCCCAGCAGGCGCTCGCCCACACCAAGCTCATCGGCAGCGACGTCGTCGTCTCGATCGAGGCCATGATCGCCGAGCTCGACAAGAAGCTCACCGAGCAGGTGAACCAGATCCTGCATCACGCGGATTTCCAGCAGATGGAAAGCGCGTGGCGCGGCCTGCACTACCTCATCAACAACACCGAGAGCGACGAGATGCTCAAGGTGAAGGTGTTCAACGTCTCCAAGGCCGAGCTGGGCAAGACGCTCAAGCGCTACAAGGGTACGGCCTGGGACCAGAGCCCGATCTTCAAGAAGGTCTACACCGAGGAGTACGACCAGTTCGGCGGCCACCCCTTCGGCTGCCTGGTCGGCGACTACTTCTTCGACCACTCGGCGCCCGACGTAGAGATCCTGGGCGAGATGGCCAAGATCGCTGCCGCGTCGCACGCGCCCTTCATCGCCGGCGCCAACCCGAACACGATGCAGATGGGGTCGTGGCAGGAGCTGGCCAACCCGCGGGACCTGACCAAGATCTTCGGCACGCCGGAGTACGCCGCGTGGCGCTCGCTGCGCGAGAGCGAGGATTCGCGCTACATCGGGCTGGCGATGCCGCGCTTCCTGTCGCGCCTGCCCTACGGCGCCAAGACCAACCCGGTCGAAGCGTTCGACTTCGAGGAGGAGACCGGCGGCGGCGACCACGGCAAGTACACCTGGTCGAACTCGGCCTACGCGATGGCGGTCAACATCAACCGCTCTTACAAGCTCTACGGCTGGGGTACGAGCATCCGCGGTGTCGAAAGCGGCGGCGCGGTCGAAGGCCTGCCTGCGCACACCTTCCCGACCGACGACGGCGGCGTGGACATGAAGTGCCCGACCGAGATCGCGATCTCGGACCGGCGCGAGGCCGAACTGGCCAAGAACGGCTTCATGCCGCTGGTGCACCGCAAGAACAGCGACTTCGCCGCCTTCATCGGCGCGCAGTCGCTGCAAAAACCCGCCGAGTACGACGACCCGGACGCCACCGCCAACGCCAACCTGGCGGCGCGGCTGCCGTACCTGTTCGCGTGCTGCCGCTTCGCGCACTACCTGAAGTGCATCGTGCGCGACAAGATCGGCTCGTTCAAGGAGCGCGCCGCGATGGAGAAGTACCTCAACAACTGGATCATGAACTACGTCGACGGCGATCCGGCCAACTCGTCGGACACGGTGAAGGCACAGAAGCCGCTCGCAGCGGCCGAGGTCACGGTCGAGGAGGTTCCCGGCAATCCCGGCTACTACAGCTCCAAGTTCCTGCTGCGGCCGCACTACCAGCTCGAGGGGCTGACGGTGTCGCTGCGGCTCGTCTCCAAGCTGCCTTCCGAGAAGCAGTGATACCAAAGCATCGTTGGCATCCGATTCCACGCGCCGCACACTGAGCGCGCCATCCACTCGAGGAGAGACCCACCATGGCAATCGACACCCACATCAAGTTCGACGGCGTCGAGGGCGAATCCACCCACACCGACCACAAGGGCGAGATCGAGCTGCTGTCCTGGTCCTGGGGCGTGTCCAACGCCAGCATGGGCAGCGGCGGCGGCAGCGGCATGGGCAAGGCGCAGGGCGGCGACCTGCACTTCGCGCACCCCTACGACAAGGCCTCGCCGGTGCTGGCCAAGAAGTGCATCCAGGGCGTGCACTTTCCGTCCGTCGTGCTGACCTCGCGCAAGGCCGGCGAAGGCCAGAAGGACTTCCTGAAGATCACGATGAAGGAGGTCTACATCACCTCGGTGCAGCCGGCCGGCAGCAGCGGCGGCGACATCATGGAGTCGGTCTCGATGAGCTACGGATCGATCGAGTTCGCCTACAAGCCCCAGGACAAGGCGGGCGCGCTGGGCGGCGAAGTCAAGTTCTCGTGGGACACCAAGACCACGAAGGTCACCTGACGGCACGCACGGGCACGCATCATGGCCAGCGCATCCGGCCCTGCGGCCGGCGCCGACATGTACCTGCACGTGCAGACCAAGCGTGCCGGCAAGATCAAGGGCGAAGCGAAGAGCCCCGGCCACGCCGACGACATCGAGCTCGCCGGCTGGCGCTGGGGCGTGAGCAGCGGCTCGGCGCTCGGCGACAGCAAGGCGACGGGCCGGCGCTCGTACGAGGCGCTGACCATCGTCAAGCGCATCGACGCCGCGACCACGCCGCTGCTGGCGGCGCTGGCGTCCAATGACGAAGTCAAGGAGCTCGTGCTCGCGATGCGCCGTGCCGGCGACGGGCAGGAGGACTACTTCACGATCCGGCTCAAGGCCGGGCGCATCGCCGGCATGCATCACGAGGCCGATGCCGAGGGCCACACGACCGAGACCGTGACCGTCGCCTTCACGCAGGTCGACGTCGAGTACCGCGTGCAGCGCGCGAGCGGGCTGCGCGGCGCGAGCACGAGCTTCTCCGACACCCTCCCGACGGGCGAGTGAGACGATGGCCGCGACTCCCGAGGAACTGCTGGCGGCCGGTGACGCCGTCGCCGCGCTGCGGGCCCTGCAGGCCAAGGTGCGCGGCAACGCCGCCGACGTCCGGCTGCGCATCTTCCTGTTCCAGCTGCTCTGCGTGCTCGGCCAGTGGCAGCGCGCACTCGACCAGCTCGCCGTCTGCGGCGAAATGAGCGCGGCGACGCTGGCGATGGTCAACACCTACCGCAGCGCCGTGCAGTGCGAGGGCGTGCGCGAAGCCGTGTTTGCGGGGCGCACGCTGGCGCACGTGTTCGGGCCGCCCGCCGAGTGGGTGGCCCTGCTGGCGCAGGCGCTGCGGCTCGATGCGGCGGGCCAGGCTGGCGCCGCGGCCGCGGCACGCCAGCAGGCGCTGGACGCGGCAGCACCGAGCCGCGGCACGCTCGACGGCGAACCCTTCGAGTGGATCACCGACGCCGACTCGCGCCTGGGCCCGGTGCTCGAAGTCGTCGTCGACGGCCGCTACGGCTGGCTGCCGTTCGCGCACCTGTCGGCACTGGACATCGAGCCCGTGGCCGATCTGCGCGATCTGGTCTGGGCCCCTGCCCACCTGAGCTTTGCCAACGGCGGCGACACGGTGGCACTGCTGCCCGTGCGTTATGCCGGAACGCCGCTGGCCGAGGGCGGCGCGCTCGCGCTGGCGCGCAAGACCGAATGGGCCGACATCGGCGGCGGGCAGTACCGCGGGCTGGGCCAGCGCGTGCTGAGCACCGACGCCGCCGAACACGGGCTGCTGCAGGTGCGCCGCATCGCGTTCGAGGCGAAGGCGCCCTGAGCGTCGCCGCCCTCGAGGCCTTCTCGCCCCATGAGCGTTGCGCCCACCGAGATCGGACCACGCGACCGGCTGCAGCCGGCACTGCTCGATCGCCTGATCCGCGACGGCGACGCCAGCCGCATCGTGTCCAGGAACGAGCTGCGCCAGGCGGTGCTGCGCGACCTGTCGTGGCTGTTCAACGCCACGCAGGCGCATCCGCAGTGGAACGAATCGCACCCGACGCTGGCCGGCACGGTGCTCAACTTCGGCCTGCCACCGCTGGCCGGGCAGCAGTTGTCGAAGATGGACCTGGCGCGGCTCGAGCTCACGATCGCCGAGACCATCCGCCGCTTCGAACCGCGCATCCTGTCCGAAACGCTCGAGGTGCATGCGCTCGAGCCGGGCAACCTGCTCGACACGCACAACACGATCGAGTTCGAGATCCGCGGCCGCCTGTGGGCACAACCGGTGCCGCTGGAGATCCTGCTGCGCACGCAGCTCGACCTCGAGGCGGGCCAGGCCGTGGTGCGCGAGGCGCTGGGCGTCGCGCCCGGTCGCGCGCGCTGAGCCGCTCACCCGGCACGGCGGCGCACGATGGATCCGCGGCTCGTTCGCCTCTACGAAGACGAGCTGGCGCATCTGCGCGAGGTCGGGCGCGAATTCGCGCGCGAGCACCCCAAGGCGAGGTACCTCGGGCTCGAGGAGACCGAGGTCGCCGATCCCTATGTCGAGCGCCTGCTCGAGGGCTTCGCCTTCCTCACCGCGCGCGTGCGGCTCAAGCTCGACGCCCAGTACCCGCGGCTGGTCGACCAGATCCTGCAGACGCTGTACCCGAACTTCCACGCGCCGGTGCCCTCGACGATGATCGTGCGCTTCGCGGTCGATGCGGCGGATCCGAATCTGGCGCGCGGCTTCGAGGTGGCGCGCGGGGCCGCGGTGCGCGCGCTGGTGCGGCGCGGCCAGGACACGCAGTGCGAGTTCCGCACCGCGCACGCCGTGACGCTGTGGCCGCTCGAACTGCTCGACGCGCGCTGCTTCACGCACGCGCCCGATCTCGGCCTCACGCGGCTGGCCACGGCGCGCGCGGCCCAGGGCGGGCTGCGCATCCGGCTCAGGGCCGGCGGTGGCCTGAGCTTCGCGCAGCTCGGGCTGGAGCGCCTGGCGCTGCACATCGCCGCCGAGGACGACGTGGCGTTCCGGCTGCACGAGCTCGCGCTCGGACACCCTCTGGGCACCATCGTCACGCGGCCGGCCTCGGCGGCCGAGGGCCGGCACTGGCGCGACGCCGCCAGCATCCTGCCGCTGGGCTATGCCGACGACCAGGCGCTGCTGCCCGAACTGGGGCGCGGCTTCTCGGGCCATCGGCTGCTGCAGGAGGCCGCCGCGCTGCCGCAGCGGCTGCTGTTCTTCGAGATCGGCGATCTGCGCGAGCGCCTGTGCGACTTCGACGGCAACGAGATCGAGCTCGTCGTGCTGTTCGAGCGCGGGGTCGGCGATCTGGCCGCCGTCGTCGACGCGCACAGCCTGGCGCTGTTCTGCACGCCTGCCATCAACCTGTTCGCAAAGCGACTCGACCGCGTCGTGCTCGGCCCGGGAACGGCCGAGTTCCACGTCGTGCCCGACCGCACGCGCCCGATGGACTACGAGGTGCACAGCATCGAGCACGTCAGCGGCCACGGCGCCTGCGGTGTCGACGGCGCGCGCGAGTTCGCGCCGCTGTATCGCTGCACGCACCACAGCGGGCGCGAGGGCGACGGCTATTTCGCGCTGCGCCGCTCGCCGCGGCGCCCCTCCGAGCGGCAGCGACAGCAAGGCGCGCGCGTGCCGACCTACCTCGGTGACGAGGTGTTCCTCTCGCTCGTCGACGGCCATCACGGCCCGTACCGCGAGACGCTGCGCCAGCTTTCGGTGCAGGCGCTGGTGACCAACCGCGATCTGCCGGTGCTGCTGCCGCGCGAGGCGGCTGGCGGCGAGCCACTCTGGCAGCTCGATGCGCCCGGGCCGGTCACGGGCGTCGGTTGCCTGCGCGGGCCGACGCGGCCGATCTCGCGCCGCACCGACGGCGACGCAGGCTGGCAACTGGTGGGCCAGCTGACGCAGGACCATCTGGCACCGGGCAACGACGCAGAGCATGCGGTGGGGGCCTTGCGCGCGGCACTGCGTCTGTACGGCCCGGCCGACGACAGCTGGCTGCGCCAGGCCGACGGCTTGCGCGCGCTCGAGGTGCGCACGGTGACGCGGCGGCTGCCCTTTGCCGGCCCGCTCGCCTTCGGCACCGGCATCGCGCTCGAGCTCGAGATCGACGATGCCGCGTTCCAGGGTGCGAGCGCCTTCTTGCTGGGCTGCGTGCTCGAGCGCTTCTTCGCGCGGCACGCCGCCATCAACAGCTTCACGCAACTCACCCTCAGGAGTGCGCAGCGCGGCGTCATCAAGGCCTGGCCGCCACGGCTGGGCGGCAGGACGACGGCATGAGCGGCGGGTGGACGGCACGCACGCGGGCCTGCGGGCGCGTCGCAACGGCCGCCCCCGCACCCGCACGCACGAGAAAGCTCGCACGCACGCGCGGGCACCCGCACAAGGACGCCCGCAGGCCCGGGTGCCCGATCGAAGGTGCACGGCGATGAGCGCGGCCGACGAGCGCGCACACGACGAGCGCGCACACGACGAGCGCGCACAGGACGAGCGCGCACAGGACGAGCGCGCACAGGACGAACGCGCACGCGACGAGCGCGCGCTCGCCGAGCTGTTCGAGCGCGTGAGCGCCGATCCGTCGGCCTTCGACTTCTTTGCGCTGCTGCGCCGCGTCGACACCCTGCGGCGCGAGTGGCCGCGCACCGGCGAGGCGCTGCGGCCGCGCCAGGAGGCGTTGCGCCTGGCGCAGGCGCCCGAGCTCGACTTCGCGCCGGCGCCGCTGCACACGCTCGAGCTGCGCGCCGGACTGCCACCGCGGCTGGCGGTGCGCTTTTTCGGCCTGCTCGGCCCGCAGGGGCCGATGCCGCTGCACCTGAGCGAACTGGCGCGCGACCGCCTGCTGCACCATGCCGACGGCACCCTGGCGCACTTCCTCGACGTCTTCCACCACCGGTTGTTGACGCTGTTCTACCGTGCCTGGGCCGAGGCGCAGCCGGCAGTGCAGCTCGATCGTCCCGACGCCGACCGCTTCCGGCACTGGCTCGTGGCCTGCGGCGGCGCGCCCGAGGACGGCGGCGCGGTGCCGACGGCGGCGCTCGCCTACCAGGCGGGCTGGTTCGCCGACCGCAGCCGTCACCCCGAGATGCTGTGCAAGGTGATCGGGCGCTATTTCGGCATCCGCGTGCATGTCGAGGAGCATGTCGGCCACTGGCTCGGCATTGCCCAGGCCGATCGCTCGCGGCTGGGCTGCTCGCGCAGCCGCGCCGAGTCGGGCACGCTCGAGCCCGCGCGGCTGGGTCGCGACGCCAACGCGGGCTCGCGCGTGTGGGATCGCCAGTACCGCTTTCGCCTGCACCTGGGCCCGCTCGGGCACGACGAGTACTTCGGCCTGCTGCCCGGCGGCCGTGCCTGGGCGCCGCTGCTGCACTGGGTGCGCGTGCTCGCCGGTCGCGGGCTGCTGTGGGATCTGCAGCTCGAGCTGCGGCCCGAGGAGCGCCCGCCGCCGCGCCTGGGCTCCCGCGCCCGGCTCGGCCTGACCTGCTGGCTGGGGCGCCGCGAGCCGCCCGCGGGCGCGCGCTCGACACGCGTGCCGCGCTCGCTGCGCCTGCGCCCGCAGACGTCGTTCCTGCTGCGTCGCCAAGGAGCAACCGATGCCTGACATCTCCCGCACCGCCTCGTTCGGCAAGCTCGATGCCCTCGCCTACAAGGCCATCGAAGGCGCCACCGTGTTCTGCAAGATGCGCGGCAACCCGTTCGTCGAGCTGCAGCACTGGCTGATGCAGATCCTCAACGCGCCCGACAGCGACCTGCATCGCATCGTGCGCGCCTACGAGCTCGACATCTCCGCGCTGGCCGCCGACCTGACGAACGCGCTCGATCGGCTGCCGCGCGGCGCCAGCAGCATCAGCGACATCTCGCAGTTCGTCGACACCGCGGTCGAGCGCGGCTGGGTCTACGCGTCGCTGATGTTCGGCGAGCACAAGGTGCGCAGCGCCCACCTGCTGCTGGGGATGCTGAAGACGCCCTCGCTGCGCGGCGCGCTGATGGCGATCTCGCGCCAGTTCGAGAAGGTCAACGCCGACGATCTGGCCGTTCGCTTCGGCACCGTGCTGCAAGGCTCGCCCGAGGCCGCGTCCGCGGCCAGCACCGGCGCCGCCGCTCCGGGCGAGGCGAGCGATGCCATCGCGCCTGCCGCGATGGGCAAGCAGGAGGCGCTGCGCCGCTACACCACCGACCTCACCGAACAGGCCCGGAGCGGCAAGATGGACCCCATCGTCGGCCGCGACGACGAGATCCGCCAGGTCGTCGACATCCTGATGCGCCGGCGCCAGAACAACCCCATCCTGGTCGGCGAGGCCGGCGTCGGCAAGACCGCGGTGGTCGAGGGCTTCGCGCAGCGCATCGTGCGCGGCGACGTGCCGCCTGCGCTCAAGGACGTGCAGCTGCGCGCGCTCGACGTCGGGCTGCTGCAGGCCGGCGCGAGCATGAAGGGCGAATTCGAGCAGCGGCTGCGCTCGGTGATCGACGAGGTGCAGGCAAGCGAGCAGCCGATCATCCTCTTCGTCGACGAGACGCACACGCTGGTCGGCGCCGGCGGTGCGGCCGGCACCGGCGACGCGGCCAACCTGCTCAAGCCGGCGCTGGCGCGCGGCCATCTGCGCACCATCGGCGCCACCACCTTCGCCGAGTACAAGAAGTACGTCGAGAAGGACCCGGCGCTGACGCGGCGCTTCCAGTCCGTCACCGTCGAGGAGCCCGACGAGCAGCGCGCCGTGCGCATGATGCGCGGCGTGGCCGCCACGATGGAGCAGCACCACCGCGTGCAGATCCTCGACGAGGCGCTGGAGGCGGCGGTGAAGCTGTCGCACCGCTACATCCCCGCACGCCAGCTGCCCGACAAGAGCGTGAGCCTGCTCGACACCGCCTGCGCGCGCGTCGCGGTCAGCCTGCACGCCACGCCGGCCGAGGTCGACGACAGCCGCAAGCGCATCGAATCCCTGGACACGGAGCTCGGCATCATCGGGCGCGAGAAGGCCATCGGCGTCGACGTCGGCACGCGCGAGGCCGCGGTCAACGACAGCCTGGCGGCCGAGCACGCGCGCCTGGCGGTGCTGGAAAAGCGCTGGAGCGACGAGCGCGCGCTGGTCGACGAACTGCTCGCGCTGCGTGCGCGCCTGCGCGGCGCACTCGAGGCCGTGCCCCCAAGCGGCAACGCGAAAGCCGCCGCGGCGTCCACTCCCGCGTCCACTCCCACGTCCACTCCCACGTCCACTCCCGCCTCCACTCCCGTCTCCACTCCCGTCTCCACTCCCGCACTCGACGACGCCGAACGCGCCGCGGCACAGGCGCGCCTGCGCGAGGTCCAGTCGCACCTGGCCGCGCTGCAGGGCGAGCAGCCGCTGATCCTGCCCACCGTCGACCACCAGGCGGTGGCCGCCGTCGTCGCCGACTGGACCGGCATTCCGCTCGGCCGCATGGCGGCCAACGAGATCGAGACCGTGCTCGGTCTGCCCACCCTGCTCGCGCAGCGCGTGATCGGGCAGGACCACGCGATGCAGATGATCGCCAGGCGCATCCAGACCGCGCGCGCCGGCCTCGACAACCCGAGCAAGCCGGTGGGCGTGTTCCTGCTCGCCGGCACCTCGGGCGTCGGCAAGACCGAGACCGCACTCGCGCTGGCCGAGGCGCTGTACGGCGGCGAGCACAACCTCATCACCATCAACATGAGCGAGTACCAGGAGGCGCACACGGTCTCCACGCTCAAGGGCTCGCCGCCGGGCTACGTCGGCTACGGCGAGGGCGGCGTGCTGACCGAGGCCGTGCGCCACCACCCGTACAGCGTGGTGCTGCTCGACGAGGTCGAGAAGGCGCACCCGGACGTGCACGAAATCTTCTTCCAGGTCTTCGACAAGGGCTTCATGGACGACGCCGAAGGCCGCTACATCGACTTCAAGAACACGCTGATCCTGCTCACCACCAACGCCGGCACCGATCTCATCGCCGGCCTGTGCAAGGACCCCGAGCTGATGCCCGATCCCGAGGCGATGGCCAAGGCGCTGCGCGAGCCGCTGCTGAAGGTGTTCCCGCCGGCGCTGCTCGGGCGCCTGGTGACGATCCCCTATTACCCGCTGTCCGACGAGGTGCTGGGCCGCATCGTGCAGCTGCAGCTGGGCCGCATCCGCCAGCGCGTGCAGGCCCACTGGAAGGTGCCGTTCGAGGTCGGCGACGATGTCGTCGCGCATGTCGTCTCGCGCTGCACCGAGAGCGAGAGCGGCGGGCGCATGATCGACGCCATCCTCACCAACACGCTGCTGCCCGATGTCTCGCGCGCCTTCCTCGAGTTCACGCTCGAGGGCAAGCCGGTGCGCGGCGTGCGCATCGGCGTCGCCGACGGCCGGTTCGACTACCGCTTCGAATGAGCGGCCGCAGCGCGAGGCCAGCACCTGGTCATGCACGGCAGAGTGCGCGCTGCGCCGCGCGGCCGTGGGCCGTCGACTTGGCCGCGGCCATCGACCACCTGCGCAACGAGCGCGTCGCCGAGGCCGAGCCGCTGCTGCTGCGCCTGCTCGAACGTGCGCCGCTGCAGCCCGATGCGCTGCACTTCCTCGGCGTGCTGCGTCACACGCAGGGCCGCATCGACGAGGCACTCGACCTGATCGGGCGCTCGCTCGCGGCGCTGCCCGACAACGCCAGCGCCTGGAACAACCTGGGCAACGTGCTGCTGCTGGCCGGCCGCGCCGACGAGGCCGCCGAGGCCTACGCCAAGGCGGTGCAGTTCAGCGACGGCAAGGGCAACGAGGCCCCGCTGGCGCTGAACAACCTGGGCGTGCTCTACCGCAAGCTCGGCCGGCTCGACGACAGCGAGCGCGCCTGCCGCCGCGCGCTCGCCCTCGCGCCCGAGTTCGGCGACGCCTGGTACAACCTGTCGAACACGCTGATCCGCATGGGCCGCATCCACGACGGCCTGATCGCGCACGGCAAGGCGGTGGCCGCCTGGCCCGAGCACCAGCAGTCGCGCCAGGAGGTGATCCGCGCGCTGCTGCTGCTGGGCGAGAACGAGCGTGCCGCCGCACTGCTGCGCGAGTGGCTCGCCGACGACGCCGGCAACCCGGTGGCGCAGCACATGCTGGCATCGGCCGAGGGCGCGCAGGCGCCGGCGCGCGCCAGCGACGGCTACGTGCAGCAGGTGTTCGACGGTTTCGCCTCGTCGTTCGACGCCAAGCTCGAGGCGCTCGGCTACCGCGCGCCGGCGCTCGTGACGCAGGCGCTCGGCGCGCTCGTCGGCACGCCGGCGGCGACGCTCGCCATCGTCGACGCCGGCTGCGGCACCGGCCTGTGCGGACCCGGTCTGCGCCCGTTCGCGCGCCGGCTGGCCGGCTGCGACCTGTCTGCCGGCATGCTGCGGCGCGCGAAGGAGCGCGCGCTGTACGACGTGCTGCACCAGGCCGAACTGACGCACTACCTCGCGACGCAGCCGGGCGCGTTCGACGCCGTGGTGTCGGCCGACACGCTGTGCTACTTCGGTGCGCTGGACGATGCACTGGCGGCCGCCCGCCTCGCCCTGCGGCCCGAAGGCCGGCTGGTCTTCACCGTCGAGGCGCTTGGCGCGGGCCGCGCCGACGATCACGTGCTGCAGTCCAACGGGCGCTATGCGCATGGCGAGCACTATCTGCGACGGGTGCTCGCCGCCAGCGGATTCGGCGAACCGAGGCTGCGGCGCGAGACGCTGCGCCTGGAGGCGGGCGAACCGGTGGCGGGCTGGCTGGTGTCGGCACGCGCGCGCGGTGGCTGATCGCACCCGCCGCCCCGACCGCTGCGCGCTGGCCGCGCGCCGCCGCGACGCCGAGTGGGGGATCCACAAGCACGCGATCCATGCCCGCTGGCAGCGCCGTCGCGGCGCCGGTCGGGGCGCGCGCCTGACGCATACCGGCAGCGGCAGCCTCGCAGCACAGGCCGGCGCGGCCTGTGGCGCGTTCCTGGATGCGCAACCCGATGACCCGTGAGCGTCGGCGCGGGCGGGCCTGCGCCGAAAGATGCCGGGATCCATCGCGGAGGCACCGGCAAGGGACTACAGGACGCGCACCGGCCGCCGAAATGGGCGCAGCCGCTGCCGGCCCTGCACCCCTGCGGGTCGGGGCCGGCCGCTGCAGTTCCCGTACCACCCGACAGGTGACAACAACATGAACACCCTCGCCCAGCATTCGACGGCTGCGCTCGCCGCCGGCTCCGATTGCCGCCCCTTCGGCGGCTTCTTCACGTATCACGGCCTGTGGGCGCCCGGCGTGCGGCTGTTCCGCAACCTGGGCTTCGCGGCCAAGGCGTTGATCGTCTCGATGGCATTCCTGGTGCCGTTGCTCGGCCTGCTGGGCTGGCAGCTGGTGTCCGAGGCCGAGGCGCAGCTGCAGGCGCGCCAGGACGCCACCCGCAACCACGTGGACGTCGCGTTCGGCGTGCTCGCCTGGGCGCAGACGCAGGAGAGCGCCGGCAAGCTCACGCGCGGGCAGGCGCAGGCGTTGGCCCGCCAGCAGATCGGCGCCCTGCGCTACGGCGGCGGCAAGGAGTACTTCTGGATCAACGACATGACGCCGCGCATCGTGATCCACCCGATCAAGCCCGAGCTCGACGGCAAGGATGTCGGCGACATGAAGGACCCGAACGGCCTGCGCCTGTTCCAGGCCTTCGTCGATGTGGTGCGCAAGGACGGCAAGGGCTTCGTCGCCTATCAGTGGCCGCGGCCCGGCAGCGACAAGCCGGTCAACAAGATTTCGTACGTGCGCGGCTTCGAGCCCTGGGGCTGGATCGTGGGCTCCGGCATCTACGTCGACGACGTGCAGCGCGCCTTCGCCGAGCGCGCCCTGACGGCCGGCAGCATCGTCGCGGTCGCGATCGTGCTGGCCGGCTATCTGTTCCTGAGCTTCTACCGCGTCATGGACGGCGGCCTGAAGGAGACGCGGCGCCATCTGCGCGCGATCACCGACGGCGATCTCACCGCCTCGCCCGTGCCCTGGGGCCGTGACGAGGCGGCGCAGCTCATGCTCGATCTCGGCCGCATGCAGGAGTCGCTGCGCGCGATGGTGCGGCGCGTGCGCGGCTCGAGCGACGAGATCGTGCACAGCAGCAGCGAGATCGCCAGCGGCGCCGCCGATCTGTCGGGACGCACCGAATCCTCGGCGGCGAGCCTGCAGGAAACGGCGGCCTCGATGGAGCAGATCACCGCCACCGTGAAGAGCACCTCGCAGCACACGGACGAGGCGGCGCGCGTCGCCCGTCACAGCGCCGACGCGGCAGCGCAGGGCGGGCGCGTCATGCAGGACGTGGTGCGCACGATGGAGGGCATCCGCGATTCGTCGGCACGCATCGGCGAGATCATCGGCACCATCGACGGCATCGCGTTCCAGACCAACATCCTCGCGCTCAACGCCGCGGTCGAAGCGGCGCGCGCGGGCGAGCAGGGCCGCGGCTTTGCGGTCGTCGCGGGCGAGGTGCGCAGCCTCGCGCAGCGCAGTGCCGAAGCGGCACGCGAGATCAAGACGCTGATCGGCCGCAGCGTGGGCCAGGTGGCCGAGGGCGCCCAAGTCGTGCAGCAGGCGGGGGCGACGATGCAGCAGATCGTCGACTCGTCCGGCCGCGTGAGCGAACTGCTCGCCGAAGTGGCCACCGGCACGCGCGAGCAGACGCTGGGCATCGGCCAGATCGGCCAGGCGGTGCAGGAACTGGACCGCGTCACGCAGCACAACGCGGCGCTGGTGGAGCAGACGGCCGCGGCCTCCTCGGCGATGCGTGATCAGGCGCAGTCGCTGGCCGGCGAGGTGGCGCGCTTCCGGCTGCCCGCGGACGCGACAGCCCGACGCGACGTCTGATCCTGCCGTCGTGGCCCCGCGTGCGGCCGGCGCCGCCTCACGAGCGGCGCTCCGGGCCGCGCCTTGTCGGCACGAACAGGCGATCGGCGCGATCGCGGTATCGGCCATGACTTTCGTCGCTGGTCACTGCGCTCGCGTTTGCCCGAGCATGGCCGCAAGGCCCCACGCCACGGGGCGGATGCCGACATGCCTTCGTCGCCCGTCAGCTTCAAGAGCCCGCTGCCGCCCGAGGACCTGCGCTTCGAGGCCGTCACGGCCACGCAGGGCGTCTCGGCACTCGACACGATCGAGCTGGAGCTGCTGAGCGCCAGGCCCGACATCGCCGCCGAGAAGCTCCTCGGCCAGCCCGTGGGCGTGGCCATCGCGCTGGGCGCTGGCGGCCAGCGGCACCTCAACGGCCTGGTCACACGGCTGGGCATCGGACGCGCGCAGGGGCGCTGGTTTCGCTATCACGCCAGCGTGCGCCCCTGGCTGTGGGCGCTCACACGCACGGCCGACTGCCGCATCTTCCAGGACCAGAACGTGCGGCAGATCATCGAGACCGTGTTCGCCGACCACGCCGCGATCGCCGACTTCCGCTTCAAGCTGCACAAGAGCTACCGCACCCGCACCTACTGCGTGCAGTACCGCGAGACGGACTTCGATTTCGTCGCCCGGCTGTGCGAGGAAGAAGGCATCTACTGGTACTTCGAGCACGGCGCGGGCGGCGCGCAGCAGCTCGTGCTGGTGGACGACGTGGCCGCGCTCGAGCCTGCGCCCGGCGCCGAGTCGCTGCCGTACTACGACAACCGCGGCCAGCGCGCACCCGACGTCGCCACCATCGGCGACTGGAGCGCATCGCGCGAGGTGCGCACCGGCAAGGCCGCGCTCACGAGCTACGACTTCGAGCGCCCGGGCACCACGCTGCGGGTCGAACAGGTGCAGCCGCGCTCGCACACGCTCGACGACGCCGAGGTGTTCGACTTCGAAGGCCGGTACACGCGCAAGGACGACGGCCAGCACCTGGTCGACACCCGGCTCGAGGAGCTGCAGTGCGGCTTCGAGCGCCTGGCGGGCACCACCACCTCGCACGCGCTGCAGGTGGGGCACCTGTTCAGGCTCACCAACCATCCGCGCGCGGACCAGAACGCGCAATACCTGTGCCTGCACAGCCGGCTCAGCCTGCGCCTGGCGCCCAGCGAATCGGTCGGCGGCGCGGGCACCGATGGTGGCGACCACTTCGAGTGCAGCTTCGCGGCGCAGCCCTCGCAGCAACCGTACCGCGCGCCCCGGCGCACGCCCAGGCCCTTCGTGCAGGGCCCGCAGACCGCCGTCGTCGCGGGCCCGGCGGGCGAGGAGATCTACACCGACAAGTACGGTCGCGTCAAAGTCCAGTTCCACTGGGACCGCTACGGCAAGAGGAACGACCAGAGCTCGTGCTGGGTGCGCGTGTCCTCGCCGTGGGCGGGCAAGAGCTTCGGCTTCGTGCAGATCCCGCGCATCGGCCAGGAGGTGGTCGTCTCCTTCCTCGAGGGCGACCCCGACCAGCCGCTCGTCACCGGCCGCGTCTACAACGCCGAGCAGATGCCACCGTGGGAGCTGCCGTCCAACGCCACGCAAAGCGGCGTGCTCACGCGCAGCAGCAAGGGCGGCGCCTACGGCAACGCCAACGCCATCCGCTTCGAGGACAGGAAGGGCGCCGAGCAGCTGTGGATCCACGCCGAGAAGAACCAGGACATCGAGGTCGAGAACGACGAGACGCACTCGGTCGGGCATGACCGCAGCAAGACCGTCGACCACGACGAGACCGTGCTCGTCAAGCACGACCGCACCGAGACGGTGGGCAACAACGAGACGATCACCATCGGCGCGAACCGCACCGAGAAGGTGGGCGTCGACGAGACGATCACGATCGGCGCCAGCCGCCGCGAGCAGGTGGGCGCCAACGAGACCCTCACGATCGGCGCCAACCGCAGCGTGACGGTCGGCGCCAGCGAGACCGTCACCGTCGCGCTGCAGCGCACGCACAGCGTGGGCATCAACGAGACGATCGCCATCGGCGCCGCGCAGGAAGTCGCCATCGGCGCGGCGCAGACGGTCACGGTGGGCGCGATGCAGGCGATCTCGGTCGGCGCCAACCAGAGCACCGAGGTCGGCGCCAACCAGAGCACCAGCGTCGCTGCCAACCAGAGCACCAGCGTCGCTGCCGACCGCAGCGTGCAGGTGGGCGGCGCTCAGGGCCTGCAAGTCGGCAAGGGCCGCAGCACGAGCGTCGCCGAGGGCGACACGCTCACGGTCGGCAAGGCCCTCGTCATCAACGCCGGCGACGCCGTCACGATCCAGACCGGCAGCGCCAGCATCACGATGAAGAAGGACGGCACCATCGTCATCAAGGGCAAGGACATCACGCTCGAGGGCTCGGGCAAGATCAGCATCCGGGCCAGTTCCGACGTGGTCGTCAAGGGCTCCAAGATCCTGCAGAACTGAAGCCATGGCGGCGCGCGGACAGCCGAGCGCAGCGCCCGCGGCCGCCGCGCCCGGTCGCGCCGTCTGGCCCGTCGTGCGCCAGCACGTCGAGGACGCGGCGCACCTGCGGCAGGTGCGCCGCGTGCTGGTGCGTGCGCCGCATGTCGCTTTGCATCGGCTGGCGCGCCACGACGAGCGCATCGCCGCGCATGTCGACGGCATGGTCGTCAACGCCGCGGCGGCGCGCCGGCTCGTGCTCGAGGCGCTCGCCTCGCCGTCGCCGGGCGGCGCGTTCGCCGCTGCGACGCTGGCGCTGCTCACCGACGACGACGCGCTGCTGGCCGATCTGCGCGCGCTGGCTGCGACGTTGCCGCAAGTGTTCGATGGCCTCGCTTCGGCGCTGGGCTGGGTCGGGCCGGCGCGGCTGCGCGGCACGGTGCGCGACCTGCTGGCATCGGGCATGCCGGCGCTGCAAAGGCTCGGCATCACCGCCTGCGCGCTGCACCGCGTCGATCCGGGGCCGGCGCTGCTGGCCGCCGCGCACAGCGACGATGCGCCTTTGCGCGCTGCCGCCCTGCGCTGCGCGGGCGTGCTCGGCCGCAGCGATCTGCTGCCGATGGCGACGGCCAGCCTGCACTGCGCAAGCGGTGTCGACGCCCCCGAAGCCCGCGACGTCACGCTGGGCGCTGCACTTGCGGCCTGCCGCTTCGGCCAGGGAGCCCTCGCGTTGACTGCGCTCGAGCGTCTGTCGCACGTCGAGGGCTGGCCGGGCTTGCAGGCGCTGAGCCTGGCACTGTCTTCGGCGCCAGCCGCAGCCGCTGCGGAGCTTGCGCGCGCCTGGGGGGCGGCCGCGCGCGGCGAGCCATCGGCTCTGGCTGCGCGCCGGGCCATCCAGTCGGTGGCCCTGCTGGGCCAGGTCGAGCACCTGCCCTGGCTGATCGGGCAGATGGCCGACCCCGCGCTGGCCCGACTTGCCGGGGAGGCCTTCAGCTGGATCACCGGCATCGATCTGGCTGCGTCCGATCTCGAGACGCCGACGCAGCCGCCACAGACCGGGTCTGCCGAACCGGCGGACTGCGACGGCACGACCGCAGTCGACCTGGCGCTCGCCGAGGACGACAGCCTGCCCTGGCCCGACGCGGCAAGGATCGCGCGCTGGTGGGGCGGCAACCGTGAGCGCTTCGCCACCGGCGCAGCAGCGCGCTTCATGGGCCATGCGCCGCACGATGCGCACGCGCTGCGCCGCACGCTGCACAGCGGCGGCCAGCGGCAGCGGCATCATGCGGCCTGGCTGCTGGGCTTGCAGCAGCCCGGCACGCCGCTCTTTGCGGTCTGCGCGCCCGCGCCCAGGCAGCGGGCGCTGCTCGCCCGCCTGTCCGGCTGAGGTCGACCGCGCGATGCCGGCAAGTCCACAGGGTCGCAGATGCGCTCGGCGCACGGACTGCGCACGGACCGCGCACGGGCAGCACGTGGACGCCACGCGGAAGCCACGCGGACGGCGCAATCGAGCGTCGGATCGAGCAGCGGTCGTGACGTGCTCGTTCGGCACGCGGCCCGCCGCCCCCTGGAATCGAGGGGCGCTCAGCTGCGGCCGCCTGGGGTGGTGAGCGCTGGCACCTGGGGATCGACCGTCATGGACCCGCGCACGCTCTTTCCCCTGCTCGCCATCGCCTTCGCCGTTGCGGCACTGTGGCGCCGCCGGCGCAGCGGCCGCTGGCGTGGCGCTGCGGCGACGTGGCTGTGGCTGGCGGCCGTTTTCGCCGCGGTTGCAACGGGGTTGCACTTCGCGTGAACGTGAACCTGCGCCTGAGCGTGCGTGTGGGCGTGCGCGCGCGACGGCGCGTAGCGCCGCCGTGCGATGGCGCACGCTTGGCCACCAGCCCCCACGCGAGCGTGACTTTGGTCGATTGCCGGCACCTGCCGCGCTGCAGACGATGGCCTGGACGCAGCGTCGCGCGCGGCGCAGATGCGGGTTGACCCCGGAGCCGGGCCACGCGATGTCCACGATCCTCACGCTGCGGGCGGTCTCGCTCAACGATCAGCCGCTGACGCGACCGATCACGGCGCGCTTCGACGCCGGGGGCGGCACCATCGGGCGCACCGACCACAACACGATGGCGTTGCCCGACCCCGAGCGCTTCATCTCGCGCAAACAGGCCGAGATCGTGCTCACGGACGAAGGCTTCGTGATCCGCAACGTCGGCGCGGCCAACCCCATCGTGGTCGGACAACGCACGCTCGGGCAGGGTGAGACGGCCGTGCTTCGGCCGCGCGACGTGGTCCGCGTCGGCGGCTACGAATTGCGCGCCGACTTCCCTGCGCTCGCGTCGGCTCCGGGCGAGGGTTCGCCAGAACGCGCGATCGCTTCGGCTGCGCGCGGCGCCGAGGCAGCCGATCCCGTGGGGCAGCCGGGCGCTGCCGAGGTGCACCCGGCAGCGCTGCCACCGAGCGCGCCGCCGCGTGCGGCACCGGGCGCGACAGGCGGTGCGACAGGCGGTGCGACAGGCGGTGCGACAGGCGGTGCGGCAGGCAGCGCGACAGGCGGTGCGGCAGGCGGCGCGGAATCGCCGGCGCAGGGCAGCGCCGTCTCGCCATCGTCCGCCCAGCTTCGTTCGAGCCGGGCCGCGCCAAGCGCCAACCCGTTCGCGGATCTGCTGGGGCCGGCGTCCGCCGCGGCCGCGAATCCCTTCGCCGACCTGCTCGGCGCCGCGCCCACCGCCGCGCCCCCCGGGGCCACGCCGAACCCCGCGTCGCGCGGCGCCGACCCGTTCCAGGCTCTCTTCGCGACGCCGTCCGATCCGCCCGCAGCACCGCGCGCAGCGCCGTCCGCTGCCGCGCCGGCCGCGGGTGCGCCGGCCCGCCCGGTCGTCGTCGATCCCTTCGACGGCCTGATTCCGCCACCGGCCGGGGTGCAGGCCGGCTCGGCCGCCTTCGCGACACCTGCACCGACGCCCGGGCGACTGCCGGACGACTTCGATCCGTTCGGCCCGGCCGAACCGGCTCCGCCGATCCCCGCTCCCCCGCTGCCCGGTTCGGCCGACGACCCGTTCTTCGATCTGCGCGCGGGCAGCGCCGCGCCGACGCTGGATGCGGCTTTCGACCTGCCCGGCGCGGCAGCGGCCGACGATCCGCTGGCGCGCTTCATGGCGGGGGCGCCGATCGCCGGGCCGGGGCCCGTGAGCACGGCAGGCCCCTCGGCCCAGACCGATCCTCTGGCCGCGCTCGGGTTCACCAGCGCAGGCGACGCCGACGCCTGCGCTCCCGCACAGCCCGACCACCTGCCCGCGGTGCACGGTGCCTTCGCCCCGCCGCGCGTCGCCGCACCGGCAACCGCGCAGCCGGCGCGGATTCCGACGATCTCGCCGCCGGGGGCGCCATTGCGCGCGCTTGCGCCTGTAGAGGTGCCTGTGGACGCGCCTGTGGACGCGCCTGCGGCGGCGCCTGCCGACGCATCCGCCGCGGCGCCTGCCGCCGGTGTGCCTGCCGACGCACAGGCGGCGGCCCCGGTCCATGCGCCAACCGTTGCACCCGAGGCCGCGCGCGCGCGTGCACCCACTGCGCCGATGGCAGCGCCGGGCGCCGCTGCCGACGCCGAGTCGCTGTGGCGCGCGTTCTGCGACGGCGCCGGCGTCGCGCTGCCGCTGCCGCCGGGTCCACCCGCCGAGCGCATGCGTGCGATCGGCCTCGTGCTGCGCGCCGCCGTGGACGGGACGCTGCAGCTGATGTCGGTGCGCGCCAGCACCAAGAACGAGATGCGCGCCGCGGTCACACAGATCCAGGCGCGCAGCAACAATCCGCTGAAGTTCACGCCCGATGGCGCCGGCGGCGTCGAGCAACTGGTGATGCCGCCGGCGCGCGGCTTCCTCGGCGGACCCGAGGCGATGCGCGACGCGATGGTCGACCTGGTGGGGCACTCGATCGGCACCGTGCAGGGCATGCGCGCGGCGCTCGAAGGCCTGCTCGAGCGCTTCGATCCGGCCGCGCTCGAAGCCAAGCTCGGTGCCGGCTCGGTGCTCGACAGCCTGCTGCCGATGAACCGCAAGGCGCGGCTGTGGGAGCTGTACCTGCAGCACTTCCGCACCCTCCGCGACGAGGCCGAGGACGATTTCCATGCGCTGTTCGGCAAGGCCTTCGTCGCCGCCTACGAGCAGCAGGTCGAGCGCCTGAAGGCGCGCGGCCCCTCGTCGTGACGCGTATCCGCATCGCCGCGTGCACCGATCCCGGTGCGCGCGGCAGCAACGAGGACGACCTGCGCCACGGCCACGGCCCGAGCGGCACCTACGCGGTGCTCGCCGACGGCGCCGGCGGTCACGCGCGCGGCCGCGAGGCGGCGCAGCGCGCGGTGGCGTCGATCGAGCGTGCGCTCGGCGACATCGGCGTCGGCTTCGCCCCCGGCAGTCTGACGCAGATCGTGCGTGGGGCGCACGCCGACATCCAGCAGCGGCAGGACTCGAACGACCGCGCCTTGCGCATGCATGCCACCGTGGTCGTGCTGTGGGTGGCGCCGGACGAGCGCCACGTGCTGTGGAGCAACGTCGGCGACTCGCGGCTGTACCGCGTCCGCCACGGCCGCGCCGATGTGCTGACGCAGGACGACAGCGTCGTGCACCAGATGATGCTCGCCGGCGTGCTCACGGCCGAGCAGTCGCGCCGGCACCCGCAGAAGAACCACCTCATCGCCGCCCTGGGCATCGAGGGCGGGGTGGAGCCGCACACCGTCTTGCAGCCGGCCGAGCTGCGCGAGGGGGACGCGTTCTTGCTGTGTTCGGACGGCTGGTGGGATGGCTTCGAGCCGGAGGATCTGGCGCTCGCGCTCGCGCGTGCCTACGCGCCCGAGGACTGGCTCGCCGACCTGGCACAGCGCATCCGCGCGCGCGCCGCGCCGCGGCAGGACAACTTCAGCGCGATCGCCGTGTGGGTGGGCGAGCCTGCGGAGATGACGATCGCCCGGCTGAACCGCGCGCCGGCGCCGCGCTGACCGCGCCCCGGTGTCGGCACACCGCGCCGGGGCGGCGCGGCGCGCTCAGCGCGCCGCCAGCATCGTGGCGAAGGCGGCCGGGGTCGGGAGCCTGTCGACCAGCAGGTACGCGCCGCCGCTGCCGTCGGCGTGCAGGGGCCACCACAGGCTGCGCCCGCGCAGGCGCTGCTGCAGTGCCGATGCGGCCAGGCCGTGCACGAGATCGGTCAGCGCCGCCGAAGGTTCGATCGCGCGCAGCGCGCCCGCCGCTTCGTCGGTGCAACGCGCTGCACCCCGCGCGGCCGGCCAGGGCGGCGCGTCGTGCAACGCGGCCTCGAAGGCCTCGAGCGTCGCTCGCTCGCCCAGGCTGTCGAGCGCGGCGCGGGCGGCATGCGCCCACCACAGCTCGAGGTGGTCGAGCGCGAAGCGATCTTCGGGCGCACGTTCGCGCGCCTGCGCGACGACGAGCGGGAAGTAGCGGCCCACGTTGTCGCAACTCGCCATCAGCACGCCGAACCACCAGTGGTCGTCCATGACGCCCCGCCCGCAGGTGAAGCGCCACACCGGCGCATGCAGGTAAGCCGGCAGGAAGCCGCTGCCGAGCTGCTGCGCCGCACCGGTCATGCACTCCGAGAGCCAGCGGTCGCAGGTGTGCAGCCACGTCTCGGGCAGGCGCCGCGAGGCGAAGTCGCCCAGGAAGCTCAGCTTGCCGAACCAGCCTGCAGCCTGCATCGCGGCACGCGTGCGCCGACGCGCCTCACAAGCCCATGGGGCACTGGAACTGGCGCAGCTCGGGCAAGCGCAACGGGTTGCGCACGCTGGCCAGCGTGACGTCGAACGTGGCCTTGAGGCCGTCGAGGTCGAACACGGCGCGGAACTTCTCGGGCCCGCTGCCGGGCGTGATGTTCACGCGCTCGAAGAGCCGGAACAGCGCCCACGGGCCCTCCTTGCGCCAGCCGGCGACGCCAGCCGGCTGCGCCGTCACGCTGACGATGCCGCTGCCGCGCGGGCCCGGCCACCGGATCTGCACCGGGATCTGCGGGCCGTGGTCGTAGCGCACGATCTGGCCGTCGACGTCGAGGATGAACTCGCGCAGCCGCGCGTCCATCTCCACGGGCTCGAGCGTCATGCGCAGGCCGGGCACGTTGCTGCCGGGCGCGAAGAAGGCATCCCGGATCGCCTGCGCGCGCTGGAACTGCGCCAGCGTGCCCAGGTCGGAGCCCAGCGGCACGCCGTCGACGGCACGAAAGCGCCACGGCTTGACCGTGGTGTCGACGTAGGGCGCAAGCGCGGTCTGCATCTGCTCGAACTTGCCCCCGGGGCCGAACAAGGCCGCAAAGTCCGCCGGCGTGACCTCGCTGGTGGCGCTGGCGACGAACGGATAGCGTCCGGCCGTGGCCAACTGGCAGAAGTCGCCGATCTTGGTCTTCACGTCGTCGGACAGGGTCTGGCGGATCACGAGGTTGCCCAGCTTCTTGCTTGCCTGGCCGAGCGTGTCGAGCATCGTGTTCACGGGCTCGGGCGCATTGCCGGCCTGCGCCTGCATCTCGGCCGGCAGGCTCGAGGCGGGCGGCTGCACCTTGCTCTTGAGCGCGTTGTCGACCGCGATCAGATAGACCTGCAGGTCGGCCAACCGGGCGATGATGCCCTCGAGCTGCGACTTGCCGCCCTCGGGCGCGGTGACGAGGTTGCGCAGGCCCTTGAACTCGTCGTCGACGATGCTCTCGATGCGCGCGCCGGGTGCCCCGGTGGTGGCGCGCCTGCTGCCCAGCGCGTCACGCACCGCCTGCTGCCCGCTGCGCAGGGCCTCCTCGACCTTGCCGCCGAGCTGTGCCGCCTTGCCCGCTGGCGGCGCGAGCAGCGTCGTCTGGTGGCTGAAGTTCTCGAGCATCGGCACCAGCGGCGAGTCCGGTCCGGAGAGAAAGCGCGTGCGCTCGACGATCTGCGCCACGCTGCCCAGCGGTTGCAGCTTGATGTCGGCGAGGAAGCGCTTCCACTCGTCGCGGTAGTCGTTGAGATACAGGCGCCGCACGTCGTCGACCATGCGCGCATCGACGCCCGGTGCGTCGGCAGCCGACGACGCGGCCGGCGCGACGCCCAGCACCCACGCCTGCTCGTCGGCCAGCGTCTTCGTCGCCTGCTCGACCTTGCGCTGGAAGCCCTTGTGGTAGCCGTCGTAGGTGAACAGCCCCGGCACGCCCCGGGTCAGCGGCAGCCCGCTGGCGCGCACGAACACGTTCTGCGCCGTCGGGCCGCCGGCGCTGACGACGCTCACCTCGGGGAAGTCGCCGCGCAGGCCGCGCACGCGCAGACGGCGGTACACGCGCTGCGCCAGCGGGGTCGCGGCCAGCTGCAGCCGCATGGTCTCGACGAGCGCCTTGTCCAGCGGCAGCGGCGAGACCACGGCACCGCGCGCAAGCAAGGCGTCGAGGTGGCGGCGCATCGCGTCGCGCTGCTCGGGCGCGAGGTCGCGGCCGAGCCCGGCATCCCAGTCGGCCTCGAAGTGCGCCTCGAGCGCCGCGGCGTCGAAGTGCTGCGGCTCGTACAACATCAGGTAGGTCTCGAGCGCCTCGTAGTGCGACTCGGGCTGCTCGGGCGAACGCAGCTGCTGCTCGACGCGCAGCGCCAGGCGCGGCAGCACGGCGTCGGCCAGCATGCGCTGGTAGGCATCGAGTGCGGCGCTGTCGAGCTTGCGGCCCTGATACAGGCCGAAGCCCAGCCGCCAGGGCACGCCGCCGTCGGCGTGATCGGCATCCAGCGCGAGGCGGCGCACGTCGTCCAGCGCAGGCAGGATGGGCGCCATGTCGGGGCTGGCGCGGTTGGCCGTCGCCTGCACCTGCTGGCGCACGGCGTCGACGCGGGCAGCCACCTGCCCGACGTAGGCGGCGTTGTTGCGCCAGCTCACGAACCACGCCGCCAGCACAGCCGCCGAGACGACGCCGATCGCCGCATAGCCGCCGATGGCGAGCACATCGCGGCGGCGCTCCCAGCGCCGGTCGGTGCCCGAGAGGTTCTGCTCGGCAAAGACGACGTCGGTGAGCAGGCGCTGCAGGAAGAAGCTGCGTCCGCTGCTGCGCTGCGGCGGCAGCAGCGCCTGCTCGAGCCGGTAGCGGCGCGCCACCGAACCGAGCACGCGATCGATCGGCGTGCCTTCCTGCGTGCCGCTGACGAAGTACACGCCGCGCAGCAGCGGGTCGGCCTCGAACGGCGAAGGCGCGAACACCTGCTGTGTGAACTCGGTGAGCACCGGCACCAGGTTGGCGAACTGGTTCGGAAACCCGTAGATGCGCGCACGCCGCTGCACATCGGATTCGGCCTGCATGCGCTCGACGAGGCCCTGGTCGAGCCGCTCGAGCAGTGCGTCGAACTCGGGCCCCAGGCGCTCGGCGGCCGCACGCGCGCCGGCGGCGGCCTCGAGCGCGAAGGTGAACCCCCAGGGCGTGGCGCGCTGGTCCTTGTCGAGCGTGCCGAACATGTCGGCAAAGCCGGCCAGCAGGTCGCACTTGGTCACCAGCAGGTAGATCGGGAAGCGGATGCGCAGCTGCTCGTGCAGCTCCTGCACGCGCGCACGGACGGCCTGCGCATGCCGGGCGCGCTCGGCGGCGCTGCGGCCGATGAGGTCGGACACCGAGACGGTGACGAGCACGCCGTTGAGCGGCTGGCGCGGCCGCGACGCCTTGAGCAGTGCAAGAAAGCCGTTCCAGGTCGCCTTGTCGGCCGCGGCGTCGCTGTCCTGGGTCGTGAAGCGCCCGGCGGTGTCGATGAGCACGGCACGGTCGGTGAACCACCAGTCGCACAGGCGCGTGCCGCCGACGCCGCGGATCGCGCGCTCGCCGTGCGTGGCCGCCAGCGGGAACTGCAGGCCCGAGTTCTGCAGCGCCGTCGTCTTGCCCGAACCCGGCGCCCCGACGATGAGATACCACGGCAGCTGGTACAGGTAGCGTCCGCCCAGCCGGTTGCGCAGCGCGCGCGCACGAGCGCCGCCGCGCTCGGCGCCGAAGCGCGCGTTGCGCAGCGTCGCCAGCGCGTCGGCGAAGCGCTGGCGCACCGTGGCCAGATCGGCGCTCTCGGCGCTCTCGGCGGCCATGGGCGGCGCGGCGGCCAGTCGATCGACCACCTTGCGGTTGCCCAGCCGCGCCTTGACAGCGCGCGCGATCCGCAGCGCGCCGACCAGGCCCAGCAGCACGCCGGTGCACACCCAGCGCGAGGCGACGGTGTCCAGCGGCCGCCAGGTGCCCACGGCGACCAGCGGCCCGATGATCCAGACCACCGCGAGCGCGGCCAGCAGCAGCAGCGCCAGCAAGGTCCAGCGGTTGAAGATGGCGCCGAAGATCTTGCCGAACATCGCGCTTGCCCTCAGCGCGACGCGGCCGCGGCGGCCGGCGCCGCCGCCGTGCCGGTGCCCGGCGTCGCGGGCTGCAGCGTGATCTCGACGCGGCGGTTCAAGGCCCGGTTGGCCGGCGTGTCGTTGGGCGCCACCGGATCGGCGTCGGCGCGGCCTTCGGTGCGCACGCGCTCGCGCGGCACGCCCGCGGCCACGAGCAGGTCGCCCACGGCCTGTGCGCGTTCGTTCGACAGGTGCCAGTTCGACGGGAAGCGCAGCGTGCGGATCGGCGTGTTGTCGGTGTAGCCGAGCACGGTCACGAGCCCGCCGACGCGGGCCAGCGCCTGGCCGATGCGTTGCATCAGTGCCTCGCGTTCCTCGATCAGCGTGGCGCTGGCTGGAGCGAAGAGACCGTCGCCACGGATGACGACGACGCTGCGGTCCACCTCGTCGCGCACGGTGACGAGCCCGGCCTTGATGTCCGGCTGCAGGAAGCCGGCCAGCCGCGGCTGCGGCGCGGGTTGCGCCACCGGCACCACCGGCGGGCTCAGGCGCAGCGACTGGATGGCACCGTAGACCGGATCGGAACGCGCGGCCAGCGAGCCGGAGAAGCCCGCATACGCCGCGCCCAGCAGCAGCACGGCCACGAACGCAGTCACCGTCAGCGGCAGCCACGAAAGCGCCTTGCGCTCGGGCAGCGGCTGCGCCTGCCAGTGCGGTGCCAGCGCCGGCGCGTAGGCGCCGCGCACCTGCGCGAGCAGTTGCGCCAGGCGCGAGCGCACGGCCTCGAGCTGCGCGTGTCCGCCCTCGATGACGCGGTAGCGGCCCTCGAACCCGAGCGCGATCGCGGCGTAGATCAGCTCGAGCAGGTCGCGGTTGGCGTCGGGCTTTTCGGCCAGCCGCGCCATCAGCTGGAAGACCTTCTCGCCGCCGAAGGCCTCGTTGTGGAACTCGGCCAGCAGGCTGTGCCGGCCCCACACGCCCGAGCCGCCCCAGGGCGTGTCGGCCGCCGCCTCGTCGAGCATCGTGCACAGCACGTAGCGCGCGGCCAGCGCGCGCTCGGGCGCGATGCCGCGCTCCTGTGCTGCCGCGTTGAAGTCGCGCACGCCCTGGGCCAGTTGCGCGCGCAGCTGGGCGGGATCGGTGACGCTGCGCGCCTGGCGCAGCGCCGGCACGAGCAGCAGCAGCCGGTTGGCCAGGGCCAGCAGCGGATTGAGGCCGTGGTCCTCGGGCGGCGCCTCCGTGTCGCCGACGACGGTCACCGGCTCGGCGCCGGAGCGCGCGCGGCCCGGCGTCGGCCGCACGATGCCGCCCGCCGAGGGCAGGGCAAACGGGTCGTCGAACGGATCGCTGGAGCCGGGCATCGCTGGAGCGCTGGCGCGACGGGTGGGCCGAGAGTGTGCGCGGCTACGGCATGCGAAGGGTGGGCGCGCAGGCCGTCCGTGCCATCGCCGCGCTGGCCTTCACGGCTGGCGCACCGCCCACAGCTCGAGTTCGAGGCCCGGGAAGTCTCCCGCCACGTGCAGCGCGAGGCTGCCGGTGCGTTCGATCTGCTTCCACAGATCGCCCTGGCGTTCGATCTCGAAGTAGTGGCTGCCCGCGTGGTAGGGCAGTTGGCGCGGGGCCACCGGCAGGCTGCGCAGCGCGACGCCGGGCAACTGCAGGTTCACCAGATCCTTGATGCGTTCCACCGGCCCGAGCTTGCTTTGCGACGGGAAGCGCTGGCGCACATGCTCGACCGGCAGCTGCGCGCGCACCGCCAGCACGAAGCCGGCACTGCGCAGCAGCTCGGCGTCGCCGACCACGGCGGTGCGCACCGCGTGGCCGCGATCGACGAGCTCGATCTGCACCGCGTGGCGCTGGATGACGGCCGACAGCGCGTCGCGCAAGTCCTGGATCACCGGCGCGAAGCTGTCCTGCAGCTCGTCGTGGCGGTAGATGGGGTATTCGGCCGCGACGCGGTCGGCGCGCGCGAAGGTCGCCAGTTCGCCGGCCAGCTGCACGCACAGCCGATGGAACGACCACGGATGCACCGACGGCGCACCGGCGCACTGGCGCAGCAGCGGCGCGCAGCGGTTGAGCAGCTGCAGCATCATGAAATCGGCGACCTCGGACACGCCGTGGCCGAGCTGGCCCATGCCCGCGGCCAGCGCCTTGGCGCGCTGCTGCACGAGGCCTTGCAGCAGCGCCGCCACGGTGGCGAGCTGGCCGCTGGCATCGATGCGGGTCTGCGGCGCGATGTAGGCGCGCTCGAGCACGACCTGACCATCGGCACGGCGCTCGACGACGCGCACGACGCCCAGGCTGGCAAAGGCGTCCGTCGCATCGCGCTGCCGCAGCAGTCGCAATTTGAGTGCACCGAGCTGCACCGGCTCGGGATCGTCGGCCGCATGGCTCTGGTCGCGCAGGTCGTGCTCGACGACGGCGAAGCGCGCCAGCGGATCGGCCACGCCGTCGCCGAAGTCGACCTCGGTGCTGCCGCTGCGCTCGCGGGGCGCGGCCAGGCACACCAGCTCGTCGCGCACGTCGGGCCCGATCTCCAGCGGCGGCGGCAGCGCGTCGGCGTCGGGCATCGAGAACACCGCGCCATCGGGCAGCACGCCCGAGGCGCGCGCCAGCGCAACGCGTCCGGTGGCCAGTTGCGCCTCGTCGAGCACCAGATTGCCGAAGCCCCAGCCATAGGGCGCGAACGCACGCACCCGTGCATCGACGAAATGATCGACGTAGCGCTGCTGCTGCTGGAAGTGATGAGGCTGCAGGAACATGCCCTGCGACCAGATCACGCGACGGTGGGCGGTCATGACGGTCCGCGCGTGACGCTGCGGATCAGGGCTGGACCGACAGCGCGATCTTCAGCGCATCGGCACGAAGCACGAGCTTCTGTGCCGTGCCGATGCGTATGGGCGCGCTGGCGCGCCACTGCGCGTGCTCGAGGTCGCGATAGGCGGCCAGCACCGCCAGGTAGCGCGTCTCCGGATGCAGGTTGCGCGCATAGGCGCGCGTCTCGCCCGGCGCGAGGACGAGATCATCGCGTGCGAGCAGTTCGCTGCCCAGCGTGGCCTTGTCGGCCTGGTACAGCGAGAGAAAATCGGCCTGGTCGAAGGCCGTCAGGGCGCTCAGCTCGTAGAGCCGCACCACCAGCGGCGAAGGCCGTGCGCTGACGCTCGGGTTGAGGTCGGCCGCGGCCACCAGCTGGCCGCTGACGCTGGTGTTCTTGGGTCCGCTCAGCAGCGCCATGAGCGGCGACTGCGCCTGCGCACCGGCGGCGGCCACCGGGCCGCCCGGCGCTGGTGCGCTGGAACAGGCAGCAAGCATCGCCGCCGCGCCGGCGCACAGGAACGCGCGCCGCGACGGGTGCGGCGGCACCCAGCGGACAGGCGCGGCGCGAGTGATGGCGTCGTCGGGACCAGCAGGCATCGCCGCGGAGAATAGCCAGTGGCGATGCGCGCCTCGCGTGACTTAGGTAACCCGCCCGAGGCCAGGCAAGGGCCGCTGCACGGGTGCAGCGCACGGCGCGGCGTGCGTCCGCTCGACTCTTCGACGGGCCGCCTGCTCGCTCGGCCGATCCTTCTGTGGGCCGACTATTCGCTCGCTGCGTCGGCGTCGGGCGCCGGCTCCGGCCGGTCGACGAGTTCGACGTAGGCCATCGGCGCGTTGTCGCCGACCCGAAAGCCCATCTTGAGGATGCGCGTGTAGCCGCCCGGGCGTGCCTGGTAGCGCGGGCCCAGTTCGTCGAAGAGCTTGCTCACCACCTCGCGGTCGCGCGTGCGGTCGAACGCGAGGCGACGATTGGCCAGCGACGGCTTCTTGCCGAGCGTGATCAGCGGCTCGACGACGGCGCGCAGTTCCTTGGCCTTGGGCAGCGTGGTGCGGATGGCCTCGTGCCGGATGAGCGAGTTGCACATGTTGCGCAGCATCGCCTGGCGGTGCGACGAGGTGCGGTTGAGCTTGCGGGGTCCGTGGCGGTGGCGCATGGTGCTTTCCTTTCGTTATCGAGCCCCCGGCCGGATCAGGTACCGGGGGGTGCACGAGGCTTGCGCTCGCTCGCGCGTGCCCTCCACCCGGGCGGCGCGCCGGCGGCGCCCGTCGGGCTGGGCGGCGCGTCAGCGCTTGTCCAGTCCCTGCGGCGGCCAGTTGTCCAGCCGCGCGCCGAGGGTCAGGCCGCGCGAGGCGAGCACTTCCTTGATCTCGTTGAGGCTCTTGCGGCCGAGGTTGGGCGTCTTCAGCAGCTCGGTCTCGGTGCGCTGGATGAGGTCGCCGATGTAGTAGATGTTCTCGGCCTTCAGGCAGTTGGCCGAGCGCACGGTGAGCTCGAGCTCGTCGACCGGGCGCAGCAGGATCGGGTCGAACGGCGTCTGGCGCGTCTCGGGACGCGAGATCAACAGGTCCTGGCCGCCGGCGTCGATCTGCGCGAAAAAGGCCAGCTGCTCGACCAGGATGCGCGCGCTCTGGCGGATCGCCTCCTCGGGCGCGATGGCGCCGTTGGTCTCGATCTCCATCACCAGCTTGTCCAGGTCGGTGCGCTGCTCGACGCGCGCGTTCTCGACCGCGTAGCTGACGCGGCGCACCGGCGAGAAGCTGGCGTCGAGCACGATGCGCCCGATGCTCTTGGTCGGTTCGTCGCCGTAGCGGCGCAGGTTGCCCGGCACGTAGCCGCGGCCCTTCTCGACCTTGATCTGCATGTCGAGCTTGCCGCCCTGCGCCAGGTGCGCGACGACGTGCTCGGGGTTGACGATCTCGACGTCGTGCGGCGTCTGGATGTCGCCGGCGGTGACCGGGCCCTCGCCTTCCTTGCGCAGCACCAGCGTGACCTCGTCGCGGTTGTGCAGCCGGAACACCACGCCCTTGAGGTTGAGCATGATGTGCACGACGTCTTCCTGCACGCCGTCGATGGCCGAGTACTCGTGCAGCACGCCGGCGATGGTGACCTCGGTCGGCGCGTATCCGAGCATCGACGACAGCAGCACGCGGCGCAGCGCATTGCCCAGCGTGTGGCCGTAGCCGCGCTCGAACGGCTCGAGCGTGGCCTTGGCGCGATGGCCGCCGAGCGGCTCGATCTGAATGGCCTTGGGCTTCAGAAGTGTGGTTTGCATGGAATCCTTTGGTTGCCTGTCAATACCCTCGGCTCGTTACACCGATAAGGCTGATGGACCACGCCGGTCTGCGATGGCGGCACCGCGCCCGGCCGCGCGGCGCCCGGCAAGCGCGGACGCGCCGCCGGCGCGCTGCGCTGTCCGACCTGTGCGCTAGCGCGAATACAGCTCGACGATCAGCGCTTCCTTGATCTCGGCGCCGAACTGGTCGCGGTCGGGCGCCTTCTTGAAGGTGCCTTCCATCTTGGCGGCGTCGACGCTGACCCAGTCGGGCAGCCCCACGCCCTGCGCGAGCTTGAGCGCGTCCTGCACGCGCAGCTGGCTCTTGGCCTTCTCGCGCATCGCGATCACGTCGCCGGCCTTGACCATGTACGACGGAATGTTGACGACCGCACCGTTCACGGTGAGCGACTTGTGGCCGACGAGCTGGCGCGCCTCGGCGCGCGTCGAGCCGAAGCCCATGCGGTAGACGACGTTGTCGAGCCGGCTCTCGAGCAGCATCAGCAGATTGGCGCCGGTGTTGCCCTTGCGCCGCTCGGCCTCGGCGAAGTAGCGGCGGAACTGCCGCTCGAGCACGCCGTACATGCGCTTGACCTTCTGCTTCTCGCGCAACTGCAGCCCGAAGTCGGACGTGCGTGAGCCGCTGGTGCGCCCGTGCTGGCCGGGCCTGGATTCGAACTTGGCCTTGTCGCTGATGGCGCGGCGCGCGCTCTTCAGGAACAGGTCGGTGCCTTCACGGCGGGAGAGTTTGGCCTTGGGGCCGAGCAGTCTTGCCACGGACGGTTCCTCTGTCGTCTTGCGACGGGTCTTCTGACGCGGCTCGCGGCCGTGCGGCGCCTCGACGCCGCTCGGCCGCCCGCGCGAGTCCGGCATGCCGCGTGGGAGATCACGCCGGCGGGCGGACGGTGGGCTTCAGGATCGGAAGGGCTTGCCTTCGGCTTGGGATCACCGGGCCGAAACGCCGCTGCGTGCTCGACCGGCTTGGGGGAAGAAAACCGCGCATTCTAGCATTTGCCGCCGCGCGCTGTCGGGCGTACCGCCCGTGCCTCAGATGCGGCGGCGCTTCTGCGGCCGGCAGCCGTTGTGCGGGATCGGCGTCACGTCGCTGATCGAGTTGATGCGGATGCCCAGCGACGCCAGCGCGCGCACGCTCGACTCGCGCCCCGGGCCGGGGCCCTTGATGCGCACGTCGACGTTCTTGATGCCCTGTTCCTGCGCGGCGCGGCCCGCGTTCTCGGCCGCCACCTGGGCCGCGAACGGCGTGCTCTTGCGCGACCCCTTGAAGCCCTGCCCGCCGCTGGAGGCCCAGGCGAGGGCACTGCCCTGGCGGTCGGTGATCGTGATGATGGTGTTGTTGAACGAGGCGTGCACGTGCGCGATGCCGTCCGCGACGTTCTTGCGGACCTTCTTGCTCACGCGGCGCGCCGCGGTGTTGACGGGGGACTTGGCCATGTCTTGCTCTTCCTGGTGCTCGGGCGCAGCCGAGGATTACTTCTTCAGTGCCATCGCGGCCTTGCGCGGACCCTTGCGCGTGCGCGCGTTGGTGCGCGTGCGCTGGCCGCGCACCGGCAGGCCACGGCGGTGGCGGAAACCCCGGTAGCAGCCGAGGTCCATCAGGCGCTTGATGTTGATCGACAGCTCGCGGCGCAGGTCGCCCTCGATCGTGAGCTTGCCGATCTCTTCGCGGATGCGCTCGAGCTCCTGATCGCTCAGGTCCTTGACCTTCTTGCTGTGCGCGATGCCCACCGCATCGCAGATCTTCTGCGCCGTCGCGCGGCCGATGCCGTAGATCGCGGTGAGGCCGATCTCGGCGTGCTTGTGCGGCGGGATGTTGATGCCGGCGATACGTGCCATGTTCTCGCTCCTTAGCGGTACTCAGCCCTGGCGCTGCTTGTGACGCGGATCGGTGCAGATCACGCGCACCACGCCCTTGCGGCGGATGATCTTGCAGTGCCGGCACATCTTCTTGATCGAGGCGGCGACCTTCATCGTCTTCTCCTGGGGTTCTCGACCGTCACTTGGCGCGGAACACGATCCGCGCGCGCGTCAGGTCATAGGGGGTCAGCTCGACCGTCACGCGGTCGCCGGGCAGGATGCGGATGTAGTGCATGCGCATCTTGCCGGAGATGTGGCCGAGCACCACGTGCCCGTTTTCCAGCTTGACGCGGAACGTGGCGTTGGGGAGGTTCTCGAGGATCTCCCCCTGCATCTGGATGACGTCGTCCTTGGCCATCGGGTGTGTCTTCTGTTCAGGACGCCTTGAAGTTGGCCTTCTTGAGCAGCGACTCGTACTGCTGGCTCATCACGTAGCTCTGCACCTGGGCCCAGAAGTCCATCGTCACGACGACGATGATGAGCAGCGAGGTGCCGCCGAAGTAGAAGGGCACGTTGTACCTGAGCACCAGGAACTCGGGCAGCAGGCACACCAGCGTCACGTAGATCGCGCCCGCGAGCGTGAGGCGGCCGAGGATCTTGTCGATGTAGCGCGCGGTCTGCTCGCCCGGACGGATGCCGGGGATGAAGGCGCCGCTCTTCTTCAGGTTGTCGGCGGTCTCGCGGCTGTTGAAGACGAGCGCCGTGTAGAAGAAGCAGAAGAAGACGATCATGCCGGCGTACAGCAGGACATAGATCGGCTGCCCCGGTGACAGTGCCGCCGAGAGGTCCTTGAGCCAGCGCAGGCCCTCGCCGGTGGCGAACCAGCCGACGATCGTGGCCGGCAGCAAGATGATCGAGCTGGCGAAGATCGGCGGGATGACGCCGCTCATGTTGAGCTTGAGCGGCAGGTGCGAGCTCTGGCCGCCGTAGACCTTGTTGCCGACCTGGCGCTTGGCGTAGTTGACGAGGATCTTGCGCTGGCCGCGCTCGACAAACACGACGGCGAAGGTCACGGCGACGACGATCGCCATCACGAACAGGCTGGCGACGATGCTCATCGCGCCCGTGCGCACGAGCTCGAACAGGCCGCCGATCGCGTTCGGCAGGCCGGCGACGATGCCGGCGAAGATGATGATCGAGATGCCGTTGCCCAGCCCGCGTTCGGTGATCTGCTCGCCCAGCCACATCAGGAACATCGTGCCCGCGACCAGGCTCACGACCGCGGTCATGCGGAACCCGAAGCCCGGACTGAGCACCAGCCCCGGCGAGCCTTCGAGCGCCAGCGCGATGCCCAGCGACTGGAAGATGGCGAGAAACAGCGTGCTGTAGCGCGTGTACTGCGTGATCTTGCGCCGTCCGGACTCGCCTTCCTTCTGGATCGCCTGCAGCGTAGGCACGACGTGCACCATCAGCTGCAGGATGATCGAGGCGCTGATGTAGGGCATGATGCCGAGCGCGAACACCGTGAAGCGCGCCAGCGCACCGCCGCTGAACATGTTGAACAGGTTCAGGATGCCGCCGCTCTGGCTCTGGAACAGCTGCTGCAGCTGCGCCGGGTCGATGCCAGGCACGGGAATGTGCGCGCCGACGCGATAGACCACGAGCGCGAGCAACAGGAAGAACACGCGGCGACGCAGGTCGCCGAACTTCCCGCTCTTGGCCAGTTGCGCGGTGGAGGTTGCCACGGTCCGGGTGCGCCTCGCTCTTGTCTCGATCGGCTCTCGATCCGCCGGCTCAGGCCCGCGCCGCCGGCGCGTCCTGCACCGCGCCGCCCGCGGCCTCGATCGCGGCCCTGGCGCCGGCGGTCACGCCCAGCCCCTTGACGACGATCTTGCGCGTCAGCGCGCCGGACTTGATGATCTTGACGTGCTTGACCCACTCGCGCACCAGGCCCGCGGCCTTGAGCGCGAGCAGGTCGACCTCGTCGGCGGCGAGGCGCTCGAGCGCCGCGAGCGTGATCTCGCCGTTGTACTTGAGCGCCGCGCTCTTGAACCCGCGCTTGGGCAGGCGGCGCTGCAGCGGCATCTGGCCGCCTTCGAAGCCGACCTTGTGGAAGCCCCCGGCGCGGCTCTTCTGACCCTTGTGGCCGCGCCCCGCGGTCTTGCCCAGGCCCGAGCCGATGCCCCGGCCGACGCGCCGGCGCGCCTTCTTGCTGCCCTCTGCGGGCTTCATCGTGTTGAGTTGCATCACGGTCACCGTCAGACGATGCGTACCAGGTACGACACCTTGTCGATCATGCCGCGCACGGCGGCCGTGTCCTCGAGCACGCGCGTGCTGTTGAGCTTGCGCAGCCCCAGGCCGCGCACGGTGGCGCGATGATCCTCGCGCGTGCCGGCCACGCTCTTGACGAGCTTGACCGTCAGGGTTTTCTTGTCGGACATCTGCAAATCTCCGGCCACAGCCTCGGTTCTCAATCGAAGAGCGCTTCGATCGTCATGCCGCGCTTGGCGGCCACCTCGGCGGGCGTGCTCGAGCGCTTGAGCGCGTCCAGCGTGGCGCGCACCATGTTGTACGGGTTGCTCGAGCCCAGGCTCTTGCTGACGATGTCGGTGACGCCCATCACCTCGAACACCGCGCGCATCGGGCCGCCGGCGATGATGCCGTCGCCGGCCTTGGCCGGCGCCATCAGCACGCGGGCGGCACCGTGCTGGCCGACCACGTTGTGGTGGATGGTGCCGTTCTTGAGCGCGACCTTGAACATGTTGCGGCGTGCCGCGTCCATCGCCTTCTGCACGGCGACGGGCACTTCCTTGGCCTTGCCCTTGCCCATGCCGATGCGGCCGTCGCCGTCGCCGACGACGGTGAGCGCGGCGAAGCTCAACGTGCGGCCGCCCTTGACGACCTTGGTGACGCGGTTGACCGCGATCATCTTTTCCTTCAGACCGTCGTCGTTGCCGTCGGTCTGCGCGCGGGGGGTGAATCGGGTAGCCATGTCCGTGTGTGTCCTCGTCTGCGTTCAGAACTGCAGCCCGGCCTCGCGTGCCGCCTCGGCCAGCGCCTTGACGCGGCCGTGGTAGGCGAAGCCCGAACGGTCGAACGCGACCTTGTCGATGCCGGCGGCCCTGGCCTTCTCGGCGATGCGCTTGCCGATCATCGAGGCCGCGGCGCTGTTGCCGCCCTTGCCCGCCGCGCCCAGCTGCGCACGCACCTCCTTCTCGGCCGTGGAGGCGCTGGCCAGCACCTTGGCGCCGTCGGCGGAGAGCACGCTGGCATAGATGTGCAGGTTGGAGCGGAACACCGTCAGCCGCGCGCCGCCCGCGGCCGCAAGCTGCCTGGCGATGCGCGCGCGCGTCTGGCGCGCGCGGCGCACGCGCTGGTCCTTCTTGGTCTGGCTCATGACATCAACCCCTTACTTCTTCTTCGTCTCTTTGAGCACCACGCGTTCGTCGGCGTAGCGGATGCCCTTGCCCTTGTAGGGCTCGGGCGGACGAAAGGCACGCACCTCGGCGGCCACCTGGCCGACCGCATCGCGGTCGGCGCCCGAGATCACGATCTCGGTGGGCGTCGGGCAGGCCACGTTCACGCCCGCAGGCATGTCCTTGGACACCGGGTGCGAGAAGCCGATCTGCAGGTTCAGCTTGCCGCCCTGCGCCTGCGCGCGAAAGCCGACGCCGACGAGGCTGAGCTTCTTCTCGAAACCCTTGCTCACGCCGCCCACCATGTTGGCCAGCAGCGCGCGCATCGTGCCGCTCATCGCGTTGGCCTCGACGCTCTCGTCGGTCGGCGCGACACGCAGCGTACCGGCCTCGCTGCGGATCGCGACCAGCGGGTGCACGGCGCGGCTCAGCGTGCCGCCCTTGCCCTTGACGGTGATGGTGTCGCCCGAGATCGCCACGTCCACGCCTTGCGGGACGGCGATCGGCATCTTTCCTACGCGGGACATCTTCGAGCTCTCCGTCAGGCCACGTAGCACAGGACTTCGCCGCCGACGCCCGAGGCGCGCGCCTTGCGGTCGGTCATCACGCCCTTGGGCGTGGTGACGATGGCCACACCGAGCCCGTTCATCACCTGCGGCAGCGCGTCGCGGCCTCGGTAGACGCGCAGGCCCGGACGGCTCGCGCGCTCGATGCGCTCGATCACCGGGCGTCCGGCGTAGTACTTGAGGGCGATCTCGAGTTCGCTCTTGCCGCCGTCGCTGCGCACCGCGAAGCCGTCGATGTAGCCCTCGTCCTTCAGCACCTGCGCGATCGCGACCTTGAGCTTGGACGATGGCATCGTGACGGCCGCCTTGTCCACGAGCTGCGCATTGCGGATGCGCGTCAGCATGTCGGCGATGGGATCACTCATGCTCATGCAATGTTCTCCTGCTTCCCTGGCGCAAGGCGCCGGCTCACCAGCTGGCCTTGACGACGCCCGGGATGTCGCCCTTGAAGGCGAGCTCGCGGATCTTGTTGCGCGACAGGCCGAACTTGCGGAAGGTGCCCCGCCCGCGCCCGGTGACCACGCAGCGGTTGCGCAGCCGCGTCGGGTTGGCGTTGCGCGGCAGCTTCTGCAGCTCCAGGCGCGCGACGTAGCGCTCCTCGTCGGAGCGCTTGGCGTCGTCGGCGACGGCCTTGAGCTCGGCGCGCTTGCTCGCGAACTTGGCGACCAGCGCGACGCGCTTGGCCTCGCGCTGCTTGACGGACAGTTTTGCCATGGTGTGCCGGAGCCTCAGTTCTTGAACGGGAACTTGAAGCCCGCGAGCAGCGCCTTGCACTCCTCGTCGGTCTTCGCGCTCGTCGTGATGCTGATGTTCAGACCCCGGATCGCGTCGATCTTGTCGTACTCGATCTCGGGGAAGATGATCTGTTCCTTGACGCCGACGTTGTAGTTGCCGCGGCCGTCGAAGCTGCGCCCGCTGATGCCGCGGAAGTCGCGCACGCGCGGCAGCGCGATCGTCACGAAGCGGTCGAGGAATTCGTACATGCGCACGCCGCGCAGCGTGACCATCGCGCCGATCGGCACGTTGTCGCGGATCTTGAAGTTCGCGATCGCCTTGCGGCTCTTGGTCACGACCGGCTTCTGACCGGCGATCTTGGTGAGATCGCCGACGGCGTTGTCCATCACCTTCTTGTCGGCCACCGCCTCGGACACGCCCATGTTGAGCGTGATCTTCTGCAGGCGCGGCGCCTGCATCGCGCTCTTGTAGCCGAACTTCTTCATCAGCTCGGGGACGATCTGCTCGCGATAGAACTGCTGCAGCCGGGGCGGCGCCGAGAGCGCCTCCTGGGTGCCGACGTCGACCTTGGCGGCCCTGGATGCGCCCTTTTCCGCGCTCTTGTCCGACTTCTCGGCCTTGCCGGCCTTGGCCGCCTTGTCTTGCTTGCCGGCGGGGGCAGCGGGTTTGTTGGCCATGATCGATTACGCCTTGATCTCTTCGCCGGAGGACTTGTAGACGCGCACGCCGTTGTCGCGCGTCTTGCGCGCCGCCTGCTCGTCCTTGCTCAGCAGCTTGATGCCGACGCGGTCGGCCTTGCCGGTCTTCGGGTTGAAGATCGCGACGTTGGACTGGTGGATCGGCATCGTCTTGTCGACGACGCCGCCGGCGATGCCCTTCATCGGATTGGGCTTGACGTGCTTCTTCACCACGTTGACGCCCTCGACCACGATGCGCTCGTCGTCGACGCGCCGCGTCACGGTGCCGCGCCGGCCCTTGTCGCGGCCGGTGGTCACGATGACCTGGTCGCCCTTGCGGATCTTCATCATGGTCAGAGCACCTCCGGCGCCAGCGAGACGATCTTCATGAAGCGCTCGGTGCGCAGCTCGCGCGTCACCGGACCGAAGATGCGCGTGCCGATCGGCTCGAGCTTGGCATTGAGCAGCACGGCGGCGTTGCCGTCGAACTTGACGAGCGAGCCGTCGGCGCGGCGCACGCCCTTGGCGGTGCGCACGACGACGGCGCTGTAGATCTCGCCCTTCTTCACGCGCCCGCGCGGCGCCGCCTCCTTGACGGACACCTTGATCACGTCGCCGATGCCGGCGTAGCGCCGCTTGGAGCCGCCCAGCACCTTGATGCACATGACGGACTTCGCGCCCGTGTTGTCGGCCACGTCGAGCCGCGATTGCATTTGGATCATGTCGCCTTTCCCAACTTGCCTGCGCCGGCGCGCCCTCGCCACGATGCGAGGGCCAGCGGCACGTGCAGTCTTGGGCCCGTGTCTGGGGTGATCCGCCCCGGCGCGCCCGCGATGCGATGCGATGCGATGCGCGCCGATGCGGCGAAGCCTTTGATTGTCTCTTCGATCTGGCGCGTCGGTCAAGCTATTTCGGACCCGAGCCGTTGCCGGGCCCGACCGTTGCGACCACTGCAGCCGCGACCACGGCAGGCGCGGCCCGGCATCCGGGTGCGCCGGGCCACGCCCGCTTCAGGCCGGCAACTGCCGGACTTGCTGCAGCATCGTGCCGGCGTCACTGACCTCGAACTTGCCCGGCGCCTCGACGTTGAGCGACCTCACGACCCCGTCGACCACCAGCATCGAGTAGCGGTTCGAGCGCAGTCCCATGGCGCGCGCCGTCAGGTCGAGCGTCAGGCCGGTCGCCTTCGCGAACTCGGCGCTGCCGTCGGCCATCATGCGCACCTTGCCTGCCGTCTTCTGCTCGCGCCCCCAGGCACCCATCACGAACGCGTCGTTGACGCTCACGCACCAGATCTCGTCGACGCCGGCGGCCTTCAGCTCGGCGGCCTTGTCGACGTAGCTCGGCACGTGCTTGGCCGAGCAGGTGGGCGTATAGGCGCCGGGCAGGCCGAAGACGACGATCGTCTTGCCCGCGGCGGACTTGCCGATGTCGAAGTCGTTGGGTCCCAGCGCGCAGCCGCCGCCCTCGACCTCGACGTATTCCTGCAGCGTGCCCGCGGGCAGCTTGTCACCGACTTTCAACATGCGATCGCCTTTGCGTGGCACAAACGAATGCGGCCGGGCTGGCGCGTCCAGCGTCCGGCCGCCCGGCGCGGGGTGGTGGGCGAGGGGCTCAGACGAGCCGGGCCTTTTCGACCAGGCGCGTGACGACCCAGCTCTTGGTCTTGCTGATCGGCCGCGTCTCGGCAATCTCGACCATGTCGCCCAGCTTGTATTGCGCGTTCTCGTCGTGTGCATGGTACTTGCGCGACTTGGCGACGATCTTGCCGTACAGCTCGTGCGCGGCGCGCCGCTCGACCAGCACGGTCACCGTCTTGGCGCGCTTGTCGCTCACGACGCGCCCGACCAGCGTGCGCGTGTTCTTGGTTGCCGGGGCGGCTTGACTGGTCTCGCTCACTTGGCGGCCCTCTTCTTCTCGGCCAGGATGGTCTTGGCGCGCGCGATGTCGCGGCGCGTCTTGCCCAGCTGCGAATGGTTGGTCAGTTGCTGCGTCGCCTTCTGCATGCGCAGGCCGAAGTGGGCCTTCAGCAGATCGGAGACTTCCTTCTCGAGCGCAGCCACGTCCTTGGCGCGCAGTTCGGATGCTTTCATCGCTCGTCCTTCGCTCACTGGCCGACCTGGCGCGCCACGAACGTGGTCGCCAGCGGCAGCTTGGCCGCGGCAAGCTGGAACGCTTCGCGCGCCAGCTGCTCGGGCACGCCGTTCAGCTCGTACAGCACCTTGCCGGGCACGATCTCGGCGACCCAGAACTCCGGGTTGCCCTTGCCGCTGCCCATGCGCACCTCGGCCGGCTTCTGCGAGATCGGCTTGTCGGGGAAGATGCGGATGAAGACGCGCCCGCCGCGCTTGATGTGGCGCGTGATGGCGCGCCGCGCGGCCTCGATCTGGCGCGCCGTGAGGCGGCCGCGCTCGGTGGCCTTGAGGCCGAAATCGCCGAACGACACGTTGGCGCCGCGCGTGGCGACGCCGGTGTTGCGGCCTTTCTGTTCCTTGCGGAACTTGCCACCTGCGGGTTGCAGCATCGTCACTCTCCCTTGTTCTCGCCACCGGCGGGCGGCGCCGCACGCCGCACGCGCTTGACGTTCGGGGTCTTCGCCGCATCCCCCGCGGGCGCCGCGGGTGCGGCGCCGGCGTCGGCGCGCGGTGCGCGA
>JAFECX010000036.1 GCA_018241895.1 Pseudomonadota bacterium
CGGCAGGCGCCGCAGCCGACGCGCTGCCCGATGCCGCCGGGGCGCCGCTGCCAGCCGAGCCCTGGCCGCCGCCGCAGGCACCGAGCACGAACACGAGCACGGCCAGCAGGGGGAGGAGGGCGCGGCGCAGGGCAGGGCGTGCGAAGAGGCGGGTCATGCGCGGCGCACTCGTGTTCGGTGGTCGTGATGTGGTGCCGGCACCTGGGCCGTGGGCGGCGGGTGGTCGCGCTCGGCGCGCCGGCGCATCACCGCGAGGCCATTGCGCAGCGCCCGCAATGCGGTGGCCGAACTGGCGAGGATAGCAAAGCGCACCCGCGCGGCGGGCGCGCCACGCCCGGTGCCGCCGCCCCCGCTGCCCGGCGCCGCATTCGTCGACCCGATGCCTGGGCGACCGCATCAGGCCTTGCAGGCGCCCTCACCCTGCGAGCGCTGCGCCGGCTCGGGGCTTGCGAGCCGTAATGCGCTGGTCCACATGCGCTGTTGCGCAGCCGACTTGCCCAAGGATTGCGCTAACCTTCGATTTCCGATCGGCTCTTCGGCACGCGGGCCGCTGCGTGGCGGAATCGCGCCCACTCGATGGTCCGGCCAGCGCACCAAAGCGATCCAGCTCGCCAGGCTGCATCACCGATGCAGGCCGCCCCGTGACCGAGCCTCGCCGCGTCGTTTCCGAATGGGCCGCGCTTGCGCTCGACATCGAGGTCGACCCGGCGCATGACAACCGCATCTTCAAGATCGGTGCGGTGCGCTCGGACACGGCCGAGCATCTGAGCCTGGCCGTCGGCAAACTCGACAAGGCGGCGCTCGTCGGGCAACTCGATGCCCTGTCGTGCGCCGCGCGCGTGCTCGTCGGACACAACCTTCGGCGCCACGATCTGCCGCAGCTGCGACGCCAGTACCCGGGGCTGGCGTGTCTGGATCTGCCGGTCATCGACACGCTCGAATGGTCGGCGCTGGCATTCCCGACCAACCCCTACCACCGGCTGGTCAAGGGCTACAAGCTGCTTTCGGACACGCGCAACGATCCGCTCGGGGATGCCCGCATTACGCTGGACCTGCTGGGCGACGAGGTCGAGGCCTTTGCCGGCATGCAGGCCGGCGATGGCGACTGGCTGGCTTTGCTGCATTTCCTCGTCGCGCACGATGCGCCGCTCGACCGCTGCCTGCAGGCGGTTCGTGGCGCCGCGGCGCCCGAGCGCCACGTCGCCGCCCGCCTCGCCGGCGCACGCTTTGCCGCACGCTGCTGTGCGACGCGGCTCGCGCAGCTCGCCGATCGCGACATCGCCGACACGCCCGAGCATCGTTTCGCGCTGGCTCTGGCCCTGGGCTGGATCCGCGTCGCCGGCGGCAACTCCGTCCTGCCGATCTGGGTGCACAAGTCGCTGCCGCGGGTGCGCACGCTGATCCATGAACTGCGCGAACGGGACTGCCGTCACCCGGCCTGCGCCTACTGTCGCGAGCAACACGACCCCGAGCAGCTGCTCGCGCTCAACTTCGGCCACCGCGCGTTTCGATCGACGCCCGCCGCGCCCGACGGCTCGTCGCTGCAGCGCGCGATCGTCACCGCCGGCCTTTCGCGCAGGAGCCTGCTGGCCGTGCTGCCCACGGGCGGCGGCAAGTCCATCTGCTACCAGCTTCCCGCGCTCGTCCACTACGGGCGCGCCGGCCAGCTCACCGTCATCGTCTCGCCGCTGCAGTCGCTGATGAAGGACCAGGTCGACAACCTGGTGAAAGCCGGCGTCGGCGGCGCTGTCACGATCAACGGCCTGCTCACGCCGATCGAGCGCCGCGCCGCGCTGGACAAGATCCGCCTCGGCGACGCCGGCATCGTGCTCGTCTCGCCCGAGCAGTTCCGCAGCCGCGCCTTCGTCGAAGCGATCCGCATGCGCGAGATCGCCGCCTGGGTGTTCGACGAAGCCCACTGCCTGTCCAAGTGGGGGCACGACTTTCGCACCGACTACCTCTACGTGGCCCGCTTCATCCGTGACGGCTTCGGCGGCGCCGCGGCGCCGATCGCCTGCTTCACGGCCACCGCCAAGCCCGACGTCATCGACGATCTGTGCGGCCACTTCCGCGCGGTGCTGGGCGTCGAACTCGAACGCTTCCTCGGCGGCCACGATCGGTCCAATCTCAGCTACCAGGTGGTGGCCGCCACCAAGGCCGAGAAGCCGCAGCGCATCGTCGAGATCCTGCGCCACGAGCTTGCACGCGGTGGTGCGGCGTTCGTGTTCTGCGCGACGAAGAAGATGACCGAGACCATGGCCGAGCTGGTCGCCGCGCAAGGCATCGCCTGCGGCTTCTTCCACGGCGGCATGGAGCCCGACGCCAAGAAGAGCGTGCAACAGCGCTTCGTCGAGGGCGAACTGGCCGTCATCGCCGCGACCAACGCCTTCGGCATGGGGGTGGACAAGCCCGACATCCGCGTCGTCATCCACGCCCAGATACCCGGCTCGCTGGAGAACTACCTGCAGGAAGCCGGCCGCGCCGGGCGCGACGGCCACGCCGCGCGCGCCGTGCTGCTGTTCGACCCCGAGGATGTCGAGGCGCAGTTCCGGCTGTCGGCCGGCTCGCGTCTGACGCCGCGCGACTTCTCGGCGCTGCTCGAGGCGGTGCGCAAGCGCGCCGCGCGCCTGAGGAGCGACGAGGTCGTCGTCTCGGCCACCGAACTGCTGGCCGCCAGCGAGGGCGCGGACATCGACATCGAATCGCCCGATGCCACCACCAAGGTGAGTACCGCCGTCGCCTGGCTCGAACGCGGCGGCTTCCTGCAGCGCAACGAGAACAGCACCCGCGTGTTCCCCGCCAGCCTGCGCGTGGCTTCGCTGGGCGAGGCCCTGCAGCGGATCGAAAAGGCCGACCTGCCGCAGGGCGCGCGCACGAAATTCATCGCCGTCGCCACCAGCCTGTTGCGCAGCGCAGACCCGGGCGGCATCAGCACCGACGAGCTGATGCTCGAAGCCGGCATCGAGCCCCAGGAGTGCTTCCGCGTCCTGCACCAGCTGGAAGCGCTGGGCATCATCGCCAACGACCTGGGCCTGAGCGTGCGCCTGAGCAAGGGCGTGCGCGGCGCGGCCGATGCGGCGCTGCTCGGCCTCGACGAGATGGAGCGCCATCTGCTCGAACTGATGGCCGAGCAGGCCCCCGATGCCGACGCCACGGGTGAAGCGCAACTGCTGAACATCCGCGCCGTGTGCACCGAACTGCGGCGGCGCATGGGCATCCCCGATGGCGACCCGCGCGTGACGCCCGAGACGGTGCGCGCCTGTCTGCGATCGATGTCGGAGAACTTCGGCTCCGGCAGCCAGAAGCGCAGCCTGTGGCGGGCACGGGGACGGGACATCCTCGACATCGTCCTGCATCGCACCTGGGGATGGATCCGCGAGGTCTGCGCGCGCCGGCGCAGCGTCGCCCAGGTCGTGCTGCGCCGCCTGCTCGAAGCCGTGCCGCCCCATGCGCGCGGCGCCAGCCTGGTGGTCGAGTGCAAGGCCAAGGAGCTGCTCGATGCCATCGAGTCCGACCTTGAACTGAAGCAGACGGTGCAGGACCCCGCAGCGGCGCTCGAACACGCCTTGCTCTATCTGCACGACAACCGTGTGCTGGAGCTCGACCGTGGCCGCGCGGTGTTCCGCTCGGCGATGACCATCGCGGTGAACCCCGACGCCGCGCGGCGCCGCTTCACCAAGGACGACTTCGCGCCGCTGCAGGAGTTCTACCGCGAGCGCACGCTGCAGACCCACGTGATGCACGAATACGCGCGCCTGGGCGCCGAGGCGCCCGCACGCGCCGCCGAGCTGCTCGACGCCTACTTCTCGCTGCCGCGGCGCCCCTTCGTGCGCCAGTTCTTCAAGGGCCGCGCCGATCTGCTGGAGCTGGCCACCACCGACGCATCGTTCCGGCGCATCGTCGGCGAGCTGAACCATCCGGTGCAGCAGGCCCTGGTCGAAGCGCCCGAGCAAGGCAATCATCTGGTGCTGGCAGGCCCCGGCTCCGGCAAGACCAAGGTCATCGTCCACCGCATCGCCTACCTGCTGCGCGTGCGCCGCGTGCCGCCCGAGCGCATCATCGCGCTGGCGTTCAATCGCGGTGCCGCCGCCGAACTGCGGCGCCGGCTGCTGGCGCTGGCCGGCGACGACGCGCGCGGCGTCACCGTACTCACCTACCACGCGATGGCCTTGCGCCTCACCGGCACGAGCCTGGAAGCGGCATCGCGCAGCGACACGCCGATCGACTTCGAGCGGCTGATCCGCGACGCGATCGAGCTGCTGAACGGACGCGGCGAGCAGGCCCTGATGGACGAGGACGATGCCCGCGACCGGCTGCTTGCCGGCTACGAGCACATCTTCGTCGACGAATACCAGGACATCGACGAGCAGCAGTACGAACTCGTCGGCGCGCTGGCCGGCCGGCGCCAGCGCGATGCCGATGCCCGGCTCAACATCATGGCCGTCGGCGACGACGACCAGAACATCTACGCCTTCAAGGGCGCCAGCGTCGAGTTCATCCGCCGCTTCCAGGCCGACTACGGGGGCGAGGTGACCTATCTGGTCGAGAACTTCCGCTCCACGCAGCACATCATCGCCGCCGCCAACCACGTGATCCAGCGCGCCGCCGATCGCATGAAGGTGGACCATCCGATCCGCATCGACCAGGCGCGCATGCACGATCCACCCGGCGGCCGCTGGGAAGCGCTGGATCCGCTGCAGCGCGGTCGCGTGCGTTCCATCGCCGCGCCGGTCAGCGCCAACCTGCAGGCGCAGGTGGTCATGCAGGAGGTGCAGCGCATCCGCGCCGCCGATCCGTCCGCGCGCCTGGGTGCGATCGCGGTGCTGGCACGCACGCACCGCGCGCTGCAGCCGCTGCGTGCGCTGTGCGAAGCGATGGCCCTGCGCTTCGAGCTGGTGAGCAGCGAAGGCGCGCGCTCACGGGTGTCGTTCATGCAGCTGCGCGAAGGCTGGCTCACCGCCCAGGCCTTGCGCGGCCGCCGCTCGGAACTGGTCAAGCTGCAGGACTTGCAGCGCTGGCTGGCGCAACAGATCGCGCAGGAGCCGGACAACCCGTACTGGGCGGACATCGCGGCGGCGGTGGACGAGTTTGCCCAGGGCTCCCAGGTGGACCAGGTCACGGCGCTCGAGCTGCTCGACGCCCTGCATGAAGCCGCTGACGACGCGCGCCAGGGCGGCGCGCCCGACGCCTTGCGCCTGATCACTGCGCACAGCGCCAAGGGGCTCGAGTTCGATCACGTGATCGTGATGGATTGCGGCGACTGGCACTGGGGCGGCGACGACGACCGCCGGCTGCTCTATGTCGCGATGACGCGCGCCCGCCAGACGCTGGTGGCGATCCGCGCCGAGGGCGGGCGCAATGCCTACCTCACCGATCTGGGCTCGGTGGACGGCGTGGCCGAGGCTCTGCCGAGCGTTCGGCCCGCGCATCGACCGGACCTCGACCGCCGCTACGTCACTCTGGGCCCGGCGGACGTATTCCTGGGCTACGCTGGCCGACAGCCGGCGGGCAGCCGCATCCACGCCGACCTGGCTGCGGTCCGCGTCGGCGACGCGGTGCAGGTAGCGGCGCGCCAGGTGACGGACCGCCATGGCCGGGTGCTGGTGCCGCTCGCCCGCAAGTGTGAACTTCCCGATCAACCCCTCGCCGGCAAGGTCTACGCCGTCATGGTGCGCACGCGCGCCCAGACGCATCCGGACTACCTTGCGAGCGTCAACATCGACCAGTGGGAGGTGCCGCTGGCCGAAGTGGTGCTGCCCGCGTCTCAGGGGCCGGTACGCAGCGTCGACGGCAGGCAGGCCGCGTCGTTGAACTTGCCGTAGTGGACGGCGAGATGCGGTCGAGGCGCCTTCGGCTGCCGGGTCGCTGCGGCGCGGCCGGAACCGGAGCTCGGCGACGACGAAAGCCATCGCCGCCGTCGGCGGCCAAGGCCATGGGCGTCAGCCGCTGGCGACCACCATCGTCACAGCGCCTTCGGCATCCTTCGAGATGGCGCCGCTGCACGCTTGCGCAACGTGAGCTTCGGCCCGCTGCCTGTCCTGCCTGGGGTTCTGCGATGCGGCGGCAGTGCGCCGGACGAAGCCGTCGATCGCATCGACGAGTTGATCCGGCCTGGCGTATGGCGGGCGGCAGAGCTTGCCGCTGTGACTTCGATGCCGAACCTTGGCCGCATCGGCGTGGAGAGGCCAACTTCAAGTCCAAGTCCAAGTCCAGTAGCGGCACAACGGCTCCAGCCGCTTGCGGTCGTGGGCTTCGACCCGCACCGCGGCGTGCAGCGACCCCGCCGGCGTGAAGAAGGTCGTCGACGAGACGCTGCAGCGCCTCTCACGCAGCGACATCCTCGTCGACAACGCCGGCGCCACCTGGGGCGCGCCGGCCGAGGACTATCCGCTCGAACCCTGGGACAAGGTGATGAACCTGAACATCCGCAGCATGTTCCTGTTCAGCCAGGCGGTGGGCAAGGCGTGCATGATCGCGGCGAAGAAGGGGCGCATCGTCAACGTCGCCGGCATCGCCGGCCCCTCGGGCAGCCTGAACGTCGAGTTCATCGCCTTCGGCACGAGCAAGGGCGCGGCGGTGGACTTCACGCGCACGCTGGCCGGCGAATCGAACTGCGGCTGCCGCTGGACGGCGGGCACCTGAACCACCGCCGCGTCGCGCACGGCGGTGTGCCGGACGACGCGGCTGGACGTGGCGATGGCGCAGGCGGCGCGCACGCTGCACGTGAGCGGCGAGCCGCTCGGCCCGGCGCTGATCACGATCGAGATGAAGACCACCTTCGTGCAGCCGGCCACGCTCGCGGCCGGCGTGCCGAAGGCCACCGGCCACGTGCTGCACCGCACGCGCTCGATGGCCTTCTGCGAAGGGCATGTGTACGATGGCACCGGTGCCCTGTGCGTGCACGCGAGCGGCGCCTTCGAGTACGTGCGGCTGCTGCCGGGCCGGCAAGCCAGCGGCGGCGACGGGTAAGCTCGCGGGCCTTGCTGCCGAGCCGGCTGGCCGGGAAGGAGTGACGCCATGAACAACCGCCGCATCGTGCTGGCGTCGCGCCCCGCGGGAGAGGCGAGCAGCGCCAACTTCCGCCTCGAGACGGTCCAGACGCCGGCACTCGCCGAGGGCCAGGTGCTGGTGCGCCACCACTGGCTGAGCCTGGACCCGTACATGCGCATGCGCATGAACGACATGAAGAGCTACGCGCCGCCGGTGGCGGTGGGTGCGGTGATGATGGCCGGCACCGCGGGCGTCGTGGCCGAGTCGCGCAACGCCGCCTTCGAGACGGGCGACACGGTCGTCGGCCAGGGCGGATGGCAGGAATGGTCGGTGGTCGATGCGCCGGAGAAGGGCGCCTTGCGCAAGGTCGACACGACCCACGTGCCGCTTTCGGCCTACCTCGGCGCGGTGGGCATGCCCGGCGTCACGGCCTGGATCGGCCTCGTGCACTTCATCGAGCCCAAGGCCGGCGAGACGATCGTCGTCGATGCGGCCAGCGGCGCCGTCGGGGGCGTCGTCGGCCAGCTTGCCAAGGCGCGTGGCTGCCGCGCCGTCGGCCTGGCCGGCGGCGCCGACAAGTGCGCCTACGTGAAGGAGGAGCTCGGCTTCGACGCGTGCATCGACCACAAGGCGCATCGCGACTTCGCCTCGCTTGCCGCAGCGCTGGACAGGGTGGCGCCGAACGGCGTCGATGGTCTCTTCGAGAACGTCGGCGGCTTGATCCTCGACGTGGTGCTGTCGCGCATGAACGCGTTCGGCCGCATCACGCTGTGCGGAATGATCGCCAGCTACGACGGCGCGCCGATGCCGATCACCAACCCGCGGCTGCTGCTGACGCAAAGGCTGCGCCTGCAGGGCTTCATCGTCAGCGAGCACATGCACCTGTGGCCGCAGGCGCTGGCCGAGCTCGGCGAAGGCGTGGCGACCCGGCGGATCAAGTACCGCGAGACCGTCGCGCAGGGCCTGGAGAACGCGCCCGAGGCGTTCCTCGGCCTCTTGAAAGGCCGCAACTTCGGCAAGCAGCTCGTGAAGCTGGCCTGATGGGCGCGGCCGCGCGCTGGACCTGGGCGCGTTTCGCTGACCTCGAACGCAACGACCTCTATGACGCGCTGGCGCTGCGCAGCCGTGTCTTCGTCGTCGCGCAGCGCAGCGCAGCGCTGCGCCGCGCCGCGCTGGCCGAGGCCGCCGAGCGCGCGGCACGCCGGCAGCGCGTGATCCTGCTCATCGTGACGATGACCCGCTCGCCGCGCCGTGCGGCGCGACAGTCGCTTGACCCCGTGCCGGCGGGGGGCAAAGCGAAGGCTGGCCGAGGGCGCCGAGCGCACGCTTCCGTGTATCGGCCGCTACATGGTGGCCGCATGGACCGGATGCGGCGACCGGGCAAGAAAAAAGCACCCAGGTCGACCAGACCTAAGTGCCTGATTCTCTGGCTGTTTTCTTGGCTCCCCGACCTGGGCTCGAACCAGGGACCTACGGATTAACAGGCTCACTTTTTACACTTCCAGATCGTCCCAGGAAGTCCCAGAACCCTATTCAGATCAACAGCTTAGGTCTACATTTTGTCCGGAGTCGTGCTGCAGGGTTTCGGACGATCTGGCGAGAAACGGCAACGAGCGGCGCGGGATCGGATCCTCAAGACGGGTCCACCTACGGATAGGTTGAAGATGGTCACGGCAACGGAAACGAGGGCGCAAAAGGCGACGGCGACAGACCTCCGGACAACGCCAAACAGGGGGGCGCGCGCTGGCGTGATCACTGCCCGCGCGATCGACGTGGCGACGAGCAAGGCCCGGGCTAGCCAGAAGGACATCTGGCTGACCGACCCGGGTGTCCGCGGTCGAGGGCGCTTCACCATCCGCTGCACGCCGTCGGGCGCGCGGATCTGCATGTACCGCTACACACGCACCGATGGCAGGCGTGACACGCTAAGGATCGGGGACTACGACCCTCAAGGCGTTGCTGGTCTAACCCTGCATCAGGCCCGCGAAAGGGCTGGTGAGTTGGTGCGCCTTGCAGGCGCGGGCAACAACGTGCGCGTCGTATTGTTGGAGCGTGAGGAGGCGCAAGCGGCTGCGGCCGAGGCTGCGCTCGCGGCAAGGCGCAACGCATCGCGCGGAAGCCTGGCCGCGATGTACCGCGTCTACGCGAATACCTTGCAGGGGCGCGAGTCTCACTACGACGTACTGTCGGTTTTCAAGCTGCATCTCAGCGGGCCATTCCCTGATCTGGCCGCGCGCCCAGCCGCGAAGGTCAAGGCGGAGGAACTGCGCGACGTGCTGGCCCGGCTGATCGAGGCCGGCAAAGGGCGAACCGCCGCCAAGCTGCGGGCCTACCTGCGTGCCGCCTTCGGCATGGCGATGCGTGCGGGCTTGGACCCGACTCTGCCCGAGGCTCTGACGGCCTTCGATATCCAGGTCAACCCGGCAGACCGGCTGCCGAGCCTGGCGCAGTTCTCGAAGGCGTTGGACCGGGCGCTGACGCTGCCGGAGCTTCACGCCTTCTGGCGCCGCCTTGAAGCCGCACCCGAAAGTCCGTCGCGCGATGCGCTGATGGCCTGCATGTATTTCGGCGGCCAGCGGCCCACCCAGTTGCTGCGACTGACACCGAAGCAAGTGGACGTGTCCGGCGCCACCGTGACGCTGTTGGACCCCAAGGGCAGGAATCGCCACGCCAATCCGCGTCGGCACCTGCTGCCTATCCTCGACGACCTGATGCCGGTGATTCGCCGGCGCCTGGCACAGGCCGAAGACGCCGAGTCGCCGATCTTCAGCACGAACGGACGCGTTCCATTGCGCAAAGAGACGGTGGCGCTGCTAGTCACCGAGATCGCGAAGGCCATGCAGAAGGCGGGCGAGCTCGAACGAGGACCGTTCTCCATGCGCGACTTGCGCAGGACTGCGGAGACGCACATGGCCGCGCTGGGAATCTCCAGCGACGTGCGCGCGCAGATTCAGTCGCATGGACTGGGCGGCATCCAGGCGCGGCACTACGACCGGCACGACTACATGCCCGAGAAGCGCGCTGCACTCGAGAAATGGTCGCGGCGGTTTCGCAATCTGCCAAAGGCATCGCAACGAGCCAGCTCTCCCGGACGAGCGAGGCGGGATCCCAAGCGGGATTCGGTGAAGCGGTCGGTCGTGGCCGGCTAGGAGCGTGGGCGGCAGAAGGGAAGTCCCTGACAGCGCAGCATGCTGGTGAGCGTTGAACGAGCATGAGCTACCGCCCCTACGAACCGCAACAGGAAATGTTGCTGCCCGCATCGCTGCAG
>JAFECX010000037.1 GCA_018241895.1 Pseudomonadota bacterium
CCAACCTGCAGGTGAACATCGAAAACCAGAGTGCCGCGGCCAGCCGCATCACCGATGCCGACTACGCGAGCGAGACCGCCAACCTGTCGCGCGCGCAGATCCTGCAGCAGGCGGGCAACGCGATGGTGGCGCAGGCCAACCAGTTGCCGCAGCTCGTGCTCTCGCTGCTGAGGTAGCGGAGCACGGCGCGCCCAGCGCGCGCAGCACGACCAGGACAGCCAGCAAGGGGCCCGCCGGCAACGGCGGGCCCCTCTTTCATCTGGGCGCGCCGGCAACGGCGGGCCCGTTCGCCGTGGGCGCGCCGCGCAAGCAGCAGACCGCGCGCTGCGGGGAATTGCCGGCCCGGGCGGTCTCATTTCGTTCGAGCAGCAGGGGCGCTCGGCCCCTAAGCTGCGAATCGAGCGCTTCGGCCCATCGGCGGCACGAAAACGCCGCCCGCCCGCAGCCCCGAACGCCCGGAGAACCGCCATGCCGCAGACCATCAACACGAACCTGGTTTCGCTCAACGCGCAGCGCAACCTGAACACCAGCCAGTCCTCGCTCGCCGTCTCGATGCAGCGCCTGAGCTCGGGCCTGCGCGTCAACAGCGCCAAGGACGACGCCGCCGGCCTCGCGATCGCCGAGCGCATGAGCACGCAGGTGCGCGGCCTGAGCGTCGCCGCGCGCAACGCCAACGACGCGATCTCGATGGCCCAGGTGGGCGAAGGCGCGCTGGGCAGCGTGGCCAACCTGCTGCAGCGCATGCGCGAGCTTTCGGTGCAGGCCGCCAACGGCACCAACAACAGCACCGATCGCGACAGCCTGAACAACGAGTTCGTGCAACTGGCGCAGGAGGCCACGCGGACGCTGAGCGGGACGCAGTTCAACAGCCTCAAGGTCCTGGCGTCGACCCAGAGCGCGACATTCCAGATCGGTGCCAACGGCGCGACCGACATCGACCAGATCACGGTCGACAGCTTCGACTGGACCGGCAAGACCGGCATCACCGGTGTGCTCGGCTCGGCCCTCCTCACCGGCACCGGCGTGCCGGCGATGCAGATCAGCGCCATGACCGCGGCCCAGAGCACCATCGGCGGCATCGACAAGGCGCTCGACGAGATCAACGCCCAGCGCGCCACCTTCGGCGCGATCCAGAACCGCTTCGAGAACGTGATCGCCAACGCCCAGGTCGCGATCGAGAACCAGAGCGCGGCGCGCGCGCGCATCATGGACGCCGACTACGCGGTCGAGACGTCGAACCTGTCGCGCGCGCAGATCCTGCAGCAGGCGGGCAGCGCGATGGTGGCGCAGGCCAACCAGTTGCCGCAGATGGTGCTGTCCCTGCTCAAGGGCTGACGCGCGCGCTTCGCGGCGCCTCAAGTTCGCTGCCGAAGCGCCGATAGGGGTTCCGTAAGGCCCGTCGAGGGACGGCCCGGGAACCCCTTTCTTGCGTTCGCGGCCGCCGGCCCTCGCCCTTTGTGCAGGAGTAGCCCATGCCCACCATCACGTCGCTCGGGATCGGCAGCGGAATCGACGTCAACTCGATGGTCACGCAGCTCGTGGCCCTGGAGCGCCAGCCGCTCAAGCAGATGCAGAAGGCCGCCGGCACGATCCAGACCCAGCTCTCGGCGTTCGGGCGCGTGCAGAGCCTGGTCAGCTCGCTGCGCGATGCGGCCGACGCGCTGAACCGACCCGCGCTGTGGTCGGGCTCGACGCCGACGTCGAGCGACGCCACGGTCGTCACCGCCAGCGGCACCTCGGCGCCGGTGGGCAGCTACGCCGTCGCCGTGAACTCGCTCGCCAGCGGCCAGACGCTGGCCTCGTCGACCGCGTTCGGCGCCAGGAGCGATCTGGTCGGCGCCGGGCAGCTCACGATCGGGCTCGGCAGCTGGGACGCCGGCGCGACCACGTTCACGCCCAAACCGGCGGCGACGCCGGTGGCGATCACGGTCGACGCCGCCGACACGCTCGAGACGCTGCGCGACAAGATCAACGCCAGCGGCGCGGGCGTGTCGGCCTCGCTCGTCAGCGATGCGAGCGGCGTGCGCCTGGCGTTCAACTCCACCGAGACGGGCGCCGCGAACGGCTTTCGCATCACCGCCAGCGACGGCGACGGCAACGACACCGACGGCGCGGGCCTGTCGCGCCTGGCCTACGACCCGCCCTCGGGCGCGAGCTCGATGCAGCGCGCCCAGGCCGCCTCCGACGCACAGGCCACGGTCAACGGCATCGCCGTCACGTCGGCAAGCAACGTGCTGTCGGGCGTGGTCGAAGGGCTCACGATCCAGCTCGGCAAGGTCTCGGCGCAGCCGGTGCAGCTGAGCGTCGCCAGCGACAAGGCGAGCGTGCAGAAGGCGCTCCAGTCGTTCGCCGACGCCTACAACGCCTTGGCCAGGGAAGTCGCCGCGCAGACCAAGTACGACCCGACGACCAAGGTCGGCGCTCCGCTGCAGGGCGACTCGTCGGTGCTCACGCTGCTCAACCGCATGCGCGGCATCGTCAACGTCCCCTCTTCGGCTTCGTCGCTGTTCCCGACGCTGTCCTCGATCGGGCTCGAGATGCAGCGCGACGGCACGCTGTCGCCGAACCAGGGCAAGCTCGACGCGGCGCTGGCCAACCTGCCCGAGGCGAAGAACGCGTTGTCGAATCTCGACGTCGCCAGCCCCGCCAACGACGGCTTCGCGCAGCGCGCCGCGCGGCTTGCCTCCGACCTGCTCGGCGTCGAGGGCCGCCTCACGACGGGCCAGGCCGCGCTGCAAAAGCGCCTGCAGCGCAATTCCGACGACCAGGACGCGCTCAACCGCCGCGTCGACGCCTACCAGCAGCGCCTGGTGCGCCAGTTCTCGGCCATGGACACGCAGGTGGCCAAGCTGCAGGCGCTGGGCAGCTACGTCAACCAGCAGATGTCCGCGTTGGGCCGGCTGAACGGGTCGAACGGCAGGTAGGCGGCGCTCAAGCGCGTCGGTGCAGGGCCGATAACAGGGCCAGTTCCAGCCTGCGATGTACCGACCGATGTTCAGCCGCCCGCACGCGCTCCACACGCCGCAATCCCGTCCGCACGGGAACCTGTACCAGCAGGTCGGCATCGAGTCCAGGCTCGCCCTGGCCTCGCCGCACACGCTGGTGGCGATGCTGTTCGATGGCTTCATGGAAGCCGTTGCCCTCGCCCGCGCCGCGCTGCGCGAGCGCCGCCTCGAGGTCAAGGGCGCGGCGATCGGGCGTGCCGTGCGCATCGTCGAGGACGGCCTGCGTGGCGGCCTCGACCTGCGCGCCGGCGGCACGCTGGCGCGCGATCTCGACGATCTGTACGCCTACCTGGTGCTGCGGCTGACGCAGGCCAACCTGCGCAACGACGACGACGCCCTCGACGAATGCCGGGGCCTCGTGCTGCCGCTGCAGCAGGCCTGGGCTTCGATCGCGCCGCAGGCCGACGCCGCCGCCGCGCGCGGCGAACGCTGACCCGATGCCACGGAAGCGACGCATGGATCCGCAACTGCTCACCTACTACGAAGCGATCGAGCGCGCCAGCGCCGACATGCTGGCCGCCGCGCGTGCCGGCCACTGGGACGAGGTGCTCAAGCTCGAAGGCGCCTGCGTGCTGCTGATCTCGCAGCTCAAGCACGCCGTCGAGCAGGGCGACACGGCGGCGCCCAGGCCGCCGGCCTCGCTCGACGCCGCGCGCGCCAAGTCGCGCATCATGCAGCGCATCCTGGTCAACGATGCCGAGATCCGCCAGCTCGCCGAGCCCTGGCTCACGGAGCTCGACGACACGCTCGCGGCACGCGGGCGCACGCTGCACTGACGCATCAAGGCGGCGAGCGATGTTCGCGCCCACCCGGCCCGCCGCTCTCGACGCCAGCGCAACCGGGGATGCCTGGGCGCCGTTTCGCGTCGAGCACCCGCAGGAGCGGCGCGCGCTGCTGCGTCACCTGTGCGAGGGCAGCGCGCCGGTCAACCTCGCCGCCAGCGACGGCACGGTGCTGACGACGACGCTGTGGGCGCTCGACGATCGGGGCCTCACCTTCGCCGCCGATCGCGCGCTGCCGCAGCTCGAGCGCCTGCTCGATGCCGACGAGGCGGTGGCGGTGGCGTACCTGGACAGCGTCAAGCTGCAGTTCGAGCTGCACGGCCTCGTGCTCGTGCACGGCGCGCAGGCCAGCACGCTGCGCTGCAGCCTGCCGCGCGCGCTCTACCGCTTCCAGCGCCGCAACGCCTACCGCGTGCGCCCGCTCGAGCGCCACGCGCCGACGGCGCGGCTGGCGCATCCGGCGCTGCCCGAAATGCGCTTCGCGCTGCGCGTGCTCGACGTGAGCCTGGGCGGCTGCGCGCTGTGGCAGCCCGACGACGTGCCGCCGCTGGCCGCCGGCAGCACGATCGGCGGCGTCGAGATCACGCTCGACGCCCAAACGCGCTTCGGCGCCACGCTCACGCTGCAGCACGTGAGCTCGCTCGCGGCGCACGCACGCGGGGTGCGCCTGGGCTGCGAATGGCGCCTCGCCGGGCTGGCCGAGCACAGCCTGCAGCGCTGGATCCACCAGGCGGAAAAGCGGCGCCGGCTGCTGACGCTGGGCTGAGCGCCGTGCGACGCGGCTACACGCTGGTCGAACTCGTCGTCGTCCTCGCGCTCGCGGCGCTGCTGGCCGGCACCGCGCTGCCGGGCTGGCGGGCGCACGTCGAGCGCGCCGCCCGCGCCGACGCGGTCGAGGCGCTGACGCGGCTGCAGGCGGCGCAGGAGCGCTTTCGCGCCGCCCACGGCCTGTACGCCGACCGCCTGGCCGTGCTCGCGCTGGGCGAGCGCAGCGCGCAGGGCCGCTACCGCATCGCGCTCGCATCGGCCGGGCCCGAGGCCTATCACGCGAGCGCCTGGGCCCAGGGCGCGCAGGAGCGCGATCGCGAGTGCGCAGTGCTCACGCTGGACGTCGACGGCGGCTTCACGCGCAGCGGCCCGAGTGCGCGCTGCTGGGGCCGCTGAGGGACGCCATGCGCGCACCAGCGGCTGCGGCGGCGAGCGGCGCCG
>JAFECX010000038.1 GCA_018241895.1 Pseudomonadota bacterium
CGGCCGTCGCCGCGGCCGCGCCAGCGCGCGTCGTCGCGATCGCGCCAGTGCTCGCGGCGCGCGTCTTGCCAGCGCGCGCGCGGCTGCACGTGGCGCGCGTACCAGTCGTCGCGCACGAAGTACACCGGCACGCCGCAGGCACCGTAGCGCGCGCAATACCGGCGCCAGTGCTTCTGTTCGCGTGGCGGCACCCACATGTACACCGGCACGGGCGGCGGCGGCGGTGCCACCACCACGACGCCGGGCGGTCGCCGCGGTGGCGGCGGCGGCATCACGAGCACGGGTTGCGGCAGCACCACCGCCGGCTGCGGGAAGCGACCGATGTCCACGCGGCCCCAGACCCCCGGCTGACTGATCTGCACCGACACGCCGACGTCGACGCCGCCGGCAACGGCACTCGGTTGAACGGCGAGCGCTCCCGCGCAGACGGTGGCGGCACAGACGAGACGGGCAAGACGCTTCATCGGGACTCCTCGACAGACGACAGCGCCGATTCAACGCCCGAGCGGGCGCCCGCGATGTCCGCGCGGATGCGACGTTTCATTCGTACACAATCGTTGCCGCACCGCCCAGCGCGATGCTGCGCCAGCGCGCGAGCGCCTCGTCGCAGGGCCAGAAGCGCGCCTCGTCGCCCAGATCGATCTCGGCCGTGGCCGCGCGCCGGTGCATGCGCAGGCGGATCGGCAGGCCCTGGAGCCGTTCGCCGCGTTCGCCCCGTTCGCCCCGTTCGCCCGGCTCGCCCGCGGTGCGGCGCGCGGGCCACATGCGCAGCACGTCGCGCACCGGTGGCACGCCGGCGCCGCCGGGCGCAGCGGTGACGCCGATGTCCACCGCCAGGTGGCGCCCGAAGCGCGCGCGCGCGGCCGGCAGATCCCAGATCTGCATGACGTTGAAACGCAGCCCGCCGCCGCGCCGCTCGGGCTGCGTGCGGCCCTGCAGCACGACGAGCGCCTCGTCCTGCAGCAGCGCGCGCTGCTCGCCGAGCGTGCTCTCGTCGATGCTCACCTCGAGGCGCATCGACGCGTCGTCGATCTCGAAGATCACCAGCCGCCCGCGCGCCGTGGGCACCGTGCGCACCTCGCCGACGATGCCGGCGATGAGCTGCGGTTCGCGGCTGTCGACGAGTTCGGCGATCTCGCGCCGCACGAAGCGGCGCACTTCGTCGCGGCTGGCATCGAACAGGTGGCCCGACAGGTGAAAGCCGAGTGCCGCCTTCTCGTGGCCCAGGCGCTCGCGCAGGTCCCACGTCGGCGCGTGCACGAGCGCGGGCTCCTGCGTGCTGCTGCCGTGCATGTCCGCGCCGTCGCCGAAATCGAACAGCCCGGCCTGCAGCGCGTTCGCCGCCTGCGTCTCGGCCCAGTCGTAGGCCAGCCCCACGCTGGCCAGGCACTGCGCGCGCTCGCCGGGCAGCGCGTCGAAGGCGCCGGCCCTGATCAGCGCCTCGACCACGCGCTTGTTGACGCGCTGGCGGTCGACGCGCAGCGCGAAGTCGAACAGGCTGCGAAACGGCGCGCCACCGCGGCCTTCGTTGTCGCCGCGGCCCTCGCGCGCGGCGACGATGGCCTCGATGGCGCCCTGCCCCGTGCCCTTGACGGCGGCCAGGCCGTAGCGCACGAGCCGCTCGCCCACCGGTTCGAAGCGCGCCGTGCCGCGGTTGATGTCGGGCGGCTCGAACGCCACGCCCGCCTGCGTCGCATCGGCCAGCAAGACCTCGAGCTTGTCGGTCTTGTCGGCCTCGATCGTCATGTTGGCGGCATAGAACTCCGCCGGGCAGTGCACCTTCAGCCACGCCGTGTGGTAGGCCAGCACCGAGTACGCCGCGGCATGGCTCTTGTTGAAGCCGTAGCCGGCGAACTTCTCCATGAGGTCGAAGACCTCGTCGGCCTGTGCCTGCTCGATGCCGTTGGCCAGCGCGCCGGCGCGGAACTTCACGCGCTCGCTGGCCATCTCCTCGGCCTTCTTCTTGCCCATCGCGCGACGCAGCAGGTCGGCGCCGCCCAGCGAGTAGCCGGCCAGGATCTGCGCCGCCTGCATCACCTGCTCCTGGTACACGAAGATGCCATAGGTCTCGGCCAGCACGCCCTCGAGCAGCGGATGCGGGTAGGTGATCTCCTCGCGCCCGTTCTTGCGCGCACAGAAGCTCGGGATGTTCTCCATCGGCCCGGGGCGGAACATCGCGTTGAGCGCGATCAGGTCCTCCAGCCGCGTCGGCCGCGCGTCGCGCAGCATCGCCTGCATGCCGCGCGATTCGAACTGGAACACGGCCTCGGTGCGGCCGTCGCCGAAGAGCTGGTAGACGCGCGCATCGTCGAAGGGCAGCTTGTCGAAAGCGAAATCGTGCAGGTCCGCGCGCCGCGCACGGATGTAGTCCTTGGCGAGTTCGAGGATCGTGAGCGTGGCCAGGCCCAGGAAGTCGAACTTCACCAGGCCGATGGCCTCGACGTCGTCCTTGTCGAACTGGCTCACCGCGCTCGTGCTGCCGGGCTGCTGGTACAGCGGGCAGAAGTCGGTGATCTTGCCCGGCGCGATCAGCACACCGCCGGCGTGCGTGCCGACGCTGCGCACCAGGCCCTCGACGCGCAGCGCCAGCGCCAGCAGCTCGCGCACCTCGTCGTCCGCGGCCTCGCGCGCGTCGATCTCGGGCGCCTCGCGCCGCGCGTAGAGGGTGCTGTCCCGGGTCGGGTCGTGGCCGGCGGGCACGGGAGCCAGCGTCACCGTCTTGCCCGGCGGCGCCGGCACGAGCTTGGCGATCGAGTCCACGTGCCCGTAGGCCATGCCGAGCACGCGACCGACGTCGCGCAGCGCCGCTTTCGCCGCCAGGGTGCCGAAGGTCGCGATCTGGCTCACGGCGTCGCGGCCGTACTTGTCCTTGACGTACTCGATGACGCGGTCGCGGTTGGCCTGGCAGAAGTCGATGTCGAAGTCCGGCATCGAGACGCGTTCGGGATTCAGGAAACGCTCGAACAGCAGCTTGTAGCGCAGCGGATCGAGATCGGTGATGGCCAGCGCATAGGCCACCAGCGAACCGGCACCCGAGCCGCGCCCCGGCCCGACCGGGCAGCCATGCTCCTTGGCCCAGACGATGAAGTCGCCGACGATGAGGAAGTAGCCGGCGAAGCCCATCTCTTCGATCGTCGCCAGCTCGAACTCCAGGCGCTCGACGTAGCGCGGCCGCTCGGCGTCGCGCTGCGCCGCATCGGCGTACAGCGCCTCGAGGCGCCGCTCGAGGCCGGCGAATGCTGCCGCGCGAAAATACGCGTCGATCGGCGTGCCGTCCGGGGTCGGGAAATCGGGCAGCCGGGGCTGGTCCAGCACCAGCGTCAGGTTGCAGCGCCTGGCGATCTCGAGCGTGTTGGCCAGCGCCGAAGGCAGGTCGGCAAAGAGCTCGCGCATCTGCGCCGCACTCTTGAAGTGCTGCTCGGGCGTGAAGCGGCGCACGCGACGCGGGTTGACCAGCGTCTCGCCTTCGGCGATGCACACGCGCGCCTCGTGGGCCTCGAAGTCATCGGCGGCGAGAAACTGGATCGGGTGCGTGGCCACCACCGGCAGCGCGAGTTCGGCGGCCAGCGCCACCGCGGCGCGCACATGGGCCTCGTGCTGCGGCTGCCCGCCGCGTTGCAGCTCGACGTAGAAGCTGCGCGGGAACAACTCCGCCAACCGGCGCGCGATCAGCCTGGCGCGCTCGCCGTCGCCGGCCAGCAGCGCCATGCCGACGGCGCCCAGATCGGCACCGGCGAGCGCGATGAGCCCGGCGCCGAGTTCGGCCAGCCAGTCCCACCGGAGTTGCGCCTGCCCGCGCTGGGCGTTGGTGGTCCAGCCGCGCGCCAGCAACTCGCACAGGTTGTGGTAGCCGGCCTCGTTGCGCACGAGCAGCAGCAGCCGGCTCGGCGCGCGCTCGCTCGCGTCGAACCCGAACAGCGCCGGCGCTTGCGCCAGCGGCTCCATCCAGACGTCGGCGCCGACGAGCGGCTTGACGCCTTTGCGACGACACGCCTTGTAGAACTTGACGGCGCCGAAGAGGTTGTCGAGATCGGTGATCGCCAGCGCCGGCTGCCGGTCGGCGCGCGCGGCGGCGGCGGCGTCGTCGATGCGCACGGTACCGTCGACGACCGAGTATTCGCTGTGCAGCCGCAGATGGACGAAGGACATGTGCGGCATTCTAGGCAGCGGTCGTTGCAGCGACCGCGCGCAGACGCCCGGGCGTCGCCACCACGTCGGCTGCGCATTGCGGCACATCGATCCGATCGTCTGGCACCGATACCGCAACGAGCCGGAAATCGACGACCCACCGTGAACGCGTGCCTGAATCACGCCGGCAGCGCAGACGGACGCGAACGATCGCCAACCGCACGCGCGACGACGACGCGCACCAGCCCAGCGTGGTGCTCGCTATATGCGCCGCATTCCTTACCGCGTGCTGACTCTTCACGCCCCGGCCCCGCATGTGGATGTCATGACTTTCCATGTCGGGGAAGACCCATCGTTGACAGAAAGTCGGGCGTCCCGTCAGACTGGTTTCGTGACGCTCGAACAAGCATGCAGTCGTCGTTGGGCCGGGGATCGGTGCGCGAGTCGGGCTGCGACCAATTCACCCGACGCCACACCGACGATCGACATTTCCTCGAAGGAGACGAGATGAGTTCATTCGACGACAACGTGTATTGCAAGGGGTCCGCGGCAACGCGGTCGCGGCGTCAGGTGTTGCGCATCGGTGCCGGCGCCGCGGGCATGACGCTGCTGCCGGGCCTGGGGAACTTCGCCTTCGTCCATGCCGCCGACCAGCCACCGATCGGCACCTGGCCCGCGGGTTCGCAGGGCAGCACCGTGTACCTCGGTGCCGCGGTGCCGCTGACCGGCACCTACGGCGTGCAGGGCGCCGACGAGCTCAAGGGCTGGGAGCTCGCCGTCGAGCACATGAACACCAACCACGAGCTGATGAAGAAGATCGCGCCCAAGGTCAACAACGGCGTGCTCGGCAAGAAGGTGGCGCTGGTGTCGGCCGACTCGGCCGCCAAGCCCAACCAGGCGCTGCAGGTCGAGCAGACCTTCATCGCGCAAAACAAGGTCATCCTGATGACGGGCTCGACGTCGTCGGCGGTGGCGGTGGCGATGAACAAGTTCGCCGACCGCGAGAAGATCCTCTACATGCCCGGCATCTCGGGCTCCAACGACACCACCGGCAAGGACTGCGTGCGCTACGGCTTTCGCCAGGGCTACTTCGGCGAGATGGCGGCCAACTCGATCGGCCCGATCCTGCTCAAGACCTTCGGCAAGAACCGCAAGATGGCGTTCATGACGCCGGACTACACCTACGGCCACACGACCACCGCGTCGACCGAGAAGTACCTGAAGGAAAAGGGCGGCTGGACGACGGTGACGAACCAGGTCTCGCCGCTGGGCACGCAGGACTTCAGCCAGTACCTCACCAACATCGCCAACTCGGGCGCCGAGTTCCTGATGAACGTCAACTGGGGGCGCGACGCGGTGCTGTCGAGCCAGCAGGCCAAGCAGTTCGGCCTGCTGCCCAAGATGACGCTGGTGCTGCCTTACCAGATCCCGTTCTTCGCCAAGGAGGCCGGCGTCGACATCAGCGCCGGCGTGTTCGCAGCCACCGAATTCTGGTGGACGCTGGCCGAGGACCCGAAGTACCCGCTGGCCAAGCTGTTCGTCGACTCGTTCCAGAAGAAGTACGGCTACCGGCCCGAGTGGGGCGCCGAGAACGCCTACATGAGCTTCGCCCACTGGGCGCGCATGGTCACCGAGGCCGGCACGTTCTACCCGCCCGACGTCATCAAGCACTGGGAAAAGGGCGAGAAGGTGCCCTCGCTCTTCGGTGACGTGTATTACCGCCCGCAGGACCACCAGTGCGTGCGCCCGGTCTTCGTCGTGCGCGGCAAGGCCAAGAAGGACATGCGCAACGCCGAGGACTTCTGGGACATCGTCGACATGCAAAAGGGCGAGGACGTGATCCAGCCGCCCGACGCCTTCGGCTGCAAGCTGGGCAGCTACACCTGAGCGGTTGCCGGGGTCGACCCCGGAGCGAACGCGGCGCGCCGCGAACCGCCCCGGGGCCGCTCCGGTGGCCAGCGCGCCGGCCGTCACGGCGCGGGCGCGCCCGCCCCGCGGTCGGCTCTGCCGGCCCACCTTGCCGGCGCATACGAATCGGCAGCTCACCCGCGAGACGAATCGGCGTGCTGAACTGGGACAACTTCCTCGCGCAACTCTTCAACGGACTGGTGCTCGGCTCGTTGCTGGCGCTCATCTCGTCGGGCCTGACGATCATCTACGGCACGCTCGGCGTGCTCAACCTGGCGCACGGGGCCATGTTCATGCTCGGCGGCTACGCCGGCTGGCTGGCGTTCGACCACAGCGGCTCGTTCGTCGTCGCCGTGCTCGCCGGATCGCTGTTCATGCTGGTGTTCGGCGTCGTCATGGAGCGGGTGGTGATCCGCTTCTTCTACGAGCGCCCGCCCGAGGACCAGCTGCTGGTGACCTTCGGCCTGGGCATCGTGATGGTCGAGGCCGTGCGCTTCTTCTTCGGCAGCGAATCGCAGCGCGTGCCGCCGCCCGCGCCGCTGCTGGGCATCACCAACCTGGGCTTCATGATCTACCCGACCTATCGACTGGCGCTGCTGGGCATCGTCGTCGTCGCCCTGGTCGCCCTGTACCTGGTGCTGTACCGCACGCGCATCGGCATGATCGTGCGCGCCGGCATCGAGGACGCGGTGATGGTCGACTCGCTGGGCATCGACGTGCAGCGCATCTTCATGCTGGTGTTCGGCATCGGTGCCATGGCCGCCGGCTTTGCCGGCATCGTCAACGCGCCGGTGGTGTCGATCGCGCCCGACGTGGGCGATCCGATCCTGGTGCAGGCCTTCGTGGTGGTGGTGATCGGAGGGGTCGGCTCGTTTCCGGGCGCCATCCTGGGCGGGCTGATCGCCGGCGAGATCATCAGCCTCACCTCGATCGTCGATCCGGCTTACTCGTATGTCATGTTGTTCGTTGCGATGACGCTCGTGCTGGTGTTCCGCCCGCGCGGACTGCTCGGCGTGGCCGGACGCGACTGATCCGATACCGGCCATGATCAGACAACGCTATTTCATCGTCGAACTGCTGACGCTGCTGGCCCTGGTGGCCGCGCCGTTCGTGCTGCCCAAGCTGGGCTTCACGCCCACCACCGTCAACCGGATCCTGATCCTCGGGCTGGTGGGCATCGGCTTCGACCTGCTGTTCGGCTATACCGGGCTGCTGTCGTTCGGCCAGTCGGCGTTCTTCGGCTCCGGCGGCATGTTCGCCGCCTACCTGCTGACGCAGACCCCGATGACCAACACCGTCTTCGCGCTGGTGCTGGGAACGATCGTGGCGGGCGTGTTCGGCTACCTGATCGGGCTGCTCGCGCTGCGGCGCACCGGCATCTACTTCGCGATGATCACGGTGGCGATCGCCGAGGTGTTCTTCTTCCTCGAGTTCAACCCGCTGTCGGCGTACACCGGCGGCGAGAACGGCCTGCCGGGCGTGCCGCCGCCCAACCTGGCGCTGGGCTTCACCACCCTCAAGTTCAGCACCGACCTGCAGATGTACGCGTTCTTCGCGTTCTGGTATTTCGTCGGCCTGGTGATCGCGCTGCGCATCGTGCGCTCGCCGGTCGGCCTGGTGATGCGTGCCATCCGCGAGAACCCGCTGCGCGCGCAGGCGCTCGGCCACCACGTGCAGCGCTACAAGCTGCTGATCTTCGTCATTGCGGCGATGTACGCCGGCTTCGGCGGCGGCCTGCTGGGCATGATGCAGGGCTTCATGCCGCCCGATGCCTTCATGTTCCACACCTCGGGCGAGATCATCATGCAGACCGCCATCGGCGGCGCCGGCACGCTGATCGGGCCGCTGCTGGGCGCCGCCACCTGGCTGCTGCTGGCCGACTTCTTCCAGACCACGCTGAACCTCGGCGCCACCTGGAAGCTGGTGCTGGGCATCGTGTTCGTGCTGCTGGTCGTCTTCCTGCGCCGCGGCCTGGCGGGTGCGGTGGTCGACCTGTTTCGCCTGCTCACCGGCGGCGCCAAGCGGCGCGTGCCGCAAGCGCAGCCCGCCGCCGTCACGGGCGCGCCTCCAGCGGCGCCCGCCGGCGCGGCCCCGGCGAACAAGCCCAAGGCCACCCACGGCAAGCAAGGCGCCATCCTGCAGGCCACCAAGCTCAGCAAGCGCTACGGCGGCCTGATGGCCAACCGCGACGTCGACTTCAGCGTCGACCACGGCGAGATCCGCGGCATCATCGGCCCCAACGGCGCGGGCAAGAGCACCTTCTTCAAGATGCTGACCTGCGAGGTGATGCCGACGTCGGGCCAGATCGTCTTCGACGGCCGCGACATCACCCACCTGGGCGTGAGCGACGTGTGCCAGCTCGGCCTGACCAAGAGCTACCAGATCAACCAGCTGTTCGACCGGCTGACCGTGCGCCAGAACCTGGCGATCGCCTCGCTCGGGCAACTGCGCGGCAAGTTCAGGCTCGACCTGCTCGAGTACGTCTGGAACGTGCGCGGCCTGCAGGCCCAGATCGAGAGCACGGCCGCGCTGGTGCACCTGGGCGATCGGCTCAACGCGCCCGTATCCGAGCTCGCCTACGGCGAGAAGCGGCGCCTCGAGATCGGCCTCGCACTCGCCACCTCGCCCAGCCTGCTGCTGCTCGACGAGCCGCTGGCCGGCATGAGCCCGCAGGAGCGCGTCGAGACCGTCGCGCTGCTCAAGTCGATCGCCCGGGGCCGCACGATGATCGTCATCGACCACGACATGGATTCGCTGTTCGAGCTCGTCTCGAAGGTCACGGTGCTGCAGGAGGGCAGCGTGCTCGTCGAGGGCACGCCCGACGAGATCAAGTCCAACGCCCTGGTGCAGGAGGCCTACCTCGGCGGCGTGCAAGGGGAAGCAGCATGAGCGGCGCACGATCGCCCGGCACGCGCTCGCTGCCCCTCCGTGCAAGTGCCCGTGCGACCCAGGGGGCCGCATGAGCCTGCTCGAAGTCAAGGGCCTCAACAGCTACTACGGCGACAGCCACATCCTGTTCGACGTCGACCTGCACGTCGAGAAGAACGAGGTCGTGGCGCTGCTCGGGCGCAACGGCGCCGGCAAGTCGACCACGCTCAAGAGCCTGATGGGCGTGGTCAGGCCGCAGACCGGCAGCGTCCGGCTCGACGGCGCCGAGCTGGCCGGCAAGAAGGCGCACGCGATCGCACGCGTGGGCATGCAGCTGGTGCACGAGGAGCGCCGCATCTTCGGCAGCCTGAACGTCGAGGAGAACATCGTCCTCGCCGGGCTGACGGCGCCCAACAAATGGCCGCTCGAGCGCATCTACAAGATGTTCCCGCGCCTCGAGGAGCGGCGCACCAGCCGCGGCACCGACCTGTCGGGCGGCGAGCAGCAGATGCTGGCGATCGCGCGCGCGCTGGTGCGCGATCCGAAGATCGTGCTGCTCGACGAGCCGTTCGAGGGCCTGGCGCCGATCATCGTGCGCGACCTGGTGCGCGCCTGCCACGATCTGGCGCGCTCCGGCCAGACCATCGTGCTGGTCGAGCAGAACATCGCCGCGACGCTGGCGCTCGCCAGCCGCGTCTACATCCTCAACAACGGCCACATGGCCTACGAGGGAACGGCGGCCGACCTGAAGGCCCAGCCCGAGATCCTGCAGCGCTATCTCGGCGTCTAGTCGGAGGCACTGCAACCGCGCACCGGCGGCGCTCGCAGCAGGCGCTGCGGCAGGCCCCACGACGCCAGCGTGCCCGGCTGTGCCCGTGATGCAATCGCGGCCATGACGATCTGGCTGCTGCGCCTGCTCGGCGCCCTGCTCATGCTCACGGCGGTGGCGCTGGCCTTGTCGCAGGCACCCGAGCGCCCGGTGCAGACGCTGGTCGCGCGCTGGGCGCCGCCACCGTCGGACTTCATCGACGTGCGGGGCCAGATCGTGCACGTCCGCGACCAGGGCCCGCGCGGCGATCCGCTGCCCATCGTTCTGATCCACGGCACCGGCGCGAGCCTGCACACCTGGGAAGGCTGGGCCCGCGTGCTCGCGCGCGAGCGGCGCGTTATCACCTTCGACCTGCCCGGATTCGGACTCACCGGCCCCTTCGGCGGCCAGTACGCGGCGGACGACTACCGCGGTGCGACCTACGCGCGCTTCGTCGTCGATCTGCTGGACCAGTTGCAGATCGCGCGTGCCGTGCTGGGCGGCAATTCGCTCGGTGGCGAGGTCGCCTGGCGCACGGCGGTGCGCGCGCCCGCGCGCATCGCCGCGCTCGTGCTCGTCGACGCCGGCGGCCTGCCCTCCGTGCCCGAGGTGATCCCGCTCGCCTTCGCGATCGCGCGCGTGCCGATCGCGAGCACGCTGTCCGAATGGGTGCTGCCGCGCGGCGTCGTCGAGCAGAGTGTGCGCAGCATCTATGGCGATCCGTCCAAGGTCACGCCGGCGCTCGTCGACCGCTACTTCGAGCTCACGCTGCGCGCGGGCAACCGGCACGCGCTGGCGCAGCGCCTGCGCGAGATGCAGCGCGGCGAGGACGCTTCGGGCGTCGCCACCATCACGGTGCCGACGCTCATCCTGTGGGGCGGCCGCGACCGGCTGATCCCGCCCGCCACGGCCCGGGATTTCGCGCGCCGGATCGCCGGCAGCCGCCTCGTGCTCTTCCCCGAGCTCGGGCACGTGCCGCAGGAAGAAGATCCGGCCCGGACGGTGGCCCGGGTGCGGGAGTTCCTGGGCCTGCCGTGACCCTCACGCGGATGAGGGCCGAGACCCGCAACGGATGGCCCAGGTGCGGCCGTTGCGGGGCCGGCAGTGGCGGCTCGCGCCGTCGTCTCGCTGCCCCGCGTCACGCCGCCACCCGTGCGTCGTCGGCGACGATGCGGCCGGCTTCCAGACGCAGGCGGCGCTCGCAGCGCGCGGCGATGGCCGGGTCGTGCGTCACCAGCACGAGCGTCGTGCCGAGCTCGCGGTTCATCTCGAACATCAGCTCCATCACCTTGTCGCCGGTGGCGAAGTCGAGGCTGCCGGTGGGCTCGTCGGCCAGCAGCAGCGCCGGGTGCACGACGAAGGCGCGCGCCAGCGCCACGCGCTGCTGCTCGCCGCCCGAGAGCACGCGCGGATAGTGGCCGAGGCGTTCGCCCAGGCCCACGCGCTGCAGCATCGCGGTGGCGGCACTGCGCGCATCGCGCCGCCCCATCAGCTCGAGCGGCAGCATCACGTTCTCGAGCGCGTCGAGGTTGCCCAGGAGCTGGAAGCTCTGGAACACGAAGCCCACGCCGCGCGCGCGCAGTGCGGCGCGCGCATCCTCGTCGAGCGCGAACAGGTCCTGGCCCTGCAGCCTGACCGTGCCGCTGGTGGGCAGGTCGAGCCCGGCAATGATCGCCAGCAGCGTGCTCTTGCCCGAGCCCGACGCGCCGACGATGGCCACCGACTCGCGCGCCCTGAGCTCGAAATCGATGTCATGGAGAATCGTCAGCGTTCCGGTGGCGTCGGTCACCTTCTTGGTGACGTGCTGGACGGAGATGATCGGTTCGGACATGCAAGGCACTTGCTCGGCGCGGCGCGCCCTTCTTGCGCACTGTAGCGTGCTCGGGCTCGGCCGCTGGTGCGCGGCCGCGCTCGGCGCGACGGCGGGCACGGCGGTCGGTGCCACTGGCGCCGGCAGCGCGGCCGGCACGGCGGCCGCCGCTGCGCAGGGTGCCAAGGC
>JAFECX010000039.1 GCA_018241895.1 Pseudomonadota bacterium
GACGAGCGCGATGCGCGGCTCGACGAGCGCCCACAGCGCCGGGCGCTCGTGCGCGCCGAGCGTGAGCGCGAGCAGCAGCGCCGCGAGCGCGAGCAGCGCGCCGAAGGCCGCGCCCGGCAACAGCGCCGCGGCGGCCGCCCGCAGGTCCGCGCGCCGCGCCGGCATCACCCGAGCAGCTCCCGCACCTTGGCCGCCAGCTCCCGGGTCGAGAACGGCTTGGTCATGTAGGCGTCGGCGCCGACGCCCAGACCCTGCGCGACGTCGGTGTCGCGCCCCTTGGCGGTGAGCATCAGCACCTTGATGCCGGCGGTGGCCGCGTCGGCGCGCAGCGCCTGGCAGACCTCGAAGCCGCTCTTGCCCGGCATCATGACGTCGAGCAGCACCAGCGCCGGGCCGGCACTGCGCGCCAGCGCCAGCGCCTCGTCGCCGTCGCGTGCCACCAGCACCTCGTGGCCTTCGCGCTTCATCAGGTACTCGAGCGAGACGACGATGTTGGGCTCGTCGTCGGCGATCAGCACCTTGCGCTTGACGGTGTCGTTCACGTCGTCGTCTCCTCGATGCGGTAGGGCAGGTCGAAGCCGAAGCAGGCGCCGCGGCCGCTCTCGCTGCGCAGCCACAGCCGTCCGCCGAAGTGCTCGATGATGCGCCGGCTGATCGGCAGGCCGAGCCCGGTGCCCTGCGGGCGGTTGCGGGCATCGCCGCCCTGGCGGAACTTCTCGAACACCGACTGCTGCTGCGCCGGCGGCACGCCGGTGCCGTTGTCCTCGACCTCGAGCGTGAGGCCGTTGGCGCCCGCGCGCAGGCGCACGTCGATGCGGCCGCGGCCCGCGGGCGCGAACTTGGCCGCGTTGGACAGCAGGTTGATCAGCACCTGCAGCAGCCGGTCGGCGTCGGCGCGCAGCGCCGGCACGGCCGCGGGCCGGTCGATCGTCACCACCGCGCCGCGCTCGCGCAGCATCTCGCTCATCGTCGCCACCGCCTGCTCGACGAGGGCGCCGAGGTCGACGTCGCCGGTGCGCCACTCGGCGTTGCCCGACTCGATCTTGGCCATGTCGAGCACCTGGTTGACGAGCCGCGACAGCCGCTCGGTCTCCGCGACCACGATGCCCAGGAACTGCTGGCGCTGCGCCGGCTCCATGTCGGCCTCGTCGCGCATGAGCTCGGTGAGCGCGCGGATGCTCGCGAGCGGCGTGCGCAGCTCGTGCGTGACGCTGCTCATGAAATCGTCCTTGAGCCGGTCCAGGCTCTGCAGCTGCTCGTTCAGATGCCTGAGCGCCGAGGCCTCCTCGACGATGCCGAGCACGTCGTCCAGGTCGAGCGCCTCCTCCTGCACGGTGGAGGCGATCATGACGCGCGCGCTGGCGCTGCCGATCGCGCCCGCCAGCTGCGTCTCGGCGAACTGCACGAGTGCGGCGTCGGCCGGCAGCGCCGCGATGCCGCCGGCCAGGCCGCGCTCGCGCGCGTGCGCCGCGAACAGCGCCTGCGCGCGCTCGGCGCCGAGGAAGCGCCCGACCAGTGTCAGCAGGTCGTCGACGCGCGCGGTGCCGCGCCAGAACACGCGCCCTTCGCTGCCGCGCTCGAACACGTCGACGAACTGCAGCGCCTGGCTCGCCTCGGCCGCGCGCGGCGGGCGCGCCAGCGACACGCCGACGTACAGCGCCGCGTTCGCGCCCAGGCTCCAGAACAGCGCGTGCGTCAGGTTGTCCATGCCGGCCAGGCCGAACAGCGCCTCGGGCCTGAGCGCCGCCAGGCCGAACAGGCCGTGCTCGATGAAGCCGGCGTCCATCCAGCCGCTCTTGGCGATCGAGGGCAGCATCAGCGTGTAGGCCCACAGCAGCGCGCCGGCCGCCAGCCCGGCGAGCGCGCCGTCGCGCGTGCCGCCCTTCCAGTACATGCCGCCGAACAGCGCCGGCGCGAACTGCGCCACCGCGGCGAAGCTGATGAGCCCGATGCTGACCAGCGCGTAGGCGTCGCCGGCGACGCGGAAGTACAGCCAGCCGAGCAGCAGCAGCAGCACGATCACCGTGCGCCGGATGCCGAGGATGACGCCGGTGAGGTCGCGCTCGGCGTAGCGGCGCAGCCGCAGCACGAGCGGCAGCACGAGGTCGTTGCAGACCATGGTCGAGATCGCGATCGCCTCGACGATGACCATGCCGGTGGCCGCCGACAGCCCGCCGATGAACGCCGCCAACGCCAGCGCGCCGTGGCCGCCGGCCAGCGGCAGCGACAGCACGAAGGTCTCGGCATCGGCGCCGCCCTTGCCGAAGTACAGCAGCCCGCCGGCGGCGATCGGCAGCACGAAGACGTTGATCGCCAGCAGGTAGGCCGGGAAGGCCCAGGCCGCGCGCCGCACGTGGCGCTCGTCGACGTTCTCGACCACCATGACCTGGAACTGGCGCGGCAGCAGGATCACCGACAGCATCGACAGCACGAGCAGGGCGAACCAGGCGTCGAAGGCGAAGCCTCCGGCACCGGGCTGCAGCACGCGCGCGATCGCCGGCGCGGCCAGCGCGCGCGCGAACAGGTCGTCCGGCCCGCCGTACAGGCCCCAGACGACGAAGCCGCCGACGGCGACGAAGGCCACCAGCTTGACCACCGACTCGGTGGCGATGGCCGCCACCATGCCCTCGTGGCGCTCGGTGTTGTCCAGGTGCCGGGTGCCGAAGGCGATCGTGAAGCCGGCCAGCACCAGCGCCACCGCGAGCGCGAGCAGGCTGTGCGCCGTGCTGCCGGCCGCCGTGGTGGCGTCGACGCCGGTGAGCAGTTCGTAGCCCGCGGCCACCGCCTTGAGCTGCAGCGCCACGTAAGGCACCACGCCGACCAGCGCCAGCAGCGTCACCAGCGCCGCCAGCAGGCGGCTCTTGCCGTAGCGGCTGGCGACGAAGTCGGCGATCGTGGTGATGCGCGCGCGCCGCGCGATGCGGATCATCTTGCGCAGCACCAGCCAGGCCAGCACCATGCCGAGCGTGGGCCCCAGATAGATCGGCAGGAACCACACGCCGCCGCTGGCGGCGCGCCCGATGCTGCCGAAGTAGGTCCAGGCGGTGCAGTACACCGCCATCGACAGCGCGTAGATCCAAGCGTTGCCGATCACCGAGCGCCCGGCGGCGGCACGCCGGTCGGCCCACCAGGCGATGGCAAAGAGCGCCGCGAGGTAGGCCAGCGACGCGGCCAGCACCACGGACGGCGCGAGCGCCGCAGCCGCGGCCGTCGCCGCAGATGCAGCCACTGGGGCAACGGTCGCGGGCATCGCGCGTCCTGGCTCAGTCGCGCTCGCCGCGCTCGCCGCGCTCGCCGTGTTCGCCGTGTTCGCCGTCTTCGCCGTATGCGCCGCGCTCCATCAGCAACGCAAGCACGACGATGACGAGCGCCCACAGCGCGAACAGCAGCCACGCCGAGCGCGGCCAGCCGAGCAGCATGGCCCCGGCGTCGCCGGAACCCAGCACGGTGCCCAGCAGCGGGAAGTCGAGCACCAGCCAGCCGAGCACGGCCAGCGCCAGCAGGCGCTGCGCGAGCAGCGTGTGCTTCATCGCGCGACCCTCCTGCGGCCACCGCGGCCGACTCCGATGCCGCAGCCGCCGCGCACGCTGCCCGGATCGCGCGGCTGCGGGCCACGGCCGGCGCGCCTCGCGCAGCGCATCACAGCGCGTCGAAGTGGAAGTGCTGGCGCAGCCACAGCCTGAAGTCCCTGACGATCTCGAGCGCGCCGTGCAGCGGCTCGCGCTCGAGCGTGCCCAGCTCCGAGGGCCGCACCTCGTTGCTCGCGGCGCGCCCACCCGCGCGCTGGCGCAACTGGTGGCCGAGCCGGATGCCCATCAGCAGATGCAGCGCGGCCGCGAGTTCGTCGGCGCGCGCGGCGTCGAAGTGCCCCGCGGCCACCAGCGCGCGCAGCCGTTCGACGCTGCCCAGCTCGCGCAGCCGGTACTCGAGCGCGAGCGCGCGCACGCCGTGCACGATCGGGAAGGTGCCGAGCTTCTTGAGGTCGAGCGCACGCTCGTCGCGCGGCGTCTTCAGGCGCGCGAACCAGCCGCCGGGCTCGTGGAACTGGTCGGCGGCGGCGGCAAAGCGCGCGAGGAAGGTGTCCGCGCCCGAAAGCACCTGGTCGAGATGGCCGCGCAGCTGCGCCAGCAACTGCGCGTCGCCGGCCACCGCGACGGCGTCGCAGAAGATTGCCAGCTGCATCGGCCCTTCGGGGTCGTGGCCGTGGATCCAGCCGCGGATCGCGTCGCGCCAGGCGGCCACGGGGCGGCACCACGCCGGGCGGCTCACCATGATGCCGCCCGGGCACGCGGGCCAGCCGAGTGCGAGCAGCGCGGCCGTGAAGCGCGCCGTGGCGCCGCCGACGTCGAGCGCCTCGTGGTCGAGCCCGTCGCGCAGCACGAGCGCGTTGTCCTGGTCGGTCTTGACGAGCTGCTCGCCGCGGCCCTCGCTGCCCATCACGAGCAGGCACGAGTTCGCGACCAGCGCCGGCGGCGCGACGAGCGACCACAGGCGTGCGACCAGGCGCCGGTTCAGCTCGCTCACCAGCTGCCCCATGCGCTCGATGCGGATGCCGCTCACGTGCAGCAGCCGCACCATCTCGTCGACGCGCGCGCCCGCCTGCGCCAGTTCGGCCACCGAGCCGGCCTCCTCGATCTGGATGCCGGTCAGGTGCGAGTGGTTGGCGACGAAGTTCAGCAGGTCGAGCTGGCCGAGCACGCCCAGCACACGCTCGCCGTCGCGCACCACGAGCCGGTGCACGCGGTGGCGCAGCATCGCCCACAGCGCCTCGAAGATCTCGGCATCGGCGCGCACCTCGTGCACCGGGAAGTGCGCGACCTCGCGCACCGCGAGCCGCTCGGGCGGCGTGGCGCGCAGCAGCGCGTCGCGCAGGTCGGTGGTCGTGAAGATGCCCAGGCGCTCGCCGCCGGCGCCGGCGTCGCGCACCAGCGCCGTCGTGGCGTCTTCGGCCGCCAGCGTGCGGCACACCGTGACGAGGTCGAGCGCGCCGTCGACGTACAGGGGCGGCCGCACGAAGGCATCGCGCACGCGTGCCGTCGCGAGCGACAGCAGCTCGGGTTGCGGATCGACCGCGGCGTTCGCTCGGCTCGTGCTCATGCCCGGCGGGTGCCCATCGGTGTGTCGTGACCTCGGCGCGGCCGAGGGTCGCGCGGCGCAAGGACGAAGGGCCGCAGACGCTGTGCCTGCGGCCCCTGCGGCCGGCGGGCACGCCCGCGCCGCCAGCCCGTGTCGATGCGGGGCGTCAGTGCCCCGACGCGCCGGCCGCGCCGATGCCGGTCTCCGAGCGCACCTGCTGCGCCAGGAAGCCGGCCTTGTCGAGCTGCGCGCGCTTGCTGCCGTCGAGCACCGAGAACAGCCAGATGCCGACGAAGCCGATCGTCATGCTGAACAGCGCCGGCGACGTGTACGGGAACCACGCCGAGCCCTTGGGGTTGCCGAGCGTGGCCTCCCACACCGCGGGCGAGACCACGGTCAGCACGACCGAGCTGGCGAGGCCGAGGAAGCCGCCGATCACCACGCCGCGCGTCGTGCAGCCCTTCCACAGCACGCTCATCAGCAGCACCGGGAAGTTGGCGCTGGCCGCGATCGCGAACGCCAGGCTCACCATGAAGGCGATGTTCTGCTTCTCGAACGCGATGCCCAGCAGCACGGCGACGATGCCCAGGCAGACGGTGGTGATGCGCGAGACGCGCAACTCGTCCTTGGTGTCGGCCTTGCCGGCCTTGACGACGGTGGAGTACAGGTCGTGCGACACCGCCGAAGCGCCCGACAGCGTGAGGCCGGCCACCACCGCGAGGATGGTCGCGAACGCCACCGCCGAGATGAAGCCGAGGAACACGTTGCCGCCCACCGCGTTGGCCAGGTGCACCGCCGCCATGTTGCCGCCGCCCAGCAGTCCGCCCTTGGCGTCCAGGAACTGCGGATTCGTCAGCACGAAGGCGATGGCGCCGAAGCCGATGATGAAGGTCAGGAGGTAGAAGTAGCCGATCCAGGTCGTGGCCCACAGCACCGACTTGCGCGCCTCCTTGGCGTTGGGCACGGTGAAGAAGCGCATCAGGATGTGCGGCAGCCCGGCGGTGCCGAACATCAGCGCCATGCCGAAGCTGATGGTGCTGATCGGATCCTTCACGAAGTTGCCCGGCGCCATGATCGAGAAGCCCTGCCTGGCCGCCTCGTCGGGCGCCTTGCCGGCCTGGGCCGCGAGGCCGGTCTTGATCTCGACCGCCTTGGCGAACATCGCCTCGGGCGAGAAACCGAACTGCAGCAGCACCATGAAGGCCATGAAGGTGGCGCCGCCCAGCAGCAGGCAGGCCTTGATGATCTGCACCCAGGTCGTCGCCGTCATGCCGCCGAACAGCACGTAGATCATCATCAGCACGCCGACGATCACCACCGCGTACATGTAGTCCAGGCCGAACAGCAGCTTGATGAGCTGGCCGGCGCCGACCATCTGCGCGATCAGGTAGAAGGCCACCACCACCAGCGTGCCGCTGGCCGCGAACACGCGCACCGGCGCCTGCGCGAAGCGGAACGCCGCCACGTCGGCGAAGGTGAACTTGCCCAGGTTGCGCAGCCGCTCGGCGAGCAGGAAGGTCACCACCGGCCAGCCGACCAGGAAGCCGATCGAGTAGATGAGGCCGTCGTAGCCCGAGGCCATCACCGCGGCCGAGATGCCGAGGAACGACGCCGCCGACATGTAGTCGCCCGCGATCGCGAGGCCGTTCTGGAAGCCCGTGATGCCGCCGCCCGCGGTGTAGAAGTCGGCCGCGCTCTTGGTGCGCATGGCGGCCCACTTGGTGATCCACAGCGTGGCGAAGACGAAGACGACGAACATGCCGATCGCCGTCCAGTTGGTGGCCTGCTTTTCGGCCTGGCCGAGATCGGCCCCGGCGGCCAGCGCCGCGCCGGCGCCGACGAGTGCTGCCAGCGGCAGCGCGTACTTGGTCGTGTTCTTCACTTGAGCACCGCCTGGTTGATCTCGTCGGAGAGCTTGTCGAACTCGGTGTTCGCGCGCCGCACGTAGATGGCCGTGATCGCGATCGTGAACACGATGACGAACAGGCCCACCGGCATGCCCAGCGTCGTGACGCCGGCGCCGATGCGCGTGGCCATCAGCGGCTTGTAGAAGGCCACCAGCACGATGAAGCCGTAATACACGACCAGCATCGAGATCGTGAGCCAGACGCCGAAGCGCATGCGCTTGGTCTTGAGTTCCTGGTACTTGGGGTTGTGGGCGACGCGTGTCGCCATCGACTCGTCCATGACTGGTCTCCTCGGTGGACGCAGAACGCGCGGCGGCCGGATGGCGCCGCACGGACGGCACTGTGCCCTCGCGGGCTGATAGGGCTCTGACGCGAACCAAACAGAGGCTGACGCGCCGCTGAACGGATCCTTACGAGATAGGGACAAACCCGGCGCGGTCATGCTGCATCATGGAATCGAAATGCACCTCCGGGTTTTCACCGGGGCTTGTGCGCGGGCAGCGCGGGCAGCGCGGGCAGACACTGGTGCCTTCGGCTTGCGGCCATGCAGGGCGGCACCATGACCTACACCCATCTGCGCGACGCCGAGGCGTTCCGCGCCGCACGCGAGTACCTGCTCGAGCGGCGCGGCCGGCCCGAAGAGGCGGCCGCGGGCTTTCGCTGGCCCGTGCTCGAGCACTTCAACTGGGCGCTCGACCACTTCGACCGCCTGGCGCGCGAGCAGCCCGATGCGCCGGCGCTCGTCATCGTCGACGATGCCGGGCACGACAGCCGCTGCACCTATGCCGAACTGGCGGCGCGCAGCAACCGCGCCGCCCACTGGCTCGCGGGCGTGGGCGTGCGGCGCGGCGAGCGCGTGCTGCTGATGCTCGGCAACGTGGTGCCGCTGTGGGAGCTGATGCTCGGCTGCATGAAGCTGGGCGCGGTGATGATCCCGGCCACCACGCTGCTCAGCCGCGACGACCTGGCCGACCGCATCGAGCGCGGCCGCGTGCGCGCCGTCGTCGCCGCCGCCGACCAGGCGGCGCGCTTCGACGGCCTCGATGCGCATGCCGCACCCGCACTGGTGCGCATCGCGGTCGGCCCCGGTGCGCCCGCAACCTGGCACGACTACGCCGGCGCCGAGCGGGCCGATGCGCACTTCGTGCCGGCGCAGCCCACGCGCGCCGACGAGCTGGTGCTGCTGTACTTCACCAGCGGCACGACGAGCCGCCCCAAGCTCGTGCAGCACACGCACGCCAGCTACCCCGCGGGCCATCTGAGCACGATGTTCTGGACCGGGCTCGAGCCCTCGGATCTGCACTGGAACATCTCGTCGCCGGGCTGGGGCAAGCACGCGTGGAGCTGCTTCTTCGCGCCCTTCAACGCCGGCGCCTGCGTCTTCGTCGACAACCCGGCGCGCTTCGACGCGGTGCGCGTGCTCGACACGCTGGCGGCGCGCCGCATCACCAGCCTGTGCGCGCCGCCCACCGTGTGGCGCATGCTGATCCAGCAGCCGCTGGCGCACTGGCGCGTCGCGCTGCGCGCCGCGCTGGGCGCCGGCGAGCCGCTCAACCCCGAGGTCATCGACCAGGTGCGCGCCGCCTGGGGCGTGACGATCCGCGACGGCTACGGCCAGACCGAGACCACCGCCATCGTCGGCAACCCGCCGGGCCAGGCGGTCAAGCCCGGCTCGATGGGCCGTCCGCTGCCGGGCTGGCGCGTGGTGCTGCTCGACCCCGAAGGCCGACCGGCCGACGAGGGCGAGATCAGCCTCGAACTGGCCGACCCCGAGCTCGGCCGCCCGCTGGGCCTCATGCCCGGTTATGCCGACGCGCCCGGAAAGAACACCGAGGTCATGGCGGCCGGGCGCTACCGCACCGGCGACGTCGCGCAGCGCGACGCCGAGGGCTACATCACCTACGTCGGCCGCGCCGACGACGTGTTCAAGGCGAGCGACTACCGCATCAGCCCGTTCGAGCTCGAGAGCGTGCTCATCGAGCACCCCGCCGTCGCCGAGGCGGCCGTGGTGCCGAGCCCCGATGCACTGAAGCTCGCCGTGCCCAAGGCCTTCGTCGTGCTCGCGCCGGGCCATGCCGCCGACGCGGCCACGGCGCTGAGCATCCTCGCGCACTGCCGCGACCGGCTCGCGCCCTACAAGCGCATCCGCCGGCTCGAATTCTCCGCGCTGCCCAAGACCATCAGCGGCAAGATCCGCCGCGTCGAGCTGCGGCGCAAGGAGGAGGCGCGCGCGCTGCCGGCGCTGCCGGCCGAAGGCGAGTACTTCGACGACGCATTGCGCTCGAGGTGAGCGGGGCGCGCTGCGACGCGGCGATGGCTCGCGAGGCGCTGCGCCTTTACCGATCTTTACGGGCGCGCGGCCACGCCGACAACGATCCGCTCGCCCAATCGAGCCCGTGCCGACGCGCGCGCTCGGCCGACGCATTGCGGCCGCGTCGCGGCGGCTGCATCATCGCGCCGGCGCCGCAGCGGCGCGCGGTCGAACAGAATGCCGATCATGGAAGAGCCACCGCGCCCCGCGCCGCCGCTGCCGCCCCCCGCGGCCGCCTCCGCGGCCGTCCCGCGCCAGCGGCATCGCGGCACCGCCGTGGCGCTCGTGCTGGTCGCCGCGGTCGCCGCGCTGGCGTGGTACCTCAC
>JAFECX010000003.1 GCA_018241895.1 Pseudomonadota bacterium
CACGAGCCCGAGTTCGGTGTCGCCTTCCATCACCAGCGCACGGTCGAAGAAGAGGCGATCCGCGTCGTCCTCGCCGCGCATGAGCGACCACAGCGCAAGCGTCTGCGCACGCACGACGAGCGCCGGGGTCTCGCCGCGGCGCGCGACCTCGAAACCGCGCGCGCCCAGGCGCAGGCGCACGCGCAGACCGGGTTCGATGACCTCGATCTCGACGCAACGCCCGCCGAGCTCGCGGCGCTGGCTCGCGTCCAGTCGCGGCAGCAGCACGCGGTCGAGCAGCCGCGCCAGCACGAACGAAGGCGGCTCGGTGGGCAGGCGTCGCACGACCTCGCGCAGGCGGCGTGCGACGCCGGCGGCCAAGGGCGGCAACGAACGCGTGTGCGTGCCGCGCCGCGCGGCGGCCGAATGTGGCGTGTCGCTCATGCCGTGACCTCGCTGGACAGTTCGGCCGCCTCGAGCCCGGCGCGGCGATGTGCGAAGCCGTCGACCAGCGCGCCGGGCAGGCCCAGCGATGCCAGTTCGGCGCGCGCCGCCGCCGCCGGTGCGCCGTCGTTGAGCACGTCGTCGAACAAGTGCACGACGCGAGCGAAGCCCCGGCTGCACGGCGACAGCCGCACGCGCTGGGCGCCGGCGGCGCGCAGTGCGCCGCCGGCCTCGATCAGGCAGTGCAGGGCCGCCGACTGCGTCTGGATGCCGTTGAGCACGAGGAAGGGCTGGCCTTCGGCGGTGTCCAGCCGCAACCCGTCGGCGTCGTCGCGGCAGCGGAATTCGCACTCGTCCTTCTTCAGCCGATGGTGGCGTGCCGTGAAGCAGCGCGCCGAGAACGCCAACGGCATGCGGCCGAATGCGAACACCTCGGTCTCGAGCGGCCCGTGCGCGCCGGCCACGCGCGCGCCGGGCGGGTTGATCAGCCCCACCGCATCGAGCGCCAGCTCGAGCGGCGGCACCCAGCGTGCCGCACCCAGCGGCGCCAGTTCGGCCAGCGCGGCGCGGCTGTAGACGTTGACGTGCGGACCGATCACGAACGGCGGGCGTGCGCCCGTGCGCCGGGCCTGCACCAGCGCCGCCAGCGCAGTGGCGTCACCGGCCTCGACCGCGAATTCGTCCTGCTCGGCCAGGCGGCGCACGCTGCGCGTCTCGGCCTCGCCCATCACCAGCGCCTGGGAGCCGAGCACGACCTGCTTGCCGGCGCTGCGCAGGTCGCGCGCCAGCGCCAGCCAGTCGTCGAGCTTGAACTCGTTGCGCCGCGAGCAGACCAGCTCGCCGAGCACGACCGTGTCGGCCGGGCCCTCGGCGACTTCGGCGTAGAAGGCCATCGTCTGCGCGCGCGGCCACCAGTACAGCAGCGGGCCGACCGTGAGGCCGAAGGCTCGGCGTTTGCTCATTGCGATCACCTCAGCGCCAGGGCCGCTCATACGCGCCCAGCGTGTGCTGCTGGCCTTCGGACCAGCGCGCGAGTTCGGCGCTCCAGCCCGGTTGCACCGACCAGCGCGCGCCCCGGGTCGCGGCGTCGATCGCCGAACGCCAGACGGCGGTGACTTCGGCGACGTAGCGCGGGCTGCGCTGGCGCCCTTCGATCTTGATCGCCGCCACGCTGGCCTCGACGAGTTGCGGCAGGATGGTCAGCGTGTTCAGGCTCGTCGGCTCCTCGATCGCGTAGTCGCGCTCGCCGCCGACCACGAAGCGGCCCTTGCACAGCGTCGGGTAGCCGCGCGGCTCGTCGGGTGCGTAGCGGTCGATCAGCACGCCGCCCAGGCGCGCGTCGACGCCGGCCGCGCCTTCGCTCCAGCGCACGGCCGACGGCGGCGAGCACACGCCGGCCGTATTGGGCGACTGGCCGGTGACGTACGACGACAGCGCGCAGCGCCCCTCGACCATCACGCACAGGCTGCCGAAGCCGAACACCTCGATCTCGGCGCCGGTGTGGCCGATCAGGTGACGCACCTGCGACAGCGTCAGCACGCGCGGCAGCACGGCGCGGCGGATGCCGTAGCGCTCGCGGTAGAACTCGATCGCGTCGGCCGTGGTCGCCGAGGCCTGCACCGACAGATGCAGCCGCAGCCCGGGGTGCTGCCGGCGCGCGTACGCCATCACCGCGACGTCGGCGACGATGAGCGCATCGGCGCCGAGCGCCGCGGCGCGATCGACGGCGCGCTCCCACGGGCTGGGGTCGCGCGCGTCGGCGTAGGTGTTGAGCGCCATCAGCACTTCGCGGCCGCGCGCGTGGGCGTAGCGCACGCCCTCGCGCACCTGCGCGTCGTCGAAGTTCAGGCCGGCGAAGTTGCGCGCGTTGGTGGCGTCCTTCAGGCCGAGGTAGACCGCGTCGGCGCCGGCGTCGACGGCCTCCCTGAGCGCACGCAGCGAGCCGGCCGGGCAGACGAGTTGGGGCGCCTTGCGCGCCGCGTCGCGCTCAGCCACCGGCGCAGCGGCAGCCGCCGGTGGCGGGCTTGTCGCCGGTGCGTGCGCCCACGCGTGCGATGCGCACGCGCCACAGCGCGGGGCCGGACTCGAGGTAGCGCCACTCGAACTGGCCGGCGCGCTGGTGCTCGAACTGGAAGTACAGCGGCACCGGATCGTGGTCGTTGACGAGTTCGAAACTTGCGCCCGCGGCCAGCGCGTCGAAGGTGCCGAAGATCAGCGGATGACGCTCGGGTGGCGGCACGGTGCGTACGTCGATGAGTCCGGGGGAGGTCATGGGCAGAGGATCCTTGTGCCGTGCCGGCTGGAGCGCCGACGAGCAGCCAATCGACAAGGCTAGGCCGTGCCCGCCCGCGTGGCCTTGATGCGCCTCAAGAATCCGGCGCAGCCGCGGGAGTCCGGCTGGATGCAGAGAGGGATCGGGGCCCGATCGGGGCGCGATCCTGGGCCGGACCCGGGCCGGATCGCAGCGCGCTGCGGCCCAAGTCGCCGCGGCCGCGGCGAGGCCGCGTGGCCCGTGCGCCGAGGACGCGGGCAGGCGGCGCCCGGCTGTCGCGGCGCGCCGTGTGCCGAGACGCCGGCCCTGTCGTCCCGTCCACCGCCGCCGGCCGCGCCGGTTCGATGCCCAGGCGCAGCCGCGCACGACGCCTCGGCCACAATGATCCGCAGCAGCACCACTTGCCGGCCTGGCCACGACGCCGGCGCGCACGCAGTCACGATGAATCAAACCGTTGCCCTGGTCGATTTCGCGCCGGTCGTGCGCCTGGCGCTGCTCGCGCTCGTCGTCGCGCTGCTGCCTCTTTCGTGGGTCTGGCTGCGCCAGCGCGGCACCGACGCGCGGCGCCGGCTCGCCGCGCTGACCGCGCTCACGCTCTTCCTGACCTTCGACCTGATCGTCTTCGGCTCGTTCACGCGGCTGAGCGACTCGGGGCTGGGATGCCCCGACTGGCCGGGCTGCTACGGCGAGGCGAGCCCCTTCGGTGCGCACGCCGACATTCACGCCGCGCAGACGCAGATGCCCAGCGGGCCGGTGACCTTCACCAAGGCCTGGATCGAGATGATCCACCGCTACGTGGCGATGACCGTGGGCGTGCTGATCCTCGCGATGGCGGCCTTCGCCTGGCGCGAGCGCCTGAAGTCGCGCCACGCGCTGCCCCTGTCGCCGTGGTGGCCGACGCTCACGCTGGTGTGGGTCGTGGTGCAGGGGCTGTTCGGCAAGTACACGGTGACGCTCAAGCTCTATCCGGCCATCGTCACGCTGCATCTGCTGGGCGGCCTCGTGCTGCTGTCGCTGCTGGCGTTCCAGCACGAGGCCTTCGGCGGGCGGCCGATCGCGCTCACGCCGCGCCTGCGCCGCGCCACGCTCGGCGTGGCGGCGCTGCTGGTGCTGCAGATCACGCTGGGCGGCTGGGTCAGCACGAATTACGCGGTGCTCGCCTGCACGGGCTTTCCGACCTGCAACGGTCAATGGTGGCCGCCGATGGAGTTCGCCGAGGGCTTCGGCGTCCTGCGCCACCTGGGGCAGACCGGCAGCGGGACGCTGCTGTCGATGCCCTCGCTGGTCGGCATCCACATGGTGCATCGCATCGTCGCCGTGTTCGCGGCGACGGCGCTGCTTGTGCTGGCTTGGCGGCTGCGGCGCTCGGCTGACGCGGCCGCGGCACGCTTCGGCGCCGGCCTGGCCGTGCTGACGCTGCTGCAGGTGGCCACGGGGCTGTCCAACGTCGAGCTCAACTGGCCGATCGTCGCTGCGCTGATGCACTCGGGCGGCGCGGCGGCGCTGGTGCTGCTGATGGCGCTGCTGCTGGCGCGCAGCGCGCACCGCGCGGGCAGCGCGCACCGCGCGGACAGCGTGGACAGCGCGGACAGCGCGCGGAGGGCGCTCAGCCGCAGCCGCGCAGCAGCGCCATGACGTCCACCATGGGAGCGCTGTCGGCACCCGGCTCGGCGCTCCGCTCGGCCCCCTGGCCGACGCCCGCAGCCGGCGTGTGGCCGTGTCCGCCGGGTCCGGCGACGGCCTCGCGCGCGCCGGCCGCAACGACGTTGGCGCCCGGTGCGGCGTCGACGGCGTCGTCTGTTGCCGCAGCGTCGGGGCAGGTGGCGTGGTCGAACTGCGCCATCACCGCCGGCGTGAGAAAGCGCGAGGGCAGCGCGTAGACGTGGCGATCTCCCCAGCGGCGTTGCTGCGTCGTGTAGAAGCGCTGCGGTGCCCACAGCGTCAGCTCGTCGCGCGCGCGCGTCATCGCGACGTAGAGCAGCCGGCGCTCCTCCTCCAGCTCGGCCGCGCTGCCGGCAGCCATGTCGGCCGGCAGGCAGCCGTCGACGGCATTGAGCAGGTGCACCGCGTTCCACTCCTGGCCCTTGGCCGAGTGGATCGTCGACAGGATCAAGTAGTCCTCGTCGCGCAACGGGGCCGCGGCCTCGTCGCTGCTGGCCGCCGGCGGGTCGAGCGCGAGCTCGGTGACGAAGCGCTCGCGGCTCGCGTGCTGTGCGGCGACGTGCAGCAACTGCTCGAGGTCGGCCCAGCGCGCGTGCGCATCGGCGTGCAGCCGCTCGAGGTGGGGCCGGTACCACGCGAGCACCGCCTGCAGCTGCACCGGCCAGCCGAGCTCGTCCGCACGCAGTTGCGCGACCAGCGTCGCGAGCGCGCGCCAGGCGGCGGCAGCCGCGCGCGGCGGCGCGAAGCGCGCCACGTCGGCCCCGGCATCGAGCAGCCGCCGCGCCGCGGCCGGGCCCATACCGGGAACGAGCCGCGCGGCACGCCAGGCGGCGAGTGCCGCGCCGGGGTTGTCGGCCCAGCGCAGCACGGCCAGCACGTCCTTGACGTGCGCCGACTCGAAGAAGCGCAGTCCGCCGTACTTGACGAACGGGATGCGCCGGCGCAGCAATTCGTACTCGAGCGCCGCGGCATGCGGCGCGCTGCGAAACAGCACCGCCTGACGACGCAGTGCGAGCCCGCCTTCGCGCGCCGCGAGCACGGCGCTCGCGACGCCCGTGGCCTGCGCGGCCTCGTCGGCGGCAGCGACGAAGCGCGGGCGCAGGCCGACCTCGCCACGCGCGCTCCACAGCCGCTTGGCCCAGCCTTCGCCGGCCTCGGCCATGAGCGCGTTCGCGGCAGCCAGGATCGCCGGCGTCGAGCGGTAGTTCTGCTCGAGCCGGGTGATCTGCACCGGCGCCGTGCAGCGCTCGGGAAATTCGAGGATGTGCGCCACGCTGGCGCCGCGAAAGGCGTAGATCGCCTGCGCGTCGTCGCCGACCGCCGTGAGGCCCGCGCCGCGCGGTCTGAGCGCGTGCACGACATCGGCCTGCAGGCGGTTGATGTCCTGCAGTTCGTCGACGAGCACGTGGTCGAAGCGCGCCGCGATGCGCGAGGCCAGCGCGGGCTCGCGCATCAGGTGCCACCAGGCGAGCATCAGGTCGTCGTAGTCGAGCGCGTGCTGCGCATGCTTGATCTCGCCGTAGGCGTCGAACAGGCGTGCCAGATCGGCCGCACGCTCGACGCACCAGGGCCAGCCCGCGCGCAGCAACTCGCCCAGCGGGAGCTGGGTGTTGACCTGGCGCGAGCGTATCGCCAGGCAGGTGGCGGCGAGCGGGAACCGCCGCTCGCTGTCGGCCAGCCCCGTGCGCTGGCGCGCGATGCCCATCAGGTCCTCGGCATCGCCGCGGTCGAGCACGGTGAAGCCCGCTGCGAGCCCGATGTGCGGCGCCTCATCGCGCAGCAGCCGCGCGGCCAGCGAGTGGAAAGTGCCGCACCAGGGCAGCGCCGGCGGCGGCCGCAGGGCGCCACCGCCCAGGCGCTCGTGCAGCAGGCGGCCCACGCGCTGCGCCATCTCGCGCGCCGCACGGCGCGAGAAGGTGACGAGCAGGATGCGCTGCAGGCTGACGCCGCGCTGCACCAGCCAGGCCACGCGCGCGGCCAGCGTCGCGGTCTTGCCCGTGCCGGCGCCGGCGACGACGAGCAGCGCGCCGGCGCACGCATCGTGCGCGACGGCGGTGCGCTGCTCGGCGTTGAGTCTGAACGCGGACGCGCGATGCTCCAGGCGGGCGGGGGGCATGCATCTACTGTATGCGCATCCACCTGGCAGCGGTCAGGCGCGATGCAACGCGTGCAACGCGTGCAACGCGTGCAACGCGTGCAACGCGTGCAACGCGTGCAACGCGTGCAACGCGTGCAACGCGTGCGGCGTGTGCGGTACGTGCAGTACGTGCAGTACGTGCAGTACGTGCAGTGCGTGCAGTGCGTGCAGTGCGTGTGAGCCGGCCGCGCGGCGGACGCTGGCCCGGACGACGCACGGCGCGCTCCTGGCCTGCCCGGCGCGACTCGAACGCGCAACCGCCGGCTTAGAAGGCCGGTGCTCTATCCGGTTGAGCTACGGGCAGAAGCCGCGATTGTGCCGGGGCCTGTCCGTCGGCTTCGGCGCCGCCTTCAGCGGGGCTGGTACTGCGTCTTGCCGAACAGCACTTCGCGCTCCTTGTCGCCGCTGATCGGCTTGCGCTGATCGGCCAGGACCTCGACGCCGCGCATGACCGCCGGGCGCGCGCCGATCTCGTCGAACCAGCCCTTGAGGTGCGGGAAGTCGTTCCAGTCGATGCCCTGGTTCTTCCAGCTGCGCAACCAGGGGAAGATCGCGATGTCGGCGATGCTGTACTCATCGCCGCCGAAGTAGCGCTGGCGCGCGATGCGGCGGTTCATCACGCCGTACAGGCGCTGCGCCTCGTTGCTGTAGCGCTCGATGGCGTAGGGAATCTTCTCGGGCGCGTAGACGCGGAAGTGGTGCGCCTGGCCGAGCATCGGGCCGACGCTGCCCATCTGGAACATCAGCCACTGCAGCACCTCGTACTTGCCGCGCGTGCTCGCGGGCAGCAAGCGTGCGCACTTGGCCGCCAGGTACAGAAGGATGGCACCGCTCTCGAACATCGAGATCGGCTCGCCGTCGGGCCCGTCGGGGTCGACGATGGCGGGGATCTTGTTGTTGGGGCTGATGGCCAGGAACTCGGGTCTGAACTGGTCGCCCGCGCCGATGTCCACGGCATGCACCCGGTACGGCAGGCCGCATTCTTCGAGCATGATGTGGACCTTGTGGCCGTTGGGCGTGGCCCACGAATACACTTCGATCATCGCTCACCCCTTCTCGCGGGGCGCCCGCTGCGGCTGCCCCTGGCGCTGCGGACTCTAAACCATGCTCGACGGCATCAAGCGCTGGCTCGGTCGGGGCACGGATGCGCCGCCGCAGGCGTGGGAGGACGTGATCGCGTGGGCCCAGACCCAGGGCCACAAGTACCGCGCGGTGGCCGGCGAAGGCTTCGTCGTCGACGGGCGGCAGGGCGGCCTGGCGTGGCGCCTGGAATGGGGGCCGTCGCAGCGCCCGTACATCGTCGGCCAGGAACTGCGCATCCGCAGCGAACTGGGGCTGGCGTCCGATCTGCAGATGCTGGTGATGAACCGCCAGTTGCAAGAGCAGATGGAGCGCGACGTCTACGAGCAGTACGTCGAGGGCGTGCAGACGCGCATCGACAACCAGACCCCGCCCGAGATGCGCTGGCTGGTCATGTTCTCCAAGCTCGGCGGCGCCGAGATGGGCGCGCTCGACACGCGCTACGTCGCGCTGGGCAGCCAGAAGGAGTGGCTCGTCGCCTGGCTGGGTCAGGCGCTGGCGGCGGGACTGCAGGCCTTGCGCGTCGAGCCGGGCGTGCCGATCGTGCTGATGATCGGCCGTGGTCGACTCATGCTGCGCACGGCGCTCGAAGAGGCCGAGGTGCCGCGGCTGCAAGTGTGGCTGCGCCTGTTCGAAACCGCGATGGCCGCGGCGCGCCGCGTGGCCGAAGACGCTGCCGTGCAGCGGCCGCCGAGCACCACGTCCAGCCTGTGGAGTCCGAGCGCGCTGCCCGGAGACGAGCGCAAGACGTAGGCGCACGCCGGCGCCGCACCGTGCGTGGCGCTTGTCTGCGCCGAGTCGCGCGCGCCGGCCCGCGGCGCTTGCGTCGAGCGTCGGGCGCCGCGGCTCGCGCATCGCATCCCGGGGCACGCGGGCGTGCGATGCACCACGCTCGTCGGTCGGTGCGGAGGTGCGCTGCACGGGACTTGCAACCTCGCATGCTAGAGTGCCCGCGACCCAGCCGAACGACGCGTCGCGCCGCATGCCGATCCTGCCTTTCCCGCCGCGCCCGGGGCTCGCATGGGCGCTGATGTTGGTGTCGGTGTCGGTGTCGGGCGTGAGGGCGGGCTCCCTGCAGGCCGGCGCGCGCGACCTCGCGCGCACGGCGCGCGGGGGCGAGGTGCAAGCCGAGGCGCGGCCGATGGCCGGGCCGGCGGGAACGGGCAGTGCGGGTGAGACGCGCCTGAGGCTCGCCACCGCGGCGGCACTCGCGCCCACGCAAGCACCGGCCGGGCGCAGCGCGCCGGGAGCGCAGCAGGGGCAGCAGGAAGCGCAGCAGGGGCAGCAGGAAGCGCAGTCGGCGCAAGCCGTGCAAGCCGTGCAAGCCGTGCAGGCTGCGCAAGCCGTGCAGGGGGCACTCGAGGTCGTCGCCCAGGCGGCAAGCGCCGCACGCCGGGCGGCGGCAGCGGCATCGGCCTCCGCGGCGCGCATCGCCTTGCTCGAACACACGGTCGAGCAGTTGCGCGCCGACGCCGATGCGCAGCATGAACTGGCGGCGCAACTGCGCGAACAGCTGGCGCGGGCATCGGGTCCGAGCCGCTGGCTGGGGCCGCTGGCCGTGCTCGTGCTGCTGCTCGTCGCCGCTGCGGTGTGGCTGGCGTGGCGGCTGTCGCTGGTGCACAAGACGCGCGATGGCGACTGGCGCCAGGCGGCGGCATCGCCCCGAGCCGCGGCCGCACCCACCGACGACGCGCGAGCGGCCGTCGTGCACGCGGGCGACACCACATCGCCGCGGCCGCACACCTCGCGGCCGATTGCGCTGGTGAGCAGCGACGTCGCGGCACCCGGATCTGCGCGGGTGCAAGTGCAGACTCAACCGGCCTGGCCGCCGCCGGTCGGCGCGAGCGCCGCGGCGCAGCCGGGGCGGCCTGCGCAGGCGGCGGCCG
>JAFECX010000040.1 GCA_018241895.1 Pseudomonadota bacterium
CGAGGTTCTTCAGGTTGTGCTCGTGCGCGTTGACGATGCGGATCACCTCGTCGGCCGCGGCGCGGTGCGCGCGCAGCACGCGCTGCAGCGGGCGGCCCTCCTCGGCGCGCGGCGCCGCGAAGCCCATCGTCTGCTCGTACTCGCGCAGCGCGGCGCCGGTGTGCGAGCTGCCGTGCGCCTTCACGTCGTCGGGCGTGCCGGTGCAGACGACGCGCCCGCCCGCCTCGCCGCCTTCGGGGCCGAGGTCGACGATCCAGTCGGCGGCGCGCACGACGTCCAGGTTGTGCTCGATGACGAGCAGCGAGTGCCCGGCGTCGAGCAGCTTGCGCAGCGCGCGCATCAGCTTGGCGATGTCGTCGAAGTGCAGCCCGGTGGTCGGCTCGTCGAACAGGAACAGCGTGCCCTTCTTCGCCAGCGCCTGGCGCGGGTGCGCGGCCGCGTCGGCCAGGAAGCCCGCGAGCTTGAGCCGCTGCGCCTCGCCGCCGCTCAGCGTCGGCACCGGCTGACCCAGGCGCAGGTAGTCGAGCCCCACGTCGACGAGCGGCTGCAGCCGCGCCACCACCTCGCGGTCGTTCTGGAACCAGTGCGCCGCCTCGGCCACCGTGAGCTCGAGCACGTCGGCGATGCCCAGCGCCATCGGCCCGCGCAGCACCTTCACGTCGAGCACCTCGGCGCGGTAGCGGCGTCCGTCGCAGTCGGGGCAGCGCAGGTAGACGTCGGAGAGGAACTGCATCTCGACGTGCTCGAAGCCCGAGCCGCCGCAGGTCGGGCAGCGCCCGTTGCCGGCGTTGAAGCTGAAGGTGCCGGCCGTATAGCTGCGCTCGCGCGCCAGCGGCGCCTCGGCGAAGATCTTGCGCAGCTCGTCGAAGGCGCCGACGTAGCTCGCCGGGTTGCTGCGCGCGGTCTTGCCGATCGGACTCTGGTCGACGAACACCGCCTCGGCGAGCTGCTCGGCGCCGAGCAGCGCCTCGTGCGCGCCGGGCGCCTCGGTGGCCCTGCCGAAGTGGCGCGCCAGCGCCGGGTACAGCACGTCCTGCACCAGCGTGCTCTTGCCCGAGCCGCTGACGCCGGTGATGCACACCAGCCGCTGCAGCGGCAGCTCCACCGTCACGCACTGCAGGTTGTGCTCGCTGGCGCCCTGCAGCACGAGCTTCGGCGTGGCCGCGCCCACCGCGCGCCGCAGGCCCAGGCTCACCTGCTTGCGCGCGCCGAGGTAGGCGCCGGTCAGCGTGTCGGCACCGCGCACCTCCTCGGGCGTGCCGTCGAAGACGATGCGCCCGCCGCGCTCGCCCGGCCCCGGGCCCATGTCGATCAGGCGGTCGGCGGCCAGCATCACCGCCGGGTCGTGCTCGACCACGACGAGCGTGTTGCCGGCGTCGCGCAGCCGGTGCATGGCCTCGACGATGCGGCCCATGTCGCGCGGGTGCAGGCCGATGCTCGGCTCGTCGAGCACGAACATCGTGTTCACGAGCGAGGTGCCGAGCGCGGTCGTGAGGTTGATGCGCTGCACCTCGCCGCCCGACAGCGTGCGGCTCTGGCGGTCGAGCGTGAGGTAGCCCAGGCCGACGTCGCACAGGTACGCCAGCCGCGCGCGGATCTCGGCCAGCAGCAGCTTCAGGGCCTCGCCCAGCAGTGCCGTGGGCAGCGTGAGGCCGTCGAAGAAACGGCGCAGGCGCTCGATCGGCAACTGGATCAGGTCGTGCAGCGCGAGGCCGGGCAGCGCCTCGAGCTGCGCGCGCGTCCAGCGCACGCCCACCGGCATGAAGCGCTGTGCCGGCGCGAGCACGGCGTCGGCGTCGGCGCGCGAGCCGACGCGCCACAGCAGCGCCTCGAGCTTCAGGCGCGCGCCGCCGCAGGCCGTGCACGGCGTGTAGCTGCGGTACTTGGACAAGAGCACGCGGATGTGCATCTTGTACGCCTTGCTCTCCAGATAGCCGAAGAAGCGGCGGATGCCATACCACTGGCGCTGCCAGTCGCCCTTCCAGTTCGGTGTGCCTTCGATCACCCACTCGCGCTGCGCCTCGGTGAGCTGGCTCCAGGCGGTGTCGCGCGGGATGCCGGCCTCGCCGGCGTAGCGCAGCAGGTCGTCCTGGCACTCGGCCCAGGCCGGCGTCTGCAGCGGCTTGACGACGCCCGCGCGCAGCGTCTTGCGGTGGTCCGGGAGCACGAGGCCCCAGTCGACGCCGATCACGCGCCCGAAACCGCGGCAGGTCTCGCAGGCGCCGTAGGCCGAGTTGAAGCTGAACAGGCCCGGCTGCGGATCGGCGTAGCGCAGGCCGCTCTCGGGGCAGTGCAGGCCGCTCGAGTAGCGCCAGACGACGCGGGACAGCCGTGTCGTCGTCTGCGGCGCCGGTGCCGCCGTTTCGCGGGCCGGTGCCGCCTCGGCCGCAGCCGCGTCCATCACGTGCACGTCGAGCCGCCCGCCGCCGCGCCTGAGCGCCAGCTCGATCGCCTCGAGCACGCGCACCTTCTCGGCGCTGCCCAGGCGCAGCCGGTCGGCCACGACGTCGAGGATCTTCTTCGTGCCTTCGACGCGTTCGGCGTGCACGCGCGTGAAGCCGCTCGCCGCCAGCCACTGCGCCTGCTGCTCGGCGCTGGTGTCGGCGGGCAGCGCGACCGGGAAGGTGAACACGAGGCGCGGGTCGCCGGCCGCGGCCGCACGCCCGAGCAGGTCGGCGTGGATGGTCTCGGGTGTGTCGTGGCGCACCGGCAGCGCCGTCACCTTGTCGAACAGTTGCGCGGCGCGCGCGAACAGCAGCTTCAGGTGATCGTTCGCCTCGGTCATCGTGCCGACCGTGCTGCGGCTGGTGCGCACCGGGTTGGTCTGGTCGATCGCGATCGCCGGCGGCACGCCCTCGACCTTGTCGACCGCCGGGCGGTCCATGCGCTCGAGGAACTGGCGCGCGTAGGCGCTGAAGGTCTCGACGTAGCGCCGCTGGCCTTCGGCGTACAGCGTGTCGAACACCAGGCTCGACTTGCCCGAGCCGCTGGGCCCGGTGACCACCGTCATCTCGCCGGTGCGCAGGTCGAGGTCGAGGTTCTTGAGGTTGTGCTGGCGCGCGCCGCGGATGCGGATGAGGCCGTAGGACATGGCGCGCAGGGCGGCTCTCGAAGGGCTGTTGCGAAGGCGGAACCGGCCATTCTAGGCATCGCCCCTGCCCCTGATGGCCTGTCGCCGGATGGCGCCGGCGCCCTCACATTCGCTTCATCTCGCCCTCACGCAGTCCTCATCGCACCGGCGTAGCTTGCGTCGCGACGCTGCACCCCGTGCGGCGGCCCCCAGTGCCACGCGCGGCGCACTGCATCGATTCGCCGCCGGCTTCCATCCCCAGAGGAGTATCACCATGACACGCAACCTCACCCGCACCCTCGTCGCCGCTGCCCTCGGCGCCTTCGTGATCGGTGCCGGTGCCGCAGCCCCCGTGACCGATCTGCCCGCGGTGCAAAAGAGCGGCGGGACCGAGTACATGATCGGCGGCGTCGGCGAAGGCCAGGCGCACGCAATGGAAAAGGCCGGCAAGGACTGGCCGCTGATGGTCACGTTCGCCCAGAACGACGGCAAGCGTGCCGAGTTCGTCGTCGACGTCAAGGCCGTGATCCGCGATGCCAAGGGCCAGGAGGTGCTGAAGCTCGACAAGGCCGGGCCGATCCTGCTGGCCGACATCTCGCCGGGCGAGTATTCGGTCGGCGCGACGCTGGGCGGCAAGACGCTCGAGCGCAAGGTGCAGGTGAAGAAGAACGCGTCGGCGCGCATCGAGATGCTGTGGCCGACCGGCACGGCGCACTGAGATCCGGCCCCACTCGCGACGCGCGCGACGGGCACGGACACAACGACACGGGCGGCGTCGTCGGCCGCGCCGTCCGGGTCGCGGTCGCGCCCGCCGCGCGCCGCGCGTGCGCGGCGGACCACCAGCCGCGCTGCTAAGGTCGGGCCATGCAGCGCCTGCTGATCGCCATCGGTGTCGTGTGCCTCGTCGCGGGCGTGGCCTGGCCCTGGCTGGCGCGGGTGCCCTGGGGCCGACTGCCGGGTGACATCGCGATCGAACGCGACGGCTGGAGCCTGTATTTCCCGTGGATGACGACGCTGCTGATCTCGGCCGTCGTCTCGCTGCTGCTGTGGTGGTGGCGCAAGTGAGCGCGCGGCCGCAGGCGTGTGCGCGCGTGCGTCCGTGCGCCCGTGCACACGGGCGATGTGCGAGTGCAGCGCCGTCGGGTGCCGGTCGCCGCGCCGTGTTTGCGGCACCGGCACAGCGGTGTTCGGCCGCCACACAGGTCGGGAGCGTCGCGGTCCAGTGAGACCGACCTTGGGGTGGCGCACGGGTGCATCTTCGGATCCAATGCACCTCGCCGGGCCTGACGCTGGCCCATGCCCGCTTCGGGGGTCGACGCCGAGCGCCCGCGCGTTCCCTGCGTCTGCACGCGCACACCCGCTGCAACCGAGATGGCCGACGTCTTCATCAGCTACCGTCGCGACGACAGCCGCAGCGCGGTCGGTCGCCTGACGGACAGTCTTCAGGCCGCATTCGGCCCGCAACGCATCTTCCGCGATCTCGATTCGATTGCACCTGGCCAGGACTTCGAGGCAGCGCTCGCGCGCGCGATCGACGGCACGAGCGTGATGCTGGCCGTGATCGGCCCGCGCTGGATCGGCCTGCGCGATACCCAAGGCGGCCGCCGGCTCGACGACGCCGGTGCTGCTGGGCAATGTGCTGATCGGTGCGCCGATCGAATCGGACGCCGCGGGGCTCGTCGCGTGGGTTCTGGGCGGGACGTTGCTCGGCTTGGTCGCCGCCGCATGGATGGCCGTGCTTGTCTCGCTCGCCTGGCGCGTGGCAGGCGCCAGCGCAGGCTGGCAGCGGCTGGCTTGCGGTGCGTTGTGTCTCGTCGCCGGGGGCTGGCTGTACTTTGCGGCCGCAATGATGGTCTTCGAGCTCGGCCTGGCAGCCGCGCAGCCCGACATCTTCGGCACCTTGTCCGAGCATCTGCGTCGCCGCGCGCAGGACGGCTCGGGAGAATGGATACAGCTGCCGCAGCTCACGATGCAGGGCCCGGCGCTCGCCGGCATCGTGCTGAGCACGACCATCTGGCTGCCCGGCTTCGCATGGCTGCTCGCGGCATGGGCCGCACTGCGCGTCGCGCTGGACACGAGCGGGTGGCAGTGGCTGGTCGCGACCGCCATGGTCTGCGCCACGCTGGGCGTGCTGGCGTACGCTGCACTGCGGCTGGCGTCGATGTAGGGCGGCGTCTGCAGCCGGTCGCCATGCCGACACGGCAAAGCCGTGCCACGCGGATGCGCCGGCCCCGGGCGCCGATGGCTGCGCTGCGCACGCGCGATTTGCGCCGCGGGCGATCCCCTTGGAAAGTCCCGAGGCCGAGCGCGAGAGCCGCGCGTTATGTTCTTTCGGTCGAGCGACGCGGGTCGCCGTCGCACATCGCGGCAGCCAGAAGGACAGGACATGACATCGAAACACATGATGCGCGCCGCGCTGGCGATGCTGGCCTCGCTGGCGCTGCTGTCGGCCGCACCGGCAGGCGCCGGTGCTCACGACGGCGCAGGTTCTGCGCTGCCGGGGACGTGGTCCGGGCTGCCGCTGCCGCCGGGCGCTCTCGGCAACTGCGCATCGACCGCGCCGGCGGAGATCACGTTCGTGAGCTTCCGGTCGCCGAATCTGGCCGCGCCGGGCACGATGCTCACGATCCAGGGCAAGCTCAGCGTGCCGCGTGCTCCGATGCTGCAGGGCCTGCTGTCGCGCCATGGCGCGCGCAAGCTGCCCGCGGTGCTGATCCTGCACGGCTCGGCCGGCGTCGACTCGCGCGGCGACTTCTACGAGGCGGCGCTCAACGAGGCCGGCATCGCGACGCTGCAGATCGACATGTGGCAGGCACGCGGCGTCACCAGCGCGGCCGAGCGCCCGAAGGCGCCCATCCTCACCTACCCCGATGCGTTCTCGGCGCTCGCCTTCCTGGCGCAGCAGCCGCGCATCGATGCCGCGCGCATCGGCGTGCTCGGCTTTTCCTGGGGCGGCCTGGTCAGCCTGGGCGCGGCCGAGCGCCTGTATGTCGGACAGTTCGGCGGCGGGCGCATGTTCAAGGCACACGTCGCGCACTATCCCGTGTGCTATGCGTGGAACAACGCGGCACTGCTGGGCGCGCTGGGCAGCTCGCCGGCGCAATTCGGCGTGCAGTGGCTCGACCTCACGGGCGCGCCGGTGCTGATCGAGGTCGGCACCCGCGACGACTACGACAACGGCAGCGCCGCCTGCGAAGCGCTGGCGCGATCGGTCAACCGCGGAGCGCGCGGCGTCGTCAGCGTCAACGCCTACCCCGGCGCCACGCACGGCTGGGACCGGCTGATGGTGCCGATGGTGGTGAGCGACCCGTTCGCCGATCAGGGCAGCTTCTTCACCACCGGCGTTGCGCCCGCGGTGCACTTCACGCCCGACGTCGAGCAGGCCTACCTGTCACGTGCACGGGTGGTGCGCTTCTTCGAGCGCAGTCTCGACTGAGAACCCGTGAACGAACCACTCACGCCCGCTCGACGCGCCCTCAGCGCGTGAACGGCAAGGCGCTCACGTTCCTCGACGAGTTGCCGACCCACAGCGTGTAGTTGCCCTTGGGCGTGATCCACTGGTTGTAGGTCGTGCTCCAGGCACTCAGCGGGTGGCTGGACGCAGCCGGATCGATGGTGATCGTCACGTCCTGGGCAGCACCGGCGGCCAGGTCGACCTTCTTGAAGCCGACCAGGCGCCGGGGCGGCTGCTTGGCGCCGATCGAGTCGGCGCCCGGCGGCAGCGTGACGTAGACCTGCACGACCTCCGCGCCGCTTCGCGAGCCGGTGTTCGTGACGGTGACCTTCACGTCGTACTTGCCGCCGTTGACGGCCAGGCTCGCGCCGCCCACGCTGAAACGCGTGTACGACAGGCCGTGCCCGAACGGGAAGGCCGGCGCGACGTTGTTCGCGTCGTACCAGCGGTAGCCGATGGCGAGCTTCTCGGTGTACTCGACCGTGCTGGTGACGCCGTCACCGGCCAGCGTGCCGGGGAATTGCGCCGCGCTGAGGCTGTCGAGAAAACCCTGACCGACGAACGGGAAGGTCACGGGCAGCTTGCCGGCGGGGTTCTTCACGCCGAACAGCAGGTCGGCGACGATGTGGCCGTCTTCCTGACCCGGAAACCAGACTTCGAGAATGGCCGGGCCGCCGGCTCCCACCAGCGCCGGGTCCATGGCGACGCCGGCGTTGTCCTTCAGCACCAGCGCGGTCTTGCCGGGTGCCGCCGCCTGGATGGCCTTGATCATCGCCACGGTGCCGCTGTTGCGGGCCAGATTGCCGGTGGCGATCGTGGTGGCGATGGCATTCAACCGCGCGGCGTACCAGTCGAGGCTGCTGCCGTCGGCGGCGCTGGTGGCCAGCGCGGTGCCGGCGGTGCTGGTGAACGTGGCGCGGTCGGCGCCTTCCTCGGCAATCGTGCCGGCCATCACGATCACGGCATCCGCTGCCTGGGCGGCGGCGAGCGCGGCGCCCAGGTCGCTGTTGTCGTCCTTGACCGTCACCAGCGTCACCGTGGCGGTGGTGTTGCCGAGCGCCGTCAGTACGTCCTGCAGGCCCGCGACGGGAGCGACGGAATAGGTCGGCACGACGTCCGAACTGCCCAGGCCGGTGCCCATCGGCTGGCCGAGCAGCGCGCCGTTGGACACCGCCTGCTGGGCGTAGACCTGCGTCGCCTTGCCGATCACGACCACCTTCTGCACGCTGGCGGCGAACGGCAGGACGCCGTTGTTCTGCAGCAGCACGGCCGCGCGGCCGCCGATGTCGCGTGCGGTCTTGCCGTGGGCGGCGAAGTCGATCGGCGTCTGCACGAGCGGACGCTCGAAGATGCCGTACTTGAACATCTGCGTATAGCGCCGTTCGAGTGCCTTGTCGATCTGCGCCTGCGTGATCGTGCCCGCGGCGAGTGCGGCCTGCAGCGCCTGCGGCGACCACTGCAGCGGCGTCGGCATCATGAAGTCCATGCCGGCATTCATCGTGCCGACCGTGCTCTTGGTGGCGTAGAAGTCCGACTGCACATAGCCGGTGAAGCCCCAGTCGTTGCGCAGGATGTCGGTCAGCGTCTCCTTGTTCTCGCACGACGACACGCCGTTGAGATAGTTGTACGCGCACATGATGGACGCCACCTTGCCGTCCTTGACCGACATCTCGAACGGCAGCAGGTACAGCTCGCGCAGCACCTGGCGGTCGACGGTTTCCTGGATCGTCGTGCGGTTGGTCTCCTGCTCGTTGGCGAGGTAGTGCTTGGCCATGGCGATCAGGCCCTTGGCCTGGATCGAGCGGATCTCGGCCACCGACATCGTGCCGGCGAGGTAAGGGTCTTCGCCGAAGTATTCGAAGTTGCGCCCGAGGATGGGCAGGCGTGCCAGGTTCATGCCCGGCGCCTCGAATTCGTGCAGCGCGAGATCGAGCATCTCGGTGCCGATGAGCTCGCCGTAGGCGGCGGCCACCGACGGGTCGAACGAAGCCGCCGCCGCGATGGCCGAGGGCAGCGCCGTTGCCTTGGCGGAGGACGCGTGGGCATAGACGGAGATGTCGACGCGGCTGCCGCCGAAGTCGACCATCACCGGCGGCACCGAGGTCGACACGCAGTCGTTCTGCCCCAGCCCCACCGGGCCGTTCGTGACGCGGAAGGTCGGGATGTTCAGCGCCGGGATGCCCGAGACGTGGCGGCCACCCTTGCACTGCGGCAGCTCGGGGATCACCTCGGGGACCGCGCCGGTCAGTTGCTGCAGCTTCTGATCGAAGGTCATGGCCGCGATCAGCAGCCTGGCACGCCGGTTGGCGACCGCTTCCTTGGCCGTGTCGCCAGCGGCGGCTGCCTGCTCCGCGACGATGGTCTCGGCCATCCAGGCGTTGGGCGCAGGGGTGTTGCTGGCGGCACTGCTGCCGCTGCTGCCGCCGCATGACGTCAGCAGCAGTCCTCCTGCCGCCAACGCGGCGATCGCGAGAGAAATGCGATGGCGGTTCTTCATCGAGCTCTTCATGTTCTACGGTCCTCCAGGAATGGGGCAAGCCGGCCCCAAAGACATCGCGGCCAGTATCGAAGGGCGGCTGCGCTTTGTCCAATCCCGGATCGATCGCCGCAAGGCCGCGCGCGGTTCGGCCGCGGTGCCCACGTGCCGCTGTCCGGCCTGCGCGGGCCGAGACCTCGGCGCCGATCCGGCACGACGGGCGCGCGGCTCGCTCATAAGGCAACCTCACGGCGCATGAGGGCCGTTCGAGTACTGCGACGCAGGGTTGTCCACGGCGGCGGTCGGTCGGCGCTTGCGACGAACCGACCGACCGCCGCGGTGGGCAACCCGTGTTCATCGCGTTGTGCTTCGCACTTGACATCCCGGCCCGTTGCCGCCGAGGGTGTCCACCGACTTCCGTGCCCCTGCGGGAACTGCCTGGTGCGCTTGCCTTCGCAAGGCCCCTGTGAGACCCGCAGCCCGCAGGGTGCCGGAAGGCCACGACGGGCCCCAAGATGTAGCGCCACGCGAACCAAGCTGGAGCGCCTGTTTATGAGCTTCCCGCCGCGCCTTCCGACACGGACAGTCATACCGCAACTGCAAGGAGTCTGTCCATGAGCAACGATGTCTTCGTCGGGCTGGACTGGGCGGTGCACACGCACGCGGTGTGCATCATCGACACCGCCGGCGCGGTGCTCGATCGCTTCGAGGTCGCACACGACCGCGACGGCCTGGCAGAGTTGATGCGCCGCCTGACGCGCCGGGGTGATCGGCTGCGCATCGCCATCGAACGACCCTCGGGCTTGATCGTCGACGCGCTGGTCGAGGCGGGCCATCAGGTCTTCCCGATTCACCCCAACGCGGTCAAGGCCAGCCGACCGCGCTACCGCAGCCACGGCGCCAAGAGCGACGCCAGTGACGCCTACCTGCTGGCCGACTTGCTGCGCACCGATGGCCATCGCTGGCGTGCATTGGCCCAGCAGTCCGACGACATCCGAGCCCTGCGCGCGCTGGTGCGCTCGCGCGACGACCTCGTCGACGCCCGCGTCGCTGCAGCCAACCAGGTCACCGCCACGCTGCAGACCTTCTGGCCCGGCGCGCTGGCCATCTTTGCCGACATCGCCTCTCCCATTGCGCTGGCGTTCCTGCAGCGCTATCCATCGCCCAGGTCCGCCAGGCGTGTCGGCGAAGCCCAGCTGCACGACTTCTGCAAGCGCCAGCACTACAGCGGCCGGCGCAGCCCCGCCGAGTTGCTGCAGCGCCTGCGCGGTGCGGCTGCCGGCCTGGTGGGCGCCAGCACCGAGCAGGCCATGGCCCAGGTCGTGCTCTGCCACGTGGCGGTGCTCAAGTCCCTCGTCGGGCGCATCGCCGTGCTGACCAAGCGCATCGAACAGTTCATGTCCGAGTTGCCCGATGGCCTGCTGCTGATGTCCTTCCCCCGCTCGGGCGAAATCTGCGCCGCGCAGATCCTGGCCGAGCTGGGAGACGTGCGCGAACGCTTCCCCAGCGCCGACCAGCTCGCCGCCGAAGCCGGCGCCGTCCCGGTGACCTACCAGTCCGGCAAGACCCGCAGCGTGGCCTTCCGCTGGGCCTGCAACCACAGGCTTCGCCAAGCCATCACCTGCCTGGCCGACAACTCGCGTCACGCCAACGCCTGGGCCAAGAGCCTGTACCAGGCAGCTCGCGCTCGGGGATGCGATCACACGCACGCCATCCGCATCCTCGCCAGAGCCTGGCTGCGCGTGATCTGGCGCGCCTGGACCGACCGCAAACCCTACCACCCCAGCCTGCACGGCAACGCCGTTGCGCTGGCTTCCCGCCACGGAGGTTGACCCAGGATGTCTCACAGGTTCTCAGCGCGCCAGCAGCGCCGCGACGTCGACGTCGGCCTTGTCTTCCTCGCTCGCCTGGAACAGCGCCCGCCTGCCCATGCCGGCGACGCCGACCAGCAGCATGTCGGGAAACTGCTCCATCTTCACGTTGTTCAGGTTGACCGCCGAGTTGTAGAACTCGCGGCGGTGCGAGATCTGCTCCTCGAGCGCGCTGATGCGCTTTTGCAGCTCGAGGTACGAGGCGCTCGCCTTCAGTTCGGGGTAGGCCTCGGCGGTGGCGAGCAGCCGGCCGATGCCCTTGGACAGCGCATCCTCGGCGGCGAGCCGCCCGGCGTCGGCGCCGCCGCTGCCGGTGCGCGCACGCAGCGTGGTCAACTTCTCGAGCAGGTCGCGCTCGTAGCCGGTGTGGCTGCGGATCACGTCGATCAGCTTGGGCAACTCGTCGTGCCGCTGCTTCAGCAGCACGTCGATGTTCGACCAGGCGAGGTCGACCTGCTGCCTGACGCCGATCAGGCCGTTGTAGATCGCGACGCCGTAGAAGACGACGACGATCGCGACGAGCAGCAGCACGAACAGCACGATCAGGGTGGGCAGCATCGAAGGCTCCGTCAGATGGTGTTGCCGAGTTCGTACAGCACGTAGCACATGAGCACGGCGCCGAGGCCCAGGCGCCACAGCGAGCGCGCGCGCACGCGCTCGAGCGATCCGGTTTCGGGCGCGTCGGCGATGATGAACGCGCGCCCGGAGCGTCCCTTCCAGACCAGCACGCCGTCGGCCGGCAGCGCGGGCGGCGGCGCATCCTGCGCGCTCACCGAACGCTCGTCGGCGCTGCCCAGCCTGCCGAACATCCCGAAGAAGACGAAGGCGACTGCCAGCGGCGCCTTCAGCAGCGAGGGCGTGACGCGCAGCACCGAGGCTTTCCACGTGCCGGTGCGCATCGCGCGGCGCCACCTGGCGAGGCCCGAATCGCGCTCGCCCTGCGGCAGGCTGCCCACCTCGGCGAGCGTGCCCATCACGTAGACCGCTCCGCCCGCCTCGATTCGCTGCTCGCGCACGCGCAGCTTGCGCGAGCGATCCCAGGCGATGCCGGCGCCGGCGAGCAGAGCCTGGCCCGGCGCCGGCAGCGTGTCCTTGGTGGAATGCCAGGTGCGCTGCCGCAGGATCAGGTCGGCATCCCGCGGCCAGACCGGCACCCGGCCGGTGTCGTCCTCGACCACCAGCAGCCCGGCGTCGCCGCCGTGCTGCGCGGCAATCTGGCGCCACTCGCCGCCGCCCCTGTTGTCGCCGTCGCGATACCAGGCGTCGACGCCGACGTCCCACCACACGCTCGGCGTGCCGCTGGCCCCGGCCGGTGACGGGTTGTCGACGACCGCCCGGCCGGCGAGTTCGACGAGCCCGATCGCGGCGCTCGACACACTCGAAGTCGGCAGGTTCTCGATGGCGATCGCAGCGCGCAGGTCGCTGAGCCCGCGATGGAACAGCCACGCGCCGAACGCGAACAGCGCCGGCAAGAGCAGCACCGTGAGCAGCAGCACGCCGACGACGACGATGATCACGATCAGCAGCAGCGCGCCGATCACCAGGCCCACGGTGTCGATGCCATCGCTGTGCTCGGCGATCCGCAGCCGCTTCCTGGCTTCGTCGAGCGGCATGCGCTCGCCGACCCACTTCGAGCCGAGCCGCTCGCGCAGCTCGGCCACCAGTGCGTCGCGATCGCTGCCGCTCGGCAGCACGCGCATGAATGCCCGCTCGGGGCGGTCGCTGCGCGACAGCAGCAGCCACTCGAGCCGGGCGGCCAGCGCGGCCGGCGGCGGCGATGGCCCCGTCTGGCTGCCGGGCAGATCGAGCGTCGCGGTGGCCGCCTCGGCGATCGCATCCCACCTCAGCGCCGCCGGCCCCTGTGCGCCGAACGGCGCATCCGAGTCGAAGCGGATGCCCTCGGCGCTCAGCGCGTAGCTGGCCCTGACCTTGACGATCGGATGGGCGGGGGTGAAGTCCCAGCGCCGCGTCGCTGCAGCGTTCGTCACGTCGTCCTCCCGGCGAACGCTGCCGAGCCCAGCCGGGGCATCAGCGTTCGAGCGGCGATGCGAAAAGCATACTGCGGCCTGCAGTCATCCGATACGGGCGCCATCGCATCGTTCGGCTTTCCTCGTTGCACGCGGGCGTGAGCCCGCGCCGCCGGCTGGCACTGTGCGCCGGCCGCTTGCGCGAGCTCGGAACCTGTGAATGAACCGGTCGCGCCCGAGCGGCGCGACAGGGTGGCCCCGAACAAGGTGCAAAGTGCCGCCCTATCGCGCGATAGGGCGAGGATTCGCAACGCCGAGCGTGGGCGTCAGGGCGCGTCGAGCGGGGGCGTCAGGGCGCGCCCGAGCGGGGACGTCAGGGCGCGCCCGAGCGGGCGCGAGTGGTTCGTTCACGGGTTTTCAGTCGTCGACCATGCGGCCCACGCGGGGCAGTCGCGCCGGATCGGCCGTGCGGTCGTCGTGGCCGCCGACGAGGTGCAGCGCCCGTGTCTGCAGCAGCGCGGCGTCGTCGTGGTCGCCACATTGCTCGAGCACGTCGCTCAGGCGCAGCAGCACCTGCACTTCCCAGGTGCCGTCGGCCACCGTCGGCGCCAGGCGTGCCGCTTCGAAGACATGCTCGCGTGCGCGTTCGCGGGCGGCGTGTCGTGCGGCGCGCCCGGCATGCGGATCGTCGTCGGGCGCGGGCGCGAGTTCGAGCAGGTGGTGGGCGGCGGTCTCGGCCATCTCGCACAGGAGGTCGACGGTCTGGTCGGCGGCGCCGCTCGCGCGCGCCCAGCGCAGTGCGGCGCTGTAGGTCGCCTCGGCGCTGGCCGGCGCGCGCAGACGGCGGTAGCAGCGCGCCAGCGCGGCCAGCGACTGCGTCATCGCGAACGGGCGCGCCGAACGCTCGGCCAGTTCGAGTTGGGCCAGCGCACGGTGCAACGCCACGCGCGCGCGGTCCTCGGCGAGGTTGAAATCGTGCGTCGTGGCAGGCAGCATGGCGTCGGTCGATGGCGTGCGCGCATCCTAGGGCGCGGGCCGCCATGCCATCGACCCGTGTTCGCGGGGATGCCGCGTGCACGAACGCACGCCGCGGCGCGCAACGCGCTGGCGCGGCGATGCATGCGGATGCGGCGCCACGCGAGTGCGGCGGCGCGAACGCCGATGCACCGGGGCCGTGACGCGCGTCGCCGAGCGGTTCGTTCGCAGCTTCTCAGCCGGCGAGTGCGCGCTTGGACAACCGCGAGCGCCACGCGCGTCGCAGCCGCCAGCCCAGCAGCACGGCCACGATCGCGGCGTACAACGCGACTTCGGCGACATCGTTCTTGGCCGCGCGCATCCAGTAGAAGTGCAGCACCCCGAGCAGCGCGACGGCGTACACGGCACGGTGCAGCGCACGCCAGCGCGCGCCGCCCAGCGCCTTGATGGCATGGTCGAACGACGTCGCGGCCAGCGCCACGAGCAGGGCCAGCGCCGTCGCGCCGACGAGGATGAAGGGGCGTTTGCCGATGTCCCTCGTGATGGCGCCGAAGTCCAGGCCCATGTCGAGCCAGCCGTAGGCGAGGAAGTGGCAGCCGGCGTAGAAGAACGCGAACAGCCCGAGCATGCGTCGCCAGCGCGCCATCGCCTGCCAGCCGCCGAGCGTGCGCAGCGGCGTCACCGCGAGCGTGAGGCACACGAAGCGCAGCGTCCAGTCGCCGCTGCCGCGGATCAGTGCCTCGGCCGGGTTGGCGCCGAGCGTGTCCAGCGCTGCGCCGGCCACGAGCGCAGCGAACGGCACGAGGCACAGCACGAACAGCGCCGGCTTGACCGCACGATGCGCGAGCCAGGCGTCGAGGCGCATGCGCGTGCGCTTGCGGCCGGGCGCGGCGGGCGCGGCGGTCGCGCGCGCGGCCA
>JAFECX010000041.1 GCA_018241895.1 Pseudomonadota bacterium
GACACCACCACGCGGGTTCGCCGCACAGACTCAACGGGCCGCCATCGCGCAAGCACCGTTCACGGCGCGCATGCATGCTGGGCCGCTACTCCGGCACCGTCAAGGTGGGGCCGCCGGACGCTCACCTTATCAAGGTAGTCGGACGCCAGAAGGCGCGCTTGGGCCGGCCGCGTCTTGCCGAGACAGGCCGCTGGCTCTTGGTTGTTGCGACGCAGGAACGCGGGCGGCATCCGTGAGAGAAGCCCGCACAGCTCGGGTGCACACCTAGAACACTTACTGCACCTGTTGCGTTTAATCTGTACGATGCCGAGAACGACGCAGTGATGCCCGAAGGGCCAGCCAACCGTCTGTCACCGCGGCGCCACCCGGGAGAACCCGCCATGCGCACCCTCGAAAAGGCAAGACAAGTCCTCCCGCCCCCGATGTCGCCGAAGGACATCGAGATGGTCCGTGTCGCCCAGCGTTGCATCATGGAAGCGCTCGATCACTCGCGCGCTGCCGCGATCACGCTCACCACCGACACCGGCGAGCATCCGAGCGTCGAAGTCCCGCCTGCGGCGCTGAAGCTCATCGGCCAGCTTCTGGGTGCGATGAGCGAAGGCAGGCCCATCGCGCTCGTTCCCTCCAGCCAGGAATTCAGTACCGTCGAGGCCGCCCACTTCCTCAACGTCTCCCGACCGTTCGTGATCAAGGAGATCGAGGCCGGCCGACTGCCGCATCGGATGGTCGGCACCCACCGGCGAGTCGCCTTCGAGGACCTGATCGCCTACGCGCGCAAGATGCGCGAGAACCAGGAGGCAGCCCTCGAGCGCCTCGCGGAGAACGCACGCGAGCTGGGGCTGGAATACTGACGTGGCCGGGCACGCACGCTACACGGCGCTGCTCGACGCGTGCGTCCTCTATCCGCTGGCCATGACGGACGCGTTGATGAGCCTCGCCACGGCGGGGCTCTACGCAGCCAAATGGACCACACGCATCGAGACCGAGTGGATCGCTGCGCTCGAAGAGCGCCGGCCGGATCTCAAGGGGCGGCTGGACACCCGACGCGACCAGATGCGCGAAGCCATTCCCGATTGGGAAGTCCCGCAGGCGGCGTGGCTGGCATGTGCGGGCGGCCTTCGTCTGCCCGACCCGGATGACGTCCACGTGCTCGCCGCGGCGCTGGCAGGACACGCCGACTGCATCGTCACGGCGAATCTGAAGGACTTCCCGGTCGAGGCCGTGGGGCCGCTCGGCGTCGAAGTCATTCACCCCGACCAATTCATCGTCGCGCAATGGGACTTGTGCCAACTCGTGGCGGTCGCGGCCTTCAAGCGCATGCGCGCCCGATGGAAGAAGCCGCAGGCGACGGCAGAGGATTTTGCGAACGCCATGGAGCGCGGCGGACTGCCGGCGACGGCGCAGCGGCTGCGCGAGGCCATCGAACTGATCTAGATCGGACCCTTTCCGACCGACGAATCCGGGATGGTGCAATGCCGATCGGATCCGGCGGAAACCCTCGATCCGTCCGGTAAGCTGACGCCCATGGTGCGCACGCCGGCCATCGCATGGCGAACGCACACGTACCGATCCGAAACCAGGCGTCCTCGGGGCGACCGGTCGACACAGGGAGGCTCATGTCGCAGGACTCGCCGCTGACGTTCTTCGAACATCCGATCCTCAATTCGCCGTATGCCTACCCCGGCCGGCACTGGGAGCTGGATGCGGATGGTCAGCCCACCAACAAGCTGATCGAGTCGCGCCGTCGGTCGGACCTGATCACGCCTGTACCGAAGGCAAAGAAGCGCAAGGCACCGAAGGGGCCGGTGGCTCAGGTGCAACTGGACCTGGCGGCCGACGACGAGGGCCTGAGCACTGCGGAGCAGAAGTACGACCCCACGCCGATCATCAACGAGCTGCGCGGCTACGTGGACACCTGGCGCGCACTGCCCAACCCGTCGCAGTGGCAGGTCACGCCCGAGACCGCCCGCCTGCTGCAGCACTGGCGCCAGCACCAGTTCCAGGGCGTGCGACCCTTCTTCTGCCAGATCGAGGCCGTCGAGACGGCCATCTGGCTGACCGAGGTCGCGCCCAAGCTCGGCGCCGCCGGCAGGAAGTTCCGCGACCACCTCGCCGGCGCGAATGCGATGTCCAACCCGGACCTGTTCCGCATCGCGCTCAAACTCGCCACCGGCGCCGGCAAGACCACCGTCATGGCCATGCTCATCGCCTGGCAGACCGTCAACGCCGTGCGGCACCCGGCCAGCAAGCAGTTCACCCGCGGCTTTCTCATCGTGGCGCCGGGTCTGACCATCAAGGACCGTCTGCGCGTGCTGCTGCCGCAGGACCCGGACAGCTACTACGCCAATCGCGAGCTGGTGCCCGGCGACATGCTGGGTGACATCAAGCGCGCGGTGATCGTCATCACCAACTACCACGCCTTCAAGCTGCGCGAGACGCTGGAGGTCACCGCCGCAGGCCGCGCACTGCTGCAAGGCCGCGGCGCCCCGCTGCAGACGCTGGAGACCGAGGGCCGGATGCTGCAGCGCGTGATGCCCGAACTCATGGGCATCAAGAACGTGCTCGTCATCAACGACGAGGCGCACCATTGCTACCGCGCGAAGCCGAAGGAAGCCGAGGCCGACATCGACGACCTGAAGGGCGACGAGAAGGACGAGGCGAAGAAGAACAACGAGGCCGCCCGCCTGTGGATCAGCGGCATCGAGGCCGTGAAGCGCAAGCTCGGCGTGCCAGTGGTCTTCGACCTCTCGGCCACGCCGTTCTTCCTGCGCGGCTCCGGCTACGCCGAAGGCACGCTGTTCCCGTGGACCATGTGCGACTTCTCGCTGATGGACGCCATCGAGTGCGGCATCGTCAAGCTGCCGCGCGTGCCGGTGTCGGACAACATCACCGGCGCCGACGCACCGAAGTTCCGTAACCTGTGGGACCACATCGGCAAGCGCATGCCCAGGAAGGGCGTGCGCACCGCCGGCAAGCTGGACCCGCTGGCCCTGCCGACCGAGCTGTACACCGCGCTCGACGCGCTCTACGGCCACTACGCCAGGATCTTCGACAGCTGGCAGGCGCAGGGCATCGAGGTGCCGCCCGTCTTCATCGTCGTGTGCAACAACACGGCCACGTCGAAGCTCGTCTACGACTACATCGCCGGCTTCGAGCGCACGATCGAGCACACCGGCGCGAACGGCGAGAAGACCGAGACGCGCACGCTGGAGAACGGCCGCCTCGAGCTCTTCCGCAACTACGACGAGCACGGCCAGAAGCTCGCACGCCCGCGCACGTTGCTGATCGACAGCGAGCAGCTGGAGTCCGGTGAGGCCCTCGACCCCGGCTTCCGCGACATCGAGGCCGACACCATCGAGCGCTTCCGCCGCGAGATCATGGAGCGTACCGGCGACCGCGCCGCCGCCGACAAGCTCACCGACGCCGACCTGCTGCGCGAGGTGATGAACACCGTCGGCAAGCCCCGCAAGCTGGGCGAAGGCATCCGCTGCGTGGTCAGCGTCTCCATGCTCACCGAAGGCTGGGACGCCAACACCGTGACGCACGTGCTCGGCGTTCGTGCCTTCGGCACGCAGCTGCTGTGCGAGCAGGTGGTGGGCCGCGCCCTGCGCCGCCAGAGCTACACGCTGAACGCCGACGACAGGTTCGACGTGGAGTACGCCGACGTGCTGGGCATCCCGTTCGACTTCGCGGCCAAGCCGGTGGTGGTGCCGCCAAAGCCGCCGGTGAAGACCACGCGCGTGCAGGCCATCAGCCCCGTGCGCGACGCGCTGGAGATCCGCTTCCCGAGGGTCGACGGCTACCGCGTCGAGCTGCCGGCCGAGCGCCTCAAAGCCACTTTCAGCGCGAACTCGGGGCTGACCCTCACGCCCGACCTCGTCGGCCCATCCAACACCCAGAACCTGGGCATCGTGGGCGAAGGCGTGAACCTGACCGTGCAGCACCTGGAAGACACACGCGACAACTCAATAGCCTTCCACCTGGCCAGGCACCTGCTGTACCGCAAGTACCGCGACCCCGGCCAGGACCCCAAGCTGCACCTCTTCGGCCAGCTCAAGGGCATCGCCCAGGAATGGGTGCGCGACCACCTGAAGTGCGCCGGCGGCACCTGGAAGGCCCAGGTGATGCACCAGGAGATCACCGACATGGCCTGCGAGCGCATCCATGCTGCCATCAGCGCCACGCTGGCCGGATCGAACGCCGTGCGGGTGGTGCTCGACCCGTACAACGCAGAAGGCAGCACCCGGCACGTGAACTTCACGACCTCGAAGCAGAGCCTGTGGGCCACGCAGGGCCCGCCGCCGAAGAGCCACGTGAACTGGGTCGTCTACGACAGCGACTGGGAGGCCGAGTTCTGCCGCGTGGCCGAGCAGCACCCGCGCGTGCGGGCCTACGTGAAGAACCACAGTCTGGGCTTCGAGGTGCCCTACCGCCTGGGCGGCACGCAGCGGCACTACCGGCCGGACTTCATCGTCCGCATCGATGATGGCCATGACGACCCGCTGAACCTCGTCGTCGAGATCAAGGGCTTCCGCGGCGAAGACGCGGTGGTCAAGGCCGAGACGATGGCCACCCAGTGGGTTCCGGGCGTGAACGCCCTGGGCACCTACGGCCGCTGGGCCTTCGCCGAGTTCCGCTCGGCCACCGACCTGGAAGCCGACTTCGACAGACTCATCCAGGGCTTCGTGGCGCAGAGCGCCGTGCCCCTGACTGTCTGACCCCGCCTGACGGACCCGCCATGGCCACCAAGAAATCCAAGTCCGCCGGCAGCACCTTCGTCGGCGTCGATGCCCTCAAGCACGCCGACGACAAGCGCAAGAACATCCCGACGGCCGAGTACCAGAGCCTCATGGCGGACGAGGCGCGCAAGCCCGTGCAGGTGACCTACCCGCGCAGCACGTCGAACGCCGATCACCTGAAGGCCGAGAAGGAAACGCGCAACCACGACCTGGACCCGCAGCTCGTCTGGCGCGGCAAGGACGCCCAGGACTGGACCGATCTCGTCGTCAACGCGCCGCCGCTCTACATCCAGGAGAAGGTGCACCCCAAAGTGCTGATCGACGACCTGCTGCGGCAGAGCCGTGAGCGGCGCGAGGCGGCCGAAGCGGCAGCGGGCGGCACGGTCGACATGTTCGGCGACTTCAACGGCATCCCGGCCGGCGCCGACAAGACCGACTTCTACGCGCACGACCAGAACTGGACCAACCGCATGATCCTGGGCGACAGCCTGCAGGTGATGGCGAGTCTGGCCGAGCGCGAGGGGCTGCGGGGCAAGGTGCAGTGCGTGTACCTCGACCCTCCCTACGGCATCAAGTTCAATTCGAACTTCCAGTGGAGCACGACGAGCCGGGATGTGAAGGACGGCAACCGCGACCACATCAGCCGTGAACCGGAGCAGGTGAAGGCGTTCCGAGACACTTGGCGCGATGGGATCAATTCATACCTGACCTACCTGCGTGATCGGCTGACGGTCGCGCGCGATCTCCTGACTGAGAGCGGCTCGGTATTCGTTCAGATCGGAGACGAGAACGTCCATCGACTCCGGGCGCTGATGGACGAAGTCTTCGGCGACGAGAACTGCGTCGCGCTGATAACGATCGAAAAGACCAGCAGCCAAACCCAGGACTACCTTGCACCAGTCACGGACTACGTTGTCTGGTATGCGAAGTCCAAGGCGGGCATGAAGTTTCGGGACGCGTGGCTTCCAAAGGTGCGTGACCAGGCCGGCTTTGCCGAATACTCGCGGATTCAACAGCCGGACTACACGCGGCGGCCGATGACGCGCGAGGAACGCGACGATCCGAGCTCTGTGCCGGAAGGCGCCAAGATCTACCGACAGGACAATCTCACGAGCCAGAGCCTCGGGCGTGAGAAAGGGGAAGGAGCCGCCTCATGGTTCCCCGTGTCGATTGACGGTCGAGAGTTTCGACCAAGCATCACAAACCGCTGGAAGACCAATGAACAGGGCATGCGTCGGCTTGGTGCTGCGCTAAGGCTGGAAGCACGCGGAACAAGCTTGGCCTATGTCCGGTTCATCGACGACTTTGCAGCGGTCAGTGTCAACAACATCTGGTCGGACGTGAAGTTCTCAAGCCGATCCGAAGACAAGAGCTACATCGTCCAGACCTCAGCACGGACCGTCCAGCGTTGCATGCTCATGACGACGGATCCCGGCGACTTGGTCATTGATCCCACGTGCGGTTCTGGCACGACGGCCTACGTCGCCGAGCAATGGGGCCGCCGCTGGATCACCATCGACACCTCGCGCGTCGCTCTCGCGCTGGCCCGCGCCCGCATCATGGGCGCGCGCTACCCGTACTACCTGCTCGCCGACAGCCCCGAAGGCCAGTTGAAGGAGGCCGAGATCACGCGCGGCGTGCCGAGCAGCCAGCCCACGCGCGGCAACATTCGCCAGGGCTTCGTCTACGAACGGGTGCCGCACGTCACGTTGAAGAGCATCGCCAACAACGCCGAGATCGACGTGATCTGGGACACGTGGCAGAAGAAGCTGGAGCCGCTGCGCGAGGCGCTGAACGCCGCGATGAAGAAGGACTGGCAGGACTGGCAGATTCCCCGCCATGCCGAAGACCCTTGGCCCATCGGAACGCAGCGAATCTTTGGCGATCTGAGAGACGAACAGGCCCGCGGTGATGAGGCCAACCAGTCGAGGATCGCCGGGCATCTTCACCCGATCAATCAGAACCTGGGACGCAGGTTTACGCTGAAGACGCTACCCGCGCGACCTGCTGACCCATGGCCGGAAGATGCGTGCAAGCTGCACGCCGACTGGTGGGCTGCCCGCATCGAGCGGCAGCGCGAGATCGACGCTTCGATCGCGGCCAAGGCCGAGAGCGAGTACCTGTACGACAAGCCCTACGAGGACAGGAAGCGCGTGCGCGTGGCCGGCCCGTTCACGGTCGACTCGCTCAGCCCGCACCGCACGCTGGCCATGGACATCGACGACGGGCTGATCGACGGCGTGCGTAGCCCCAAGGCCGAGTACGAGGCCAAGGCCGACTTCGCATCGGTGATGCTGGAGAACCTGAAGGCAGCCGGCGTGCAGCAGGCGCACAAGGCCGACCGCATCGGCTTCACCAGCATCGTCGGCTGGCCGGGCGAGTACGTCTGCGCCGAAGGCCGCTACATGGAGGGTGACAAGGAACGCCGTGCCGCCATCTTCGTCGGCCCCGAGTTCGGCACCGTCTCACGGCCGGACCTGGTGGGCGCCGCCCGCGAGGCGGCCGACGCCGGCTTCGACGTGCTGATCGCCTGCGCCTTCAACTACGAGGCGCACGCCGCCGAGTTCGAGAAGCTGGGCCGCGTGCCGGTGCTGAAGGCCCGCATGAACCCCGACCTGCACATGGCCGGTGAACTGAAGAACACCGGCGCCGGAAACCTGTTCGTGGTGTTCGGCGAACCCGACATCCGCATCGAGCCACAGTCCGATGGCCTGGTGCGCGTGCGCGTGAAGGGCGTGGACGTGTTCCGCCCGCAGACCGGCGAGATCGAAAGCGGCGGCACCGACAGCATCGCGCTTTGGATGATCGACACCGAGTACGACGAAGAGAGCTTCTTCGTCCGCCAGGCCTACTTCCTGGGTGCCTCCGACCCCTACAAGGCGCTGAAGACGACGCTGAAGGCCGAGATCGACGCCGAGGCCTGGGCCACGCTCAACAGCGACGTGTCACGCCCGTTCGAGAAGCCGAAGACCGGTCGCATCGCGGTGAAGGTGATCAATCACCTGGGCGATGAGGTGATGAAGGTGTTCGGCGTCTGAACCGAGCACGAGTCCGCGACATGCCGGCAACCGCACTTGTTGGACAGCTGCTGGCGGCAGGCCTGGCAGTGGACTTCGCTGCGGTGACCGCGCTGCCACCGTACGCCCCTGAGCTCAATCCCGTCGAGGCGATCTGGGCGTACCTGAAGAAGCACGAGATCGCCAACTTCTGCGCCAAGAGCATCGATCAGGTCAGCGACTACGCGCGTCGGCGCCTGAAGTCGATGCAGCGTCGACCGGCCCTGATCACGGCCTTCTGGCAACAGGCCGAATTGGCGGTGTAGGGTGTCACCCATTTACCGGAACGTCAATAGCAGCCCCGCCCCGACCGCATGCTGCGCTGGGTGCCAGGGGAGCGTGGCTGTAAGCACGGTTGCAAGCGCCTTCGTGCCGTGCGACCCCCGGCGCGCCGCCTACTGCGTACGCGACGCGAAGGCTTTTAGGCCCGCATTGCCGTCGAGCAGTTTGAGGTACTGGTCGGTGATGTAGGTCTTCGGGTCGGACACCGCAGTGATCGTGCCCACGCTCTTAAGGTAGCCCGACAGCGCCTCGAACGCCGCGTCGGCTGTCGAGGGGCCGCTGGCGCGCGACAGCAACTTCAGTTGCTCGTCCAGCGGGAAGATCGGGCGCGCCATCTCGGCCTGCAGATGGACGTCCTTCAGCTTGATGCCGTTGACGTCGAAGAACTTGCGCAGCGCGGCCATGAACTCCGCCGGGTTGTTCTTCTGGTAGTTCACCGCCCGCAGGTAGACGGCCAGGAACCGCGCCACCGCCTCGGGGTTCTGCTGCGCGAACTCCTTGCGCGCCACCAGCGCACCCAGCACCAGCGCGCCGGCGTCCTTGCCGCTGCACACCGTCTCGGCGCCTATCTGGTCGCTCAGCGTATAGGTGTTGGGCGCCCAAGTGCCGGCCAGCAGGCCATTGCCGCCGGTGTAGGCCGACACCAGTTGCGCTGGCGCCAGCGGCACGATGTTGACGTCGCTGCGCTTGAGGCCCCATTTCTGCAGGCAGGCCATCGTCGCGTACTCGCCGGTGGAGTTCGGGCTCAGCAAAATCTGCTGGCCCTTGACCTCGCGCGCCGGGTTGGCGCGGATGGCTTCGAGCTTGTCCTTGCGCGCCACCAGCGCATTGGTGACCGACTCGTCGTTGGTGATGCCGATGGTCATGATGTCGTAGCGCTGGGCACCCAGCACCGCCGGCGGCGAGCCGGTGCCGCCCACGTCCCATGAGCGGCTGGGCGCGCCGGCGATCTGCTGCGCGCCGGCCGGATAGACCACGAACTCGGGCTTGAGCCCGGCTTCGGCCCACCAGTTCTTCTCGGTGGCCAGGTAGATCGGCAGCGCCCAGTAGGCGATCTGGTAGCTGACCTTGATCGGCGTCAGGGTCTGGGCGGCGGCGGGCAGCGCGGACGCGGCCACCAGGCCCGCGCAGGCCAGGGCCGTCGTCGCCCGGCGGAAAGAACGGCGAAGCGAAACGCTCATGGACGGAGTCTCCTGATGCACGCGCCCGCGGTGCGAAGGCACTCGTTTTCTGAAAGCGCGTTCATAAGATGCTCGGCGCTTCGGGCCGGCTTGTCAAACGACTTTGTCCCCGGTGGACACAGATTCCGAGTTTTCCCTAGTGACCGGCCTGACATCCCGGTGCTGCAATCGACATCGAATCTGAATGCGCTTTCATTTCTCCCCTCTTGGCCTCGACCCACCCGCCCCTGCCGACGACACGCACGCTCAAGGAGCTGGCGCAACGCAGCGGTATCTCCGCCGCCACCTTGTCGCGGGTGCTGAACCACCCGGAGCTGGTGCGGCCGGTGCTGCGCGGCAAGGCCCAGGCGGCGCTGGCGCAGGCCGGCTACGTGCCGCACGGCGCGGCGCGTTCGCTGGCCTCGCGCCGCACGCGCACCATCGGCGTCGTGGTGCCGACGGTGGACAGCGCGCTGTTCGCTAAGGTGCTCGAAGGGCTGCAGCAACGCCTGCATCGGACCGGCTACCAGCTGTTCGTCGCCAACAGCGCCTACTCGCCGGGCCGCGAGGCCGAGCAGGTACGTGCGCTGGTCGAACGCGGTGTCGACGGCATGGCGCTGGTGGGAAGCACGCACGACGCTGGCATGCTCGAGCTGCTGCGGGCGCGCCGCATCCCGTTCGTCACCACCTGCCACCACGACCCCGGCGCCGCCTGGCCCACGATAGGCTGGGACAACGTCGTCGCCGCCGAGCGGCTGGCCGACTACCTCCTCGACATCGGCCACCGCCGGTTCGCCGTCATCGCCGGCGTGATGGCCGACAACGACCGCGCCACGCAGCGCGTGCAGGGTTTCCGTCGGGCCGTCGAGCGGCGCGGCGGCAGCCTGCCGACGGCCTGCGTGATCGAGAAGCCGTACACCGTGCTCGAGGCGCGGCGCGCGATGGCCGCGCTGCTGCGTCGGCCGCAGCGGCCCACCGCGGTACTGTGCGGCAACGACATCCTGGCCTTCGGCGCGCTGCAGGAGTGCCTGTGGCAGGACGTCGCGGTGCCGCAGCAGATCTCGATCACCGGCTTCGACGACATCGAGATGGCCGCCCACTGCCGCCCCGGCATCACGACGCTGCACGTGCCGGCGCTGGAGATCGGCAGCCTGGCGGCCGCGGCGCTGCTGGCCACCATCGACGGCCGGGCGCCGGCCGACGGCGACGAGCACGTGTGCCTGGAACTCGAGCTGATCCTGCGCGGCACCACGGCCCCGCCATCTGGCAACCGCCCCGCCGCCCCGCCCGCGCGCCCGCCGCGCGCCTCGCCCGCGATGAAGGAAAACCGATGAAGCCGCCCGCTCCCCTGCCCCGCATCGCCTTCCTGGGCCTGGGCGTGATGGGCGGCGCGATGCTGCGCAACCTGGTGCGCGCCGGCTTCGAGGTGGCCGGCTTCGACGTCTCGCCCGCCGCCTGCGCCCGCCTGGTCGACGCCGGCTGTCGGCTCGCCGCGTCGCCGGCTGACGCCGCCGAAGGCGCCCGGATGCTGATCACGATGCTGCCGACCTCGCAGCAGGTGCGCGAAGCATTGTTCGGCACGAACGGCGCCGCCGCGGCCTTGCCGGCCGGCGCGCTGGTCATCGAGATGAGCACCGGCGATGCGCTGGACACCGACCGCATCGCCGCCGACCTCGCCGCCCGCGGCCTGCGCTGCATGGACGCGCCGGTGGGCCGCACGCCGCGCGAGGCGGCCGCCGGCAAGGCGCTGATCATGGCCGGCGGCAGCGAGGCCGACCTCGCCGAAGCGCGGCCGCTGTTCGAGGCGATGGCCGACACCATCGTGCACGTGGGTCCGCGCGGCAGCGGTATCCGCCTGAAGCTGGTCAACAACTACATGTCGATGGTGGGCATGGTGCTCACCGGCGAGGCGCTGATGTTCGCCGCCAAGCTGGGGCTGGACCGCGAGACCGTGGTGCGTGTGCTGTCCGGCACCACCGCCGGCCGCGGCCAGTTGCTGACCAACTTCCCCGGCAAGGTGCTGGCCGGCGACGTGACGCCCGACTTTCCGCTGCGCATGGGCTTCAAGGACATCCACCTGGCGATGAACCTCGCAGCTTCGGTCGGCGCGCCGCTGGGGCTGGGCGGCTATGCGCGCGAGATGTTCGCGCTCGCCAAGGCCTGGGGCCGCGAAGAGCAGGACTGCACCGCGATGCTGCTGCTGCTGGAAGACCTCGCGCGCGTGCCGCATGCCGGCGAGGGGTCCACATGACCACCAGCCGGGCCCCGGTCAACCGGCGCCGGCTCGTCGTCGGCACGGCGGCCTTCGCCGCCGCGATCGCGATCTGGTTCCTGCTCGCCGGCCTGGGCGTGGTCAGCGGCGGGCGGTTCCCGACGCCGACCGACGTCTGGCGCAACGCGCAGCAGATCAGCGTCGAGCCCGGCTACGGAGGCGGCACGCTGTGGCAGCACGTGCTGCAGAGCGTGCGCCTGGTGCTGATGGGGTTTGCCGTCGCCATCGCCACCGGCGTGCCGCTGGGCCTGCTAATGGGCACCAGCCGGCGCGCCGACCTCGTCATCGGGCCGGTGTTCTCGCTGCTGCGCCCGATCCCGCCGCTGGCGTGGATCCCGCTGGCCATCCTGTGGCTGGGTCTGGGCGACGGCGCCAAGGTCTTCCTGATCTGGGTCTCGGCCTTCACGCCGGCGCTGATCAACACCTACGCCGGCGTGCGCAACGTCGATCCGACGCTGATCGAGGCGGCGCGCGTGCACGGTGCCGGCGCCGGCCGCCTGGTGCGCGACGTGCTGATGCCTGGCGCGCTGCCTATGATCTTTACCGGCCTGCGCCTTTCGCTGCAGACGGCGTGGATGACGCTGGTGGCGGCCGAACTGGTGGGCGCCTTCACCGGCCTGGGCAAGGTGCTGGCCTCCGCGTCGCTGGATCTCAACCCGGGCATGATCCTCTTCGCGATGGCCTGGGTGGGCCTGCTGGGCGCGCTCTCCACCAAGGGGCTGGAGCGCCTCGAAACCAAGGTGCTGCCATGGCTCGCGCACTGAACGCCGGCGACAGCCAGAGCGTGGCCGACGCCCGTGCCCGCGCCCAGGCGCGCGAGGCCCTGTGGCTGCCCTGGCTGGGGCTGCTGGGGTTCTTTGTCTTCTGGCAGGCCATCTCGATGAGTGGTTGGGTGTCCGAGCGCTACCTGCCCGGCCCGTTGAACGTGGTGCACACTATCGTCGATCTGACGTCCGAGCCCTATTCTGGCGCCACACTGTGGGGCCACCTGTGGGCCAGCCTGATCCGCTTCGGCGCCGGCTTCGCGCTGGCGATGGCCATCGGCGTGCCGCTGGGCCTGCTCATGGGCTGGTACCGCTGGCTGGACGACGTGATCAGCCCCTTCTTCGAGGCGCTGCGCTTCATCGCGCCGATCGCCTGGGTGCCGTTCGCCGGCCTGTGGTTCGGCACCGGCATCGGCGGACCGATGCTGGTGATCTTCTCCGGCGCCTTCCCGCCCTGCCTGATAAACGCCTACCGCGGCGTCAAGTACGTCGACCGGCGCCTCGTCGAGGCCGCGCGCACGCTGGGCGCCGGCGGGCCGCGCATCGTGCTGGAAGTACTGCTGCCGTCTTCGCTGCCAGCCATTGTGGCCGGGCTGCGTGTGGCTGCAGGCATCGGCTGGCAGTCGCTGATCGGCGCCGAGCTGATCGTCGTCGGCAGCGGGGTGGGATACATGATGGTGCAGGGACAGTTGAACGTGCTGACCCAAGTGGTGATGGCCGGCATGGTCGCGATCGGCATCGTGGGCGTCGTAATCGACACTGTGCTGGAGCGCTTCGAACAACACATCCACAAGAGCTGGGGACGCTGATGGGGCGCATCCGATTCGAGAACGTGGGCCGCGACTTCACGCGCGGCGGAGAGGCTTTCCAGGCGCTGGTCGACGTCAACCTCGAGGTCGCCGATCGCGAGTTCGTCGCCATCGTGGGACCTTCGGGCTGCGGCAAGACCACGCTGATGCGCATGGTGGCCGGGCTCGAGTTCCCCGGTCGCGGCCACGTCACAGTCGACGGGCGGGAGATCACCGACCCCGGCCCCGACCGCGCAGTGGTGTTCCAGGCCTTCGCGCTCTTCCCATGGAAGACGGTGGCCGAGAACATCGGCTTCGGCCTCAAGTGCAAAGGCGAGACCGAGGTCCAGCGCGCGTCGGTGGTGGCGCGCTACATCGAGCTGATGGGACTCGCAGGTTACGAGAAGGCGTTCCCGCACCAGCTCTCCGGCGGTATGCAGCAGCGTGTGGCGATCGCGCGCAGCTATGCGCTGGACCCCGGCGTGCTGCTGATGGACGAACCCTTCGGCGCGCTGGATGCGCAGACCCGCGTCGTGATGCAGGAAGAACTGATCCGGCTGGCGCGCCAGAACCCGCGCACGGTGCTGTTCATCACCCACGCGGTCGAGGAGGCTGTGTACTTGGCCGATCGTGTGGTAGTGATGAGCCGCCGTCCGGGGCGTATCAAGGAGATCGTCGACGTCGGTCAGGTGCGCAAGGCCGAAGGCTGGGACCGACTGGAGCACATCGAGGAGGTGATGGACACCGCCTCGTTCGTGCACCTGCGCACCCACATCTGGCGCCTGCTGCGCGAGCAGCAGACCGAAACCGTCGAGGCCTGAAGGCCGCCGGAGACAAGCCATGGGCGTGTGCTATCTGAAGAAGGCGGACAAGACGCCGGAGACCGAGACCGCCACCGCGCAGAAAGTGGTGAACGAGATGCTGGCCGAAATCGGCGCGCGCGGCGAAGACGCGGTGCGCGCCTATGCCAAGCGGCTCGACGGCTGGGAGGGCGACGTGATCGTCGGCCGCGACGAAATCGAGCGCCGAGCCGTCGAGGTGCCGGCCCAGGTGCAGCGCGACATCGACTTCGCGATCGAGCAGGTCAGCGCCTTCGCGCGCGCCCAGCGGAGCTCCCTGCAGGAATTCAGCGTCGAACTGCATCCGGGCGTCACCGCCGGCCAGCGCGTGCTGCCGGTCAATGTGGCGGGCTGCTACGCGCCGGCTGGGCGCTACGCCCACATCGCCTCGGCCTACATGGGCGTAGCCACCGCGAAGGCGGCCGGCGTGGGCACCGTGATCGCCTGCTCCGGCCCATTCCGCGGCGGGCCCATGCACCCCTGCCTGTTGTATGCGTTCCAGCGCGCCGGCGCCGACGTGATCATGACGCTGGGCGGCGTGCAGGCCATCGCGACGATGGCGGGCGGCCTGTTCACCGGCAAGCGCGCTGACGTCATCGTCGGCCCCGGCAACAAGTTTGTCGCCGAGGCCAAGCGCACGCTGTTCGGCCAGGTCGGCATCGACGTCTTCGCCGGCCCGTCGGAGGTAGCGGTGATCGCCGACGACGGCGCCGACCCCGCCATCGTCGCCAGCGACCTCGTGGGCCAGGCGGAGCACGGCCACGAGTCACCGGCCTGGCTGTTCACTACCTCCCGAGCGCTGGCCGAAGCCGTGATGCGCCGCGTGCCGGCGCTGATCGAGGCCCTGCCGCCCACCGCGCGCGACGCCGCCGGCGCCGCTTGGCGCGACTACGGCGAGGTCATCCTTTGCGACACGCGCGAGGAGGTCGTCGAGGTCTCCGACCGCTACGCCAGCGAGCACCTGGAGGTGCAGGCGCGCGACCTCGACTGGTGGCTGCAGCGCCTTAGTTGCTACGGATCGCTCTTCCTCGGCGAGGAGACCACTGTGGCCTATGGCGACAAGGCCAGCGGCCCCAACCACGTGTTGCCCACCAAGGGCGCGGCGCGGTACTCGGGCGGTCTGTCTGTGCACAAGTTCATGAAGACACTGACCTGGCAGCGCATGACACGCGAAGCGGCGCGCGACATCGGCGAGGTCACAGCACGCATCTCGCGACTGGAGGGCATGGAGGCCCATGCCCGTACCGCCGACGACCGGCTGGCCAAGTACTTTCCCGGCCAGCGCTTCGAGCTCGGCGCGCCGGTGGAAGTGTGAACGCCGTGCGGCTCGCCCCTCTGTTCGACCTGACCGGCCGGCGTGCGCTGGTGACCGGCGGCAACGGCGGCGTCGGCCTGGCGATGGCGCGCGCGCTGGGCCTGGCCGGCGCGCGCGTGCTGCTGGCGGCGCGGCGCGAGGCGGCGCTGGCCGAAGCCGCCGCCGCGCTGCAGGCCGAAGGCATCGCCGCCGAGTGGCTGGCTGCCGACCTCGCCGACACGCCGGCGCTGGCCGCCGTGGCGCAGCGGGCGCAGGCCGGCGGCGCGGTGGACATCCTGGTCAACGCGGCCGGGGTCAACCTGCGCCAGCCGTTCGCCGAGGTCACGCCCGCCGCTTGGCAGGCCCACATGGCGTTGCATCTGGCGGCGCCGTTTTTCCTCACCCAGGCCCTGGCGCCGGCGATGCAGGCGCGCGGCTGGGGCCGCATCCTGAACCTGGCCTCGCTGCAGAGCCAGCGCGCCTTCGACCACAGCGCGCCCTATGGCGCCGCCAAGGGCGGCGTGCTGCAGCTCACGCGCGCCATCGCCCAGGCCTGGTCGCGTCACGGCATCACCTGCAACGCTATCGGCCCCGGCTTCTTCCCCACCGCGCTCACCGCGCCGGTGTTCGGCGATCCGGCGCTGGCGGCCCTACACGCCGAGCGCACCTGCATCGGCCGCAATGGCCGGCTGGACGACCTCACCGGCGCCACCGTCTTCCTCTGCAGCGACGCTAGCGCCTACGTCACCGGCCAGACCCTAATGGTCGACGGGGGCTACACGGCGCGATGACCTAACGAACCGCCATGAAAGCCCTCGTCTACACCAGCCCCGGACAGGTCGAACTGCTGGAGCGGCCGGCGCCCGAAGCGGCGCCCGGCGAAGTGGTGCTGCAGATCGAGGCGGTGGGCATCTGCGGCTCGGACATGCATGCCTGGCACGGCCACGACCCGCGCCGCCGGCCCGGCCTGGTGCTGGGCCACGAGTTCGTCGGCAGCATCGCGTCGTCGTCGGCGCCCGGCTACGAGCCGGGGCGGCGCTTCACCGGCAACCCGCTGATTACCTGCGGTCATTGCGACTGGTGCGTGCAGGGCCGCAATAACCTGTGCGCCCACCGCACGATGGTGGGCATGACGCGCCCGGGTGCCTTCGCCGAGCAGATGAGCCTGCCGGCGGCGTCGCTGATCGAGATGCCGCAGGACCTGCCGGCGCGCGCCGCGGCGCTGACCGAACCGGCCGCCACCGCCTGGCACGCCGTCAACCTCTCGCTACACGCGCTGGCGCGCCCGCTGCACGAGTGCCGTGTGCTGGTGATCGGCGGCGGCGCCATCGGCCTGCTGGCAGCGCTTCTGATGCGCCATCTGGGCGCCGCCGCGCTGACGGTCTCCGAAGCCAACACGCTGCGCCGCGAGGCGGTGGCGCGCGAGGTCGGCTGCGCCACGCTGGACGTGCGCCAGACGCCACCGCCCGAATCGGCCTACGACTTCGTGTTCGACGCCGTCGGCGCCGCGGCCACGCGCCGGCAGGCGCTGGCCTCGGTGCAGCCCGGCGGCGTCGTGATGCACGTGGGTCTGCAGGACTGGGCCAGCGAGATCGACATGCGCCGCCTCACGCTGGCCGAGATCACACTACTGGGCACCTACACCTACACCACGGCCGACCTGCGGGCCACCGTGGCCGCCCTCGCCCGCGGCGCCTTTGGCGACCTGGCCTGGGTCGAGGAGCGGCCGCTGGCCGGCGGCCAGCAGGCCTTCCTCGACCTCGACGCCGGGCGCTGCGCCGCGGCCAAAGTCATCCTCGTACTCTGACCCTCGACGTACCCACCATGAAAACTGCCGATCTGCGGCCCGAAGTGCCCTGGTCCCGCGCCATCGAAACCGAAGCCGACTGGAAAGCCGTGCCCGCCGCCGAACTGCGGCGCATGTACGAGCAGATCCTGCTCATCCGCCGCTTCGAGGAAAACCTGCTGGCACTGTCCAACGACGGCTTGCTGCACGGCCCGGCGCACGCCAGCATCGGGCAGGAGGGTGCAGCGGTGGGTTGCATGGCGATGCTCGGCTCGGCCGACAAGATCAACGGCACGCACCGCATGCACCACCAGTTCCTGGCCAAGGCGCTGAACCACGCCACGCCGGCCGGCTACGACCCAGCGGCGGCGCCGTTCGCCGCCGCGATGCAGGACGTGGTGAACCGCACGCTGGCCGAGATCCTGGGTCTGACGCTCGGCTACGGCGGCGGGCGCGGCGGCTCGATGCACCTGAGGTGGGACGCCTGCGGCGTGCTGGGCTCCAACGCTATCGTCGGCGGCAACATCCCGCATGCCGCTGGTTATGCGTTGGCCGAGAAGATGCGCGCCAGCGGCAACGTGGCGGTGGCCTTCTTCGGCGACGGCGCAATCCAGAACGGCGCCGCCTACGAGGCGATGAATCTCGCCGGGCTGTACCGCCTGCCAGTGATCTTCTTCTGCGAGAACAATCTCTACGCCGTCTCCACCCACGTGCGCGAGCAGACCGCCGAGCCGCGGCTGTCGGGCCGCGGCATCGGGCTGGGCATCCCGGGCCTGACGGTGGACGGCATGAACCCGGTGTTGGTGCGCGCCGCGGTGGCGCGCGCCCGCCAGGCGATGCGCGAGGAGCCGCGGCCCTGGCTGATCGAGGCCGAGACCTACCGCTTCCTGCACCAGTCGGGCCCGCTGCCTGGCAGCACCTTCGGCTACCGCGAGAAGGACGAAGAGGCGCAGTGGCACAAGCGCGACCCGCTGCCGCAGTTCTGGGCCCGGCTGGCCGAACGCAGCGTGGTCGCCGACGGCGAGCAGGCGCGTTATGAAGAACGCGCCGCCGCGGTGATCCGCGAGGCCACCGCGCGGCTGGTTGAAGCCGCCCCGGCCGGCGGCCGGCGCCTGGTGCCGGCGCTGTGGCCCGACCCGGCTAGCGTCGAGCAGGGCATCCGCGGCGACCTGACCGAGTTGGCCGATGCTGCCGTGCGCGAACAAGGCGCGCCCGGCGCGCCGCCGGCAAAGGCGATGAAGTTCGCCGACGCCATCGCGCTGGCCGCGCGCGAGGCGATGAAGCGCGACGACAGCATCGTCATCCTCGGTGAGGACGTACACCACCTGCGCGGCGGCACCGCGGGCGCCACTAAGGGCATCGCCGAGTTGTTCCCCGAGCGGCTACTGGGCACGCCGATCTGCGAGAACGGCTTCACCGGCCTGGCGTTGGGTGCGGCGCTCAACGGCCTGCGGCCGGTGGTCGAGATCATGTACCCGGACTTCGTGCTCGGCGCCGCCGACCAGTTATTCAACCAGGCGGCCAAGGTGCGCCACATGTTCGGCGGCCATGTGCGCGTGCCGCTGGTGGTGCGCAGCCGCGTTACCGCCGGCAGCGGCTACGGCTCGCAGCACTCGATGGACGCCGGCGGCCTCTTCGCCGCCTACCCCGGCTGGCGCATCGTCGCGCCGAGCACGCCGCACGACTACATTGGCCTTTTCAACGCCGCGATCCGCTGCGACGACCCAGTGCTGGTGATCGAGCACCAGGCGCTGTTCCAGACCTCGGGCCCGGTGACGGCCGACGACCTGGACTACATCGTGCCGTTCGGCAGCGCCCGCATCGCCCGCGCCGGCAGCGCCTGCACCGTGCTCACCTACGGCGGCGGCGTGATCGAGGCGCTGGCCGCGGCCGAGGCCACCGGCATCGACGCCGAGGTGATCGACCTGCGCACGCTGGACATCATGGGCCTGGACTGGGGCGCCGTGGGCGCCAGCCTGGCCAAGACGCACCGCCTGCTGATCGCCGAAGAGACGACGCGCGGCACCGCGCTGGGCCAGCACCTGGCCAAGCGGGCGCAGGAGTTGTTCTTCGACGAGCTGGACCACGAGATCGTGCACACCAGCGGCAGTTGGTCGTCGCCGGTGGTCTCGAAGGTGCTGGAGCGCGCCGCGCTGGCGCGACGCGAGGAGTTCGCCGCCGGCCTGCGCGCCGTGACGGCCTGAAAGGAGGCCACGATGACCCGCCCGCTTCTGGACGGCCTGGTGGTGCGGCCGCACCACACTGCGCTTTGCGTCGACGACTTCGACGCCGCGCGCGACTTCTTCACTGGTTTGGTCGGTATGCAGGTCGAAGGCGAGATGGACCAGCGCAGCGAGCCGGCGCTGGGCGTGGTGGTGGGGCTGCCTGGGGCCGTCATCCGCTGGGCCATGCTGGTGCTGGACGGCTACCGGCTGGAGCTATTCAAGTACTACCGGCCCGAGGGCCGGCGCCTCGACGCCCGCCAGTGCGACCGCGGCCTGACCCACATCGCCTTCGAGGTCTACGACGCCGACGCCGCCTACGCGCGGCTCGGCGCCGCCGGCGTGGCGACCGTCTCGCCGCCGCAGGACCTGCGCGGCGGCCGCACGCGGCCCTTCTACGCCATCGGCCCCGAAGGCATCACCGTCGAGTTCATACAGTTCCGCACGCCCGCGCCCGCCTGACCATGCACAAGACCCAGTTCAAGCTGCCGCGTATCGGCGGCAACGAAGCCGAAGCCAAGATCCTGGCCTGGAAGAAGACGCCGGGCGAACGCTTTGCCGCCGGCGACATCCTGCTCGAAGTGGAGACCGACAAGGCCGTGGTCGACGTGCCGGCGTCCGCCAACGGCGTGATGGGCCAGCCGCTGAAGCAGCCCGACGACTACGCCGCCTTCGACGAAGCGCTGGCCGAGGTCGAGCTGGACGTCGCGCCGGCCGATGCGGACGAGACCGCGCCGGCCACGGCGCCGGCGGCAGCGCCGCCCACCCTCGACGACGAGCCGTCGCCCGCCGCCCCGCCCCCCGGCACGGCGGCAGCGCCGGCGCGTCCGGCCGGCAGCCGTGTGGTGGCGTCGCCGGCCGCGCGCCGCCAGGCACGCGCCGCTGGCATCGACCTGGCCGGCCTGCACGGCAGCGGGCCCGGCGGGCGCGTGGTGCTGCGCGACCTGCCCGGCGCGCCGCCGTCAGCGGCAGACTGCGGGCTGGTCCAGGTGCCCTCGGGCCGCTTCCAAGTGCGGCATTGGAATCGCGGCGCTGCCGGCCGGCAGAGCGGCTTCGTGCTTATCCACGGCCTGTTCGGCGACCTCGACACCTGGGCCGGGCTGGCCGCGGGCTTGGCCGGCTCCGGTCGGCCGGTGTTCGCCTTCGACCTGCCGCTACACGGCCAGACCACGGTCGAAGCCACGTCGTTGGACGAACTCACCGCCGCCGTGCGCCCGCTGATCGAGCGGGAGATGGCCGGGCCGTACCGGCTGGTGGGCCACTCGCTGGGCGGCGCCGTCGCGCTACGGCTGGCCCAGGCCGGTGCCGCGCGGCTACAGGGACTGACGCTGATCGCGCCGGCCGGGTTGGGCAGCGAGATCGACCAGAGCTTCATCGACGGCATGCTGAACGCCAGCCAGCCGCTGCTGCTGCGGCGCGAGCTGGCCAAGCTCACCAGGCGGCCTCAGCCCTTCGGCGATACCTGGCTGACCGGATTGCACACGGACCTGCAGCGGCGTAGCAGCGCGCTGCAGGCGCTGACCTCACAGCTCGCGCTGCGCGGCATCCAGCAGATCGATCTTGCGGCGGCACTCGACGCCCTGACGCTGCCAGTGGCGGTGCTGTGGGGCCGGCATGACCGCATCATCCCCTGGCAACAAGCACTGGACCTGCCGCCCCAGGTGGCACTGCACTTGTTCTCCGAATCGGGCCACATGCCACAGGCCGAGCAGACATGCGTGGTCAGCCGGCTGCTTCTGCAGGCGGACTGAACCTACTCATGACCTCAGTAGTGTCCCAACGTCCGTCATAGGAGAACGAGCTGTTTGTCGTCATCGGGCGGCACGGTGGGTGGCGTAAGTAGTTGATTTATCGGAGTTGTCTCGAACATCGAGAGGCTCAGGATCTGTA
>JAFECX010000042.1 GCA_018241895.1 Pseudomonadota bacterium
CGGCGCCGGCGCGGCGGGCGTGGCGGGAATCGCTCCGGGCGCACCGGCCGGGATCGAGCCCAGCGCCGGGGCGCTCGCCGCCGTCGACGGCGTGCTCGGGCGGTCGAGCACGCTCGCGCCCGGCGCGCTGCGACCGCCGCCGCCGGCGTAGGCCAGCGCGATCGTGCACAGGAAGAACACGGTCGCGGCAACCGCCGTCGAACGCGAGAGGAAGTTCGCGCTGCCGGTGGCGCCGAACAGGCTGCCCGAGGCGCCGCTGCCGAACGAAGCACCCATGTCGGCACCCTTGCCGTGCTGAACGAGCACGAGGCCGATCATCGTCATCGCCGACAGCAGCTGCACGGCGAGCACGAGCGTCATCCAGATTTGCATGATCGAAGGGACTCCGGGAATGCGGTTGCGCCGCGCGGCGACGCTCAGGACGCGGCGCGGCAGATGGCGATGAACTCGGCCGCCTTCAACGAGGCGCCGCCGATGAGCCCGCCGTCGATGTCGGGCATCGCGAACAGTAGCCGGGCGTTGTCGCCCTTGACGCTGCCGCCGTAGAGGATGCGCATCTGCGCGCCGCTTGCGCAGGCGGCGGCGAGCTGCGCGCGCAGCACGGCGTGCACGGCCTGTGCCTGCTCGGGCGTCGCGGTGCGCCCGGTGCCGATCGCCCACACCGGCTCGTAGGCGAGCACGATCTCGCTCGTGCGCGCGCCCAGCCGCGCCGTCACCGCCAGGAGCTGGCGCGTGACCACCGCCTCGGTGCGCGCGCCGTCACGCTCTTCGAGCGTCTCGCCGACGCAGACGATGGGCGTGATGCCGCCGGCGAGCGCGCTCTCGGCCTTGGCGGCGACGAGCTCGTCGCTCTCGGCGTGGTATTGGCGGCGCTCGGAGTGCCCGACGATGACGTAGCGGCAGCCGAATTCGGCCAGCATCGACGCCGAGACCTCGCCCGTGTAGGCGCCCTGCGCATGCGCCGAGACATCCTGGGCGCCCCAGGCGACGGCGCTGCCGGTCAGTTGCGTGGCCGTCTCGCCGACGAAGACGCCGGGCACGCAGACCGCAACGTCGGCACCATAGGGCTGGGCGCCGACAAGCGCCGCCAGCAACTCCGCGTTGCCCGCGCGGCTGCCGTGCATCTTCCAGTTTCCCACCACCAGCTTGCGTCGCATCGCCATTCCCCCTGTTCACCAAGTCAGCACGATCTTGCCGACGTGCGTGCCCGACTCCATGAGCGCGTGCGCCGCCGCCGCCTCGGCCGCGTCGAACACGCGGTGGATCACCGGCTTCACGCGAGCGGCCTCGAGCAGCGGCCACACGCGGGCGCGCAGCGCGCGCGCCAGCGCCGTCTTGTAGTCCACGGAGCGCGGCCGCAACGTCGAGCCGGTGATCGTGAGGCGCCGACGCAGCACGAGGCCGGCATCGACACGGCAGGCGGTGCCGCCCTGCACGGCGATGATCGCCAGCCGGCCGTCCTCGGCCAGGCACTTCAGTTCTCGCTCGACGTACTCGCCCGCCACCATGTCGAGCACGACGTCGACGCCGCGCTCTGCGCTCAGGCGCAGCGCTTCGGCGGCGAAATCGTGCGTGCGGTAGTTGATCGCATGGTCGGCGCCGAGCGCCACGCAGGCGGCGCACTTGTCGTCGCTGCCCGCGGTGACGATGACGCGGCTGCCCAGCGCCTTGGCGAGCTGGATCGCGGCGACGCCGATGCCGCTCGAGCCGCCGTGCACGAGCAGCGTCTGGCCCGGCTGCAGCCGGGCGATCGTGAACACGTTCTGCCAGACGGTGAAGAAGGTCTCGGGCAGGCTCGCCGCCTCGACCATCGTCAGGCCCCCGGGCAGCGGCAGGCACTGGCCCGCCGGCGCCACGCACAGCGGCGCGTAGCCGCCACCGGCGAGCAGCGCGCACACGGCGTCGCCGACGGCAAGACCGGCAGCAGCGAGGTCCGCCGGCGCACCCGCGGCCACCGTGCCCGCGACCTCCAGGCCCGGCAGGTCCGACACGCCCGGCGGGCTCGGATACAGCCCCTTGCGCTGCAGCACGTCGGGGCGGTTCACGCCCGAGGCCTGCACGGCGATCAGCAGTTCGCCCGCCGCCGGCACCGGATCGGGCCGCTCCGCGGGTTGCAGCACCTCGGGGCCGCCGAAGCGCGTGATCTCGATCGCGCGCATCGCCGCGTGCTCAGCCGCCGTGCTCGTCGGATCGGCGTGCGGGCTCGCCGGGCGCCTCGGCGGCGGCACCGCCTTGATCGCGGGATTCGCCGCGCGGCTCGCGGGCTTCACGCGGCTCGCGGGCTTCACGCGGCTCGCGGGCTTCACGCGGCTCGCGGGCTTCACGCGGCTCGCGGGCTTCGCGCGGCTCGCGCGGCTCGCGGTCACGGCGCGGACCGCGGTCCCCACGCTCACCGCGCTCGCCACGCTCGCGGCGCGGGCGCTCCTCCTCGACGTAGCCCTCGGGCCGGTCGAGCAGCGCCTTCATGCTCAGCTTGATGCGCCCCTTGTCGTCGGTCTCGAGCACCTTGACCTTGACGATCTGGCCTTCGGCCAGGTAGTCGCTCACCTGCTCGACGCGCTGGTGCGCGATCTGGCTGATGTGCAGCAGGCCGTCCTTGCCCGGCAGGATGTTGACGAGCGCGCCGAAGTCCAGCAGCTTGGTCACCGGCCCCTCGTAGACCTTGCCGACCTCGGCCTCGGCGGTGATCTCGGTGATGCGCCGGATCGCGTGCTGCGCCTTGTCGGCGTCGGTGCTGGCGATGGTGATCGTGCCGTCCTCGGCGATGTCGATCGTGGTGCCGGTCTCCTCGGTCAGCGCGCGGATCGTGGCGCCGCCCTTGCCGATCACGTCGCGGATCTTCTCGGCGTTGATCTTCATCGTGTAGAGGCGCGGCGCGAACGGGCTGATGTCGTGCTTGGCGCCGCCCACGGCCTCGACCATCTTGCCCAGGATGTGCAGCCGCGCCTCCTTGGCCTGCTCGAGCGCGACCTGCATGATCTCCTTGGTGATGCCCTGGATCTTGATGTCCATCTGCAGCGCCGTGATGCCGCTGGCGCTGCCCGCCACCTTGAAGTCCATGTCGCCGAGGTGGTCCTCGTCGCCGAGGATGTCGGTGAGCACGGCGAAGCGGTTGCCCTCCTTGATGAGGCCCATCGCGATGCCGGCCACGTGCGCCTCGAGCGGCACGCCGGCATCCATCAGCGACAGGCAGCCGCCGCACACCGAGGCCATCGACGAGCTGCCGTTGCTCTCGGTGATCTCGCTCACCACGCGCAGCGTGTAGGGAAAGGCGCTCTTGTCGGGCAGCACGCCGATCAGCGCGCGCTTGGCCAGGCGGCCGTGGCCGATCTCGCGCCGCTTCGGGCTGCCCACGCGGCCCGTCTCGCCGGTGGCGAAGGGCGGCATGTTGTAGTGGAGCATGAAGCGGTCCTCGAACTCGCCGGCCAGCGCGTCGATGCGCTGCGCGTCGCGCTCGGTACCCAGCGTGGCCGCCACCAGCGCCTGCGTCTCGCCGCGCGTGAACAGCGCACTGCCGTGCACGCGCGGCAGCAGGCCGGTGCGGATCTCGATCGGGCGCACGGTGCGCGTGTCGCGCCCGTCGATGCGCGGCTCGCCGGCCAGGATCTGGCCGCGCACGATGCGGCTCTCGATGTCGAACAGCAGCCCCTCGACCTTGACGGCGTCGAACTCGACGCCCTCGGCCTTCAAGCCCTCCATCACCGCGGCGTAGGCGACGCGGCAGGCCTGGGTGCGCGCCTGCTTGCTGCGGATCTGGTAGGCCGCGCGCAGCTTGTCCTCGCCCAGCGCGGCGACCCGGGCGACGAAGGCCTCGTCGCGCGCCGGCGCCTGCCAGCTCCACTCGGGCTTGCCGGCGTCGCGCACCAGTTCGTTGATGGCGGCGATGGCGACCTTGCCCTGGTCGTGGCCGTAGACGACGGCGCCCAGCATCACCTCCTCGCTCAGCTGGCGCGCCTCGCTCTCGACCATCAGCACGGCCGCCTCGGTGCCGGCGACGACGAGGTCGAGCCGGCTGTCGGCGAGCTGCGTCTTGCCCGGATTGAGGACGTACTGGCCGCCGACGTAGCCCACGCGCGCGGCGCCGATCGGGCCGTTGAACGGGATGCCGCTCACCGCCAGCGCCGCGCTCGAGGCGATCAGCGCGGCGATGTCGGCCTGCACCTCGGGGTTCAGGCTGAGCACGTGCACGACGACCTGCACCTCGTTGAAGAAGCCGTCCGGAAAGAGCGGCCGGATCGGGCGGTCGATGAGGCGGCTGGTGAGCGTCTCGAGCTCGCTCGGACGGCCTTCGCGCTTGAAGAAGCTGCCCGGGATCTTGCCCGCAGCGTAGGTCTTCTCGATGTAGTCGACGGTGAGCGGAAAGAAGTCCTGCCCCGGCTTGGCCTCGGTGCGCGCGACCACGGTCGCCAGCACCACGGTGCCTTCGATGTCGACCAGCACGGCGCCGCTGGCCTGGCGCGCGATCTCGCCGGTCTCGAGGACGACCTGATGCGGGCCCCACTGGAAGGTCTTCGTGACCTTGTTGAAGATGCTCATGCGTGCAGTTCCTGGTGCGTCGGGATGCGCGCGATGCCATTCCAGCGCGGCCCGTGCGCCGAGCGCCCGGAGCTTCGTTGGAATGACACGGCAGCGTGCAACCCGCGGGTGACGAAAAGCGAAGCGCGCGGGGCCGCGCCGCGGCCCCGCCCTTCGCGCCTACTTGCGCAGTCCGAGCTTGCCGATGAGCGCCGTGTAGCGCTCGGCGTCCCTGTCCTTCAGGTACGCCAGCAGGCGCTTGCGCTGGTTGACCAGCTTGAGCAGGCCGCGGCGGCCATGATGGTCCTTCTGATGCGTCTTGAAGTGCGGCGTCAGCTCGTTGATGCGCGCCGTGAGCAGCGCAACCTGGACTTCGGGGCTGCCGGTGTCGGCGCCGCTGCGGGCGTTGGCCTTGACGATGTCGGCCTTGACGGCAAGGGTCAGGGGCATGGGACGGTCTTCCTGTGCGTACAGTCGGAAACCGTCCGCACGGACGGCCGGCGGCGGCGGCGCTCGTGCGAGGGTTTCCGGGCGGACTTGCGGTCACCGGTGAAACCGACCGGCGCCGTGCTGTTCCCCCGGCCTCTCGGCGTGACCTGCGGCGGCGGGAAGCTGCGGATTATAGGGCCATCGGCGCCGGATGCTCCGCGGCGCCTTGCAGCGTCAACTCGGTCAGCGGCCAGCGCGGCCGCACGTCGAAGGCGCCGTCGCGCGAGGTCTGCGCCAGTCCGCTCGCCGCGCGCATCGCCGCGGCCAGCGCGATCATCGCGCCGTTGTCGGTGCACAGCGCCAGCGGCGGGTAGTGGACGCGCGCGCCCACGCGCCCCGCGCCCGCGTCGAGCTGCCCGCGCAGACGCTGGTTGGCGCCCACGCCACCGGCGACGACGAGGCGTTCGAGCCCGGTGCGCTCGAGCGCGCGCAGCGACTTGGCCGCCAGCACGTCGACGATCGCAGCCTGCGTCGCCGCGGCGAGATCGGCCCGGTTCTGGTAGCACACGTTCGAGCCGAGCCGCTTGACCTGGTTGAGCACGGCGGTCTTGAGGCCGGCGAACGAGAAGTCGAGGTCGCCGCTGGCCAGCAGCGGCCGTGGCAGGCTGAACGAGCTCTCGTCGCCGAAGTCGGCCAGACGCGCCAGCGCCGGCCCGCCCGGATAACCCAGCCCGAGCAGCTTGGCGGTCTTGTCGAAGGCCTCGCCGGCGGCGTCGTCGATGGTCTCGCCGAGCAGTTCGTAGCGCCCGACACCGTCGACGCGCAGGAGCTGGGTGTGACCGCCCGAGACCAGCAGCGCCACGAACGGGAACTGCGGCGCCGGCTCGGCGAGAAAGGGCGACAGCAGATGCCCCTCGAGGTGGTGCACGCCCAGCGCCGGCCTGCCCAGCGCCGCCGCCAGCGCCACCGCGACGCCGGCGCCGACCAGCAGCGCACCGGCCAGGCCCGGCCCGCGCGTGTAGGCGACGAGGTCGACGTCGGCCAGCGTCGCCCCCGCCTGGGCAAGCACCTGGCGCGCCAGCGGCAGCACGCGGCGGATGTGGTCGCGCGAGGCAAGCTCGGGCACGACGCCACCATACGCCTCATGCATGCGCGCCTGCGAGTGCAGCGCCTCGCCGAGCAGCCGCGGCCGGCCGTCGGCGCCGAGCTCGAGCAGGGCGACGCCGGTCTCGTCGCAGGACGACTCGAAGCCGAGGACCTTCATCGCCCGCCGGCCGCGGTGCGTGGAGTGCCGCCGGCAGCTGTCGCGCCAGCAGGAGAAACGGCCATGCCGGATTGCCTCGGGGCGTCAGACGCGGAACGACTCGCCGCAGCCGCAGCGGTCCTTCTCGAGCGGGTTGCTGAACCTGAAGCCCTCGTTGAGCCCTTCGCGCACGAAGTCGATCTCGGTGCCTTCGACGAAGGGCAGGCTCCTGGGATCGACGAGCACCTTGACGCCGCGCTGCTCGAACACGAGGTCGCCGGCAGCCACCTCGTCGGCGAAGTCGAGCTTGTACGACAGGCCCGAGCAGCCGGAGGGCTTGACGGCCAGGCGCACACCGATGCCCTTGCCGCGGCGGCCGATGAAGCTGCTGACGTGGCGTGCCGCGTTCTCGGTGAGGGTGACGCTCATGATGAACCTCGTGGACTCCGGTGATCGGGTGGGTCTTGCGCGGCGCAACTCACGCCGACAGCGCAGTGTGCCGCGTCGGGCCCGGCCGCGCCGGGCCATGCGGTGGCGGCGGTGCGCCCGGCACGGCGAGCGCACCCTGCAGCCGCTCGAGCACGGTGTCGATGTCCTGCGCGGTCGTGTGGCGGCCGATCGACAGGCGCAGGCTCGAGTGCGCGCGCTCGTCGCTGCAGCCGATCGCACGCAGCACGTGGCTGGGCTCGCCGCTCGAGCTGGCGCAGGCGCTGGCGGTGCTGAGCGCGATGCCCTCGAGTGCGCTCGTCAGACGTTCGGCGTCGACGCCGGCAAAGCTCGCGTTGACGTTGTGCGGCACGCGGCGCTCGAGGTCGCCATTGATGTCGACCTGCCCGAGCGTCGCCAGGCCGGCGAGCAGGCGGCGCTGCAATGCGCGCACGCGCTCGACTTCGGCGTGCATCTCCTCGCCCGCGATGCGAAAGGCCTCGCCCATGCCGACGCACTGGTGCGTGGCGAGCGTGCCGCTGCGCAGGCCGCGCTCGTGGCCGCCGCCGTGCATCTGCGGCTCGAGGCGCACGCGCGGCTTGCGCCGCACGTACAGCGCGCCGATGCCCTTGGGGCCGTAGCTCTTGTGCGCGGTCAGGCTCATCAGGTCGACCGGCAGCGTCGCCAGATCGATCGCGACCTTGCCGCTGGCCTGCGCCGCGTCGACGTGCAACAGGATGCCGCGCGCGCGGCACAGGGCGCCGATCGCCGCGATGTCCTGCACGACGCCGATCTCGTTGTTGACCAGCATCACGGAGACCAGCGTCGTGTCCGCACGCAGCGCGCCGGCCAGGCGCTCCGGATCGAGCAGCCCGCTGGCCGGCACGTCGAGGGAGGTGACTTCGAAGCCCTGGCGTCCGAGCGCGTGCATCGTGTCGAGCACCGCCTTGTGCTCGGTCTTCACGGTGACGAGGTGACGACCCTGTGCGCAGCGCGCATGGGCGGCGCCCTTGAGCGCGAGGTTGTCGCTCTCGGTGGCGCCGCTGGTCCAGACGATCTCGCTCGGCTCGGCGCCGACGAGAGCGGCCACCTGCGCGCGCGCCCTTTGCACGGCGTCCTCGGCCTCGCGGCCCCAGGCATGGCCGCGGCTGGCCGGGTTGCCGAAGTGCTCGCGCAGCCACGGCAGCATCGCGTCGACGACGCGCGCGTCGCACGGCGTCGTCGCCGCATGGTCGAGGTAGACGGATCGATGCGGCATCGCGGCCGGGGTCGGTGCGTCAGCGTCGGCGGCAGGCGGCCACGACGCTCACTTGTTGAGCGTCGAGCCGAGCGCGAACACCGAGTTCGGGCCGGTGACCTTGATCGGCTTGACCACCGGCACCGTCGAGATCGCGCGCTTGACCGGCGCGCCGTCGACCGCCACGCCCTTGGCCAGCTGCTCGTCGACGAGCTTGCGCAACGACACCGAGTCGAGGTATTCGATCATCTTGGCGTTCAGGCTCGCCCACAGGTCGTGCGTCATGCACTTGCCCGCATCCTGCCCCATGCAGTCTTCCTTGCCGCCGCAACTCGTGGCATCGATCGGCTCGTCGACGGCGATGATGATGTCGGCCACCGAGACGTCCGACGCGTCGCGGCCCAGCGAGTAGCCGCCACCCGGGCCGCGCGTGCTCTCGACGAGCCCGTGGCGGCGCAGCTTGCCGAACAGTTGCTCGAGATAGGACAGCGAAATGCGCTGGCGCTGGCTGATCGCCGCCAGCGCCACCGGACCGGTGTGCGAGCGCATCGCGAGGTCGATCATCGCCGTGACGGCAAAACGGCCCTTGGTCGTGAGTCTCATCGGGTTCTCCCTGGCGCAGCACGCCGGTTGAAGCATCCGCCGGACGGTTGCCGGCGCGCGCGATGGATCCCGTTGCCGACAACCTACCGGAGCCTGCCCGTGGCGGACCTGACCGCCCGTACGGGCTCAATTCCGAGTGAACAACTCAACTATAGCAAAAGCCCGAGTAATTTGCTCAACATTGTCGCTGCCGGCGCGGCCGCACTCACCTGGCAGCCTGATCCGCGGCCGGCGTACGAGGGTCGCCCGGTCCGCGTGCCAGTTCGGCGACGAAACCATCGCAGGCCGCCTCGACCAGATCGAGCACGCGCTCGAAGCCGGCCGCGGCGCCGTAGTACGGATCCGGGATCTCGCGCTCGCCGAACTGCGGCGCGTACGACATCAGCAGCGCGGTGTGCACCGACGAGCGGGCAGGCTGCTGCCTGCGCAGCAGGCGCAGGTTGTCCTCGTCCATCGCCAGCATCCAGTGAAAGCGCACGAAGTCGGCCGGCACGACGCCACGCGCGCGCAGTGGCGCCAGGTCGTAGCCGCGCAGCGCGCCGTGGCGGATCGCGCGCGCGTCCGGCGGCTGGCCCAGTTGGTGGCCGCTCGTGCCGGCCGAGTCGACCGCCACCGCGTGGTGCAGCCCGGCGGCACGCAGCTTCGCGCGCAGCACGACCTCGGCGGTCGGCGAGCGGCAGATGTTGCCCATGCACACCATCAGCACGCGTGTCGCGCCGGGCGTCTCGAGCGTGGCGCCGGCGTCGGCGCCGCGACGTCCGAGCAGTCGCTCGAGGATCATCGGGAGGCTCCGGCAGCGCCGCCGCGCGCCGGCGCACCCGCCGCCTCGATCGGCACCGCATGGTCGTCGTGCAGCGCGGCGCCGAAGGCCTGCTCGCGCAGCAGTGCCAACTGGTCGCGCACGCGCGCGGCCTTCTCGAACTCGAGGTTGCGCGCGTGCTCGAGCATCTGGCGCTCGAGCAGCTTGATGCGCTTGCCCAGGTCCTTCTCGGCCATCGCCTCGACCTGGGCGGCAGCCGAGGCGGCCTCGAGCTCGTCGCGCGCCGTCCTGTCGCTCACCACGCCGTCGATCAGGTCGCGCACCTTCTTGCGCACGCTCCTGGGCGTGATGCCGTGCGCCTCGTTGTAGGCCTGCTGCCGCGCGCGGCGGCGCTCGGTCTCGCCGAGCGCCGCCTTCATCGAGTCGGTGACGCGGTCGGCGTACAGGATGGCCTTGCCGTTGGCGTTGCGCGCGGCGCGGCCGATGGTCTGGATGAGGCTGCGCTCGGCGCGCAGGAAGCCCTCCTTGTCGGCATCGAGGATCGCCACCAGGCTCACCTCGGGCAGGTCGAGCCCCTCGCGCAGCAGGTTGATGCCGACCAGCACGTCGAACGCGCCCAGGCGCAGGTCGCGCAGGATCTCGACGCGTTCGACGGTGTCGACATCGCTGTGCAGGTAGCGCACCTTGACGCCGTTGTCCGACAGATACTCGGTGAGCTGCTCGGCCATGCGCTTGGTGAGCGTGGTGACGAGCACGCGCTCGCGGGCCGCGACACGCTCGTGGATCTCCTGCAGCACGTCGTCGACCTGCGTCGTCGCCGGCCGCACCTCGACCTCGGGGTCGACGAGGCCGGTGGGCCGCACGAGCTGCTCGACCACCTGGCCGGCGTGCTGCTTCTCGTACTCGGCGGGCGTGGCCGAGACGAACACCGCCTGGTGCATCTTGCGCTCGAACTCGGCGAACTTGAGCGGCCGGTTGTCGAGCGCGCTGGGCAGCCGGAAGCCGTACTCCACGAGCACCGTCTTGCGCGCGCGGTCGCCGTTGAACATGCCGTTCAACTGCCCGATCAGCACGTGGCTCTCGTCGAGGAACATGATGGCGTCGTCGGGCAGGTAGTCGACCAGCGTCGGCGGCGGCTCGCCCGGCGCTGCGCCCGACAGGTGGCGCGTGTAGTTCTCGATGCCCTTGCAGTGCCCCACCTCCTGCAGCATCTCGAGGTCGAAGCGCGTGCGCTGCTCGAGGCGCTGCGCCTCGACCAGCTTGCCGGCGCGCACCAACTCGTCCAGGCGCCGGCGCAACTCGTCCTTGATGGTCTCGATCGCGCGCAGCACCTGCTCGCGCGGCGTCACGTAGTGGCTGCTCGGGTAGACGACGAAGCGCGGCACCTTCTGGCGCACGCGGCCGGTGAGCGGGTCGAGCAGCGCCAGCGATTCGATCTCGTCGTCGAACAGCTCGATGCGCAGCGCCAGCTCGCTGTGCTCGGCCGGGAAGACGTCGATCGTGTCGCCGCGCACGCGGAAGGTGCCGCGGCCGAAGTCGATCTCGTTGCGCGTGTACTGCATCGTCACCAGGCGCGCGATAACCTCGCGCTGGCCGATGCGGTCGCCAACGCGCACGATGAGCCGCATCTGCGTGTAGTCCTCGGGCTTGCCGATGCCGTAGATCGCGCTCACGGTGGCGACGATGACGACGTCGCGCCGCTCGAGGATGCTCTTGGTGGCCGACAGGCGCATCTGCTCGATGTGCTCGTTGACGGCGCTGTCCTTCTCGATGTAGAGGTCGCGCTGCGGCACGTAGGCTTCGGGCTGGTAGTAGTCGTAGTAGCTGACGAAGTACTCGACGGCGTTCCTCGGGAAGAACTCGCGGAACTCGCTGTAAAGCTGCGCGGCCAGCGTCTTGTTGGGCGCGAACACGATCGCCGGGCGGCCCAGGCGGGCGATCACGTTGGCCATCGTGTAGGTCTTGCCCGAGCCAGTGACGCCCAGCAGCGTCTGGTAGGCGAGGCCGTCCGTGACGCCCTCGACGAGGCGCTCGATCGCCTCGGGCTGGTCGCCCGCCGGCGCGTAGGGCTGGAAGAGCCGGAACGGCGAACCGGCAAACGTCACCCACTCGCCCGCGGCCGCGCCGTCGCCTGCCTCGGCCGTCTCGACGACGGCAAACTCGGCAGCGGTTTGCGCAGGCGCGGCAGCAAGTTCGCTCATCGTGGTGGCAAGGCGCCAAAAGTAGAATCGCCTAGCGTAGCCGAAGTTCCGCGCTGCGCCGGGAGCGGCGCTGCAGTCGCGCCGCCACCCGCCCGCCAAGGAAGCCCCCTCCCCATGTCCTCCAGCCTGTTTGCCGGCGTCGAACTGGCGCCGCGTGATCCGATCCTCGGCCTCAACGAGCAGTTCGCCGCCGATGCGCGGGCCGACAAGGTGAACCTCGGCGTCGGCGTCTACTTCGACGACGAGGGCAAGTTGCCGGTGCTGGCCTGCGTGGCCGAGGCCGAGCGCCAGTTGCTGGCCAGCTCGAAGCCCAGGGGCTACCTGCCGATCGACGGCATCGCCGCCTACGACCGGGCGGTGCAGGAACTGGTGTTCGGCCACTTCGCCAGCGGCCGCGCGCTGCTCGACGCCGCCCGCGTGGCCACGGTGCAGGCGCTGGGCGGCACCGGCGGCCTCAAGCTCGGCGCCGACCTGCTCAGGCGCGTCGATGCGCAGGCCACGGTGCTGATCAGCGACCCGAGCTGGGAGAACCACCGCGCCCTCTTCACCAACGCCGGCTTCGCGGTCCACAGCTACCCCTACTACGATGCCGCGACGCGCGGCGTGCGTTTCGAGGCGATGCTGGCGGCGTTGCACACCGCTGCCAGCGGCACCATCGTCGTGCTGCACGCGTGCTGCCACAACCCCACCGGCTGCGACCTCACGGCCGGGCAGTGGCAGCAGGTGGTCGAGGCCTGCCGCTCGCGCGGCCTCGTGCCCTATCTCGACATGGCCTACCAGGGCTTCGGCGACGGCATCGCCGAAGACGCTGCGGCGCTGCGGCAGTTCGTCGACGGCGGCATGGACTTCCTCGTCGCGACCTCGTTCTCCAAGAGCTTCTCGCTGTACGGCGAGCGCGTCGGCGCGCTCAGCGTCGTCTGCCACGATCGCGACGAGGCCGCGCGCGTGCTCTCGCAGCTCAAAGTGCTGATCCGCACCAACTACTCCAACCCGCCCACCTTCGGCGCCACGCTGGTCGCCACCGTGCTCGGCACGCCGACGCTGCGCGCGACCTGGGAGCACGAGCTCGCGGGCATGCGCCAGCGCATCGGCGCGATGCGCGAGGCGCTGGTGGCCAGGCTGCGCGCCGCCGGCGTGCAGGGCGACCTGGACTACGTCACGCGGCAAAAGGGCATGTTCAGCTACACCGGCCTCGGCGCCGCGCAGATGCAGCGCCTGCGCGGCGAGTTCGGCGTCTACGGTGTCGACTCCGGCCGCATCTGCGTGGCCGCGCTCAACAGCCGCAACATCGACCGCGTGGCCGCGGCGATCGCCGCCGTGATGGCCTGATCGTCAGCGTCGCGTCGGGTCGTCGCGCCCGAACTGGGACGCGAATCACGGGTTTTCCCGATCATCGGACACCGCGTCGGCGGCGCACCATCCGTCGCCCGCACACCTTTTGCTGCAGTGCGGAATCGTCCGCACTTGGCGCGCATGAGCGCGACCGGAGCCGCCGCAGGATCCGGCATGGTGCGCGACACGAGGGGCACGATCCGATGCTTTACCAGATCTACGAAACCCAGCGCGCCTTGCTGGCGCCCTTTTCCGAATTCGCCGGCGCGTCGGCCAAGCTGTACCGGCACCCGCTGTCGCCGTTCGCGCAACTGCCGATGGCCCAGCGCGTGTCGGCGGCGTTCGATCTGGCACAGCGGCTGGCCAAGGAATACGAGAAGCCGCCGTTCGGCATCGATTCGGTGCGCGTCGACGGTGTCGCCGTCGCGGTGCAGGAGCAGGTGCCGATCACCAGGCCGTTCTGCCGGCTGCTGCGCTTCAAGCGCTTCACCGACGACCCGCGCGCGCTCGAGCGCATGAAGACGCAGCCCACGGTGCTCGTGGTGGCGCCGCTGTCGGGGCATCACGCGACGCTGCTGCGCGACACGGTCAGGAGCCTGTTGCGCGAGCACAAGGTGTTCGTCACCGACTGGACGGACGCGCGCATGGTCCCGCTCGCGGCCGGTCCCTTCCATCTCGACGACTACGTCGCCTACGTGCAGGAGTTCATCCGCCACATCGGCGCGAACGTGCACGTGATCTCGGTGTGCCAGCCGACGGTGCCGACGCTGGCCGCAGTGAGCCTGATGGCCAGCGGCGGCGAGTTCACGCCGCGCACGATGACGATGATGGGCGGCCCGATCGACGCACGCAAGAGCCCGACCTCGGTCGACAACCTGGCGTCGAACAAGAGCGCGGGCTGGTTCGAGGCCAACGTGATCTTCCGCGTGCCGCCCAACTACCCCGGCGCCGGGCGGCGCGTCTACCCGGGCTTCCTGCAGCACGCCGGCTTCGTGGCGATGAACCCCGATCGCCACGTCTCGAGCCACTACGACTACTTCAAGGACCTGATCCGCGGCGACGGCGAGAGCGCCGAGGCGCACCGGCAGTTCTACGACGAGTACAACGCCGTGCTCGACATGCCGGCCGAGTACTACCTCGACACCATCAAGACGGTGTTCCATGACTTCGCGCTCGTCAACGGCACCTGGCGCGTCGACGGGCGCCCGGTGCGGCCGCAGGACATCGCCGACACGCCGCTGCTGACGATCGAAGGCGAACTCGACGACATCTCGGGCGCCGGGCAGACCGCGGCCGCGCACGGGCTGTGCACGGGCGTGCCCGAAGCGCACCATTTCCACTACGACGTCGAGGGCGCAGGGCACTACGGCATCTTCTCGGGGCGGCGCTGGCGCGAGAACGTCTACCCGGAGGTCAAGGCCTTCATCGCGCGCTACGACCATCCCGGGCAAGGCGCCACAGCGGCCGGCAAGCCCGCGCGGACGGCGCAGGCGCTGCGGCGTCCGGCGCTCGCCCGCTCGGCGCCGCGACGCGGCAGCGCCACCCGATAATCCGGCGGTGCAAGGCGCCGCCACCCCACCGCCCCCGTCTCACGCATCGGCGCGCGCCGCACCGGCGGCGTCGCCCAGGCGCGAGACGCCGGATCGAGACCGGCTCGCCCAACGCATCGACGCCGCGCTGCCGCAGACGCAGTGCCGCCGTTGCGGGTATGCCGACTGCCGGCATTACGCACAGGCCATCGCCGCCGGCGAGGCCGACATCGACCGCTGTCCGCCGGGCGGCGCCGAGGGCGTGCGCCGTCTGGCCGCGATCACCGGCCGCGCGCCGCGGCCGGTGGCCGTCGCATGCGGCGCCGAGGGCCCGCGCGCGCTGGCCGTCATCGACGAGGCATGGTGCATCGGCTGCACCCTGTGCATCCAGGCCTGCCCGGTCGACTGCATCGTCGGCACGAGCAAGGCGATGCACACCGTGATCGACGCGCAGTGCACCGGCTGCGGGCTGTGCGTGCCGGCGTGCCCGGTCGACTGCATCCAGATGCGCGCCGTCACCGGCGCGCACACCGGCTGGGCGGCGTGGAGCGCCGCGCAAGCCGGGGCGGCGCGCGCACGCCACGAGCAGCGCCGCCGGCGCCTGGAGCGCCAGGCGCACGAAGACGACGAGCGCCTGCGCGCTGCCGGGGCCCGCGCGGCGGCATCGACACCAGCGCCAGCGCCAGCGCCAGCGCCAGCGGGGTCGCCGACACCTTCGACGGCGGGCGCGTTCACCCGCGCAGACGCCCGGCAAGCCGCGGCCGCGGACCCCCGACGCGCAACCGTTGCCGCCGCCCTGGCCCGCGCGCGCGAGCGCCTGCAGCCACGGCCTGCCGATGAAGACTGAGGACATCGAGCCGTTCTTCGCCGTGCTGGCGGCAGCCAACCCGCAGCCGCGCAGCGAGCTGGAGTACACGAGCGTCTTCGAGTTGCTGGCGGCGGTGCTGCTGTCGGCGCAGGCCACCGACGTCGGCGTCAACAAGGCCACGCGGCGCCTGTTCGCCGAGGCGCCGACGCCGCAGGCGATGCTCGCACTCGGGCTCGATGGCCTGCAGGAGCGCATCCGCACGATCGGTCTGTACCGCAGCAAGGCGGCGCACCTGCTCGAGACCTGTCGCATCCTCGTCGATCGGCACGGCGCTGACGTGCCGCGCGAGCGTGCAGCGCTCGAGCGCCTGCCCGGCGTCGGGCGCAAGACGGCCAACGTCGTGCTCAACGTCGCCTTCGGCGCGCCGACCATCGCCGTCGACACGCATGTCTTTCGCGTCGCCAACCGCACCGGCCTGGCGCCCGGGCGCACGCCGCTCGAAGTCGAACAAGGGCTCGAACGCCGTGTCCCCGAGCACTACCGCCGCGACGCGCACCACTGGCTCATCCTGCACGGGCGCTACGTCTGCACGGCACGCGCGCCGCACTGCAGCACCTGCGCGGTGAACGCCTGGTGCGACTACGCCGCTTCTACAATCCGCGCGCAGTCGACGACTGCAAAGCAGCGGGACGAGCGTTGAGATGGCCAAACTGGAGGATCTAGCCGAACGGGTCGATCGCCTGGTGCTGCGCCATCGGGAGCTCAAGCGCGCAACGCAGGCGATGGCTCAGCAGCTCGCGGCGCTGAGCAACGAGCGCGACAGCCTGCGTTCGCGCCTGGCCGCCGCGCGTGCGCGCATCGATGCGCTGCTGCTGCGCCTGCCGGCCGAAACCACGGCCGCTGCAGCCGCCGCGACGCACACATCCGCCGCGCCTGGCGCGCCGGCCGCGTCCGTCACGGCGACCGCACCCGACGTCCCCGATGTCGCGTCGCCACGGAGCCTGGGGTGAAGCAGATCGAAGTCTCCATCCTCGGGCAGGTCTACCTGCTGGCGTGCCCCGAAGGCGGCGAAGCGCTGCTGCGGGCTGCCGTGGGCACCGTCGACAAGGAAATGACGGCGATCCGCGAAGCCGGCAAGGTGAAGGCGCGCGAGCGCATCGCCGTGCTCGCCGCACTGAACCTCGCTTACCAGAATGCAGAGCACGGCGAAGGCGCCAGCCGGTCCGCGGCCACATCGACTGCCGCTGCCGCCGGCACGCACGTCGACCTGGACGCGTTGCTCGCGCGCGTCGACGACGCCCTGGCCGAAGACGGGCAGCTGCCCTGATCGGCGGCGATTGCCGTTTCGATCGATGCCGCGGCGGCCGGCGCGCACGGGCTGCGCCGCGTGACGTCCGGCACGACCCGCCGCCCGGACCCGCGGTCTATACTGAAACGGTCCGTTGCGCGTCGCGGGCCATTTGATGTCTTCGAACCGATGCTCGTTGAGCAAGGGCTTGGAACATCTCCGGGCTGGTGCGATCGTCTCGCGTCAGATGAACCCGAGGCCCGGCTGACCTCGCCCACCTGATCCTCTGCTGAGGGTTCGGGATCCGGTCCGCGGTGCGTGGCGGACACCTTTGCCTCAAGACGCGCGCATGCCCCGCTACTGGCTGATGAAGAGCGAGCCCGACGAGGCCTCGATCGACGATCTGGCGTGCGCCCCGAAGCAGACGATGCCGTGGAGCGGCGTGCGCAACTACCAGTCGCGCAACTTCATGCGCGACGACATGCGCGCCGGCGACGGGGTGCTCTTCTATCACTCGTCGTGCCCGCAGCCGGGCGTGGCCGGCCTGGCCGAAGTGGCGGGCGTGCCCTACGCCGACCCGACGCAGTTCGATCCGCAAAGCGAGTACTTCGACCCCAAGGCCACGCGCGAGGCGCCGCGCTGGGTCCTGGTCGACGTCAGGCTGGTGAAGAAGACACCCTTGCTGCCTCTGGCGCGCATGCGCCAGAGGCCCGAACTGGCATCGATGCGCGTGCTGCAGCGCGGCAACCGGCTGTCGATCACGCCCGTCAGCGCCGCCGAGTGGAAGGCCGTGCGCGAGCTGCTCGGCGCCTGAGGCGCCGCCGGCGCAGCACCGCTTGGACATCGGCCTCGCGCTCGTCGCCGAGCTGGCCGCACTCGGCGTCGCGGTGGGTTTCCTCGCCGGGCTGCTGGGCATCGGCGGCGGCATGGTGCTGGTCCCGTTCCTGACGTTCCTGCTCTCGCGCAGCGGCGTCGATTCGTCACGCGCAGTGACGATGGCGATCGCCACCTCGGGCACGACGATCCTCTTCACCTCGCTGTCCAGCCTCACGGCGCATCATCGGCACGGCGCCGTGCGTTGGGGCCTTGTCGTGCGCCTTGCGCCAGGCATCGTGCTCGGCGGCCTGGCGGCAGGCGCGGGCGTGCTGGCACTGGTGCACGGGCGCTGGCTGGCGATCGTCTTCGCCGCGGTCAACGCCGTCGTCTCGTGGCGCATGCTGCGCGGCGCGCAGACCGAGGGCGCACGACGCAGCCTGCCCGACACGCCGGCGCTGCTGGGCGCGGGTGCGGGCATCGGCTTCGTCTCCGGGCTGCTGGGCGCCGGCGGCGCCTTCCTGTCGGTGCCGTTCATGGTCTGGTGCGGCGTGCCACTGCGACAGGCGGTGGGCACGAGCGCGGCGCTGGGCTTTCCGATCGCGCTCGCCGCCAGTTCCGGCTACGTGATCGGCGGCTGGAACCTGCCGCCGGCGCTGCCCGGCGCCTTCGGCTTCATCTACGTGCCCGGCGTGCTTGCCGTGGCGCTGGCCAGCGTGACCTTCGCCCCGCTGGGCGCGCGGGCCGCGCATCGCATGCCGGTCGAACGGCTGCGACGCATCTTCGCCTTGCTGCTGATGGCGCTGGCGGCCTACATGGCCTGGAAGGCCGTCGCCTGAAGCCCCGGGCCCGGCTCACGGCGCGGGCGAGTTGCGCTCGAAGCGGATCGCCGCCAGCGTGACGTGGTTGCCGCCGCGGCGCCGTGCCTCGGCCAGCGCGGCTTCGCAGGCGGCGAACAGCTCGACCTGCGACTGCGCGGTGTGCGGAAAGCTCGCCACGCCCATCGACACCGTGAAGCCCAGCTCCTGCCCGCCGTGCATGACGATCTCCGTCGCGCAGCGCCGGCGCAGGCCCTCCATGCGCGAATGCGCCGTGGCCAGGCCGACGCCCGACAACAGCACCGCGAAGCGCCGCTCGTCGTAGCGGCACGACGCATCCATCGCGCGCGTGCCACCGCGCAGCAGCCGCCCCATCGCCGCCAGGATCGCCTGCTGGCCGGCCGCGCCGAGCGCGCGCATCGCGTCGTCGGGCTCGTCGAGCTCGACGAAGACGAGCGCGAACTCACGGTGCTCGCGCGTGGACAGGTCGAGCTCACGCCGCAGCTGGTCGTCGAAGTGGGCACGCGTCGACAGGCCCGAGGCCGCGTCGCGCAAGCCCTGGTCGGCAAGTTCGCCGCGCAGCGCGTCGTGCGCGCGCTGCTGCTGCTCGATCTGCTCGAGCGCATTCTTGAGCTGCACCTCGCGCGCACGCTCGGCACTGCGGTCGCTCCAGACGCTGACCAGCAAACGCCGACCGGCGGCATCGGGCGGCCCCGCGATGCGCAGGACGCCGAAGCTGCACTTCGCGCCACGCCACTCGAAGCGGTGCTCGCTGGCCACGGGTTCGGCCTGGGCGAGCGCCGCCTGCTCGGCCGTGCGCAGCGTCGCCGCCAGCGACGGCTCGAGGAACTCGGCCGCCGTGCGGCCGACGACCTGCTCGGCCGCCAGCCCGACCCAGCGCAACCACTCGACGCTCACATGCAGATAGCGGCCGGTCGCCGCATCCTGCACCGCCAGGCCGTCGCCGCGCATTGCGAGCAACCGTTCGCAGACCGTGCCCAGCAGCCAGCGCAGGGTGTCCGCCGGCGCTCCGGTGGACTGGGTGGCGGGAATGGCGGAGGTGACGGTCATGATCAGGAAGGCTGTTGATGCCCGCGGCGTGCGCACGCGCAGGCAGACTCGAACCGCGCCCTGCCGTGCGTGGGGCGCCATCTTGGTGGGCCGACAGCGGCGCGGCAAGTCCGTTCGGCGCCGCAGCCCCTAGATTGGATACCTTTGCCGCGCGTGCGCCGCCCGCTGTCACACGCCATCTGGCCGCTCCTGCCCATCGGCATATAATGGAGGGCTTCGTCTTCGGTTGGATCCGTCCAACCAGGCCCAGATCCGCCAACTTCCGCACACCCCGCCGCCCATGACCACGATCCGCGTCAAAGAAAACGAGCCCTTCGATGTGGCGCTGCGCCGCTTCAAGCGCACGATCGAGAAGCTCGGCCTCTTGACCGAACTGCGGGCGCGCGAGTTCTACGAGAAGCCCACCGCCGAGCGCAAGCGCAAGAAGGCGGCGGCGGTAAAGCGTCACTACAAGCGCGTGCGCAGCATGCAGCTGCCCAAGAAGTTGTACTGATCTCTCGCCGGCCTGCGCGACGAGCCCGTCGGGTTCGCCCTGCGGGCTTCGTTGTCTGCGCAGCACACCGATCATCCGCGCCATGGGCCTGAAGGAGCGCATCCAGGAAGACATGAAGGCGGCCCTGCGCGCCCGGCAGTCCGATCGGCTGGGCACCATCCGCATGCTGCTGGCCGCCATCAAGCAGCGCGAGGTCGACGAGCGCATCGTGCTCGACGACGCGGCCGTCGTCGGCATTGTCGACAAGTCGATCAAGCAGCGCCGGGACTCGATCGCCGCGTTCGCCCAGGCCGGCCGCACCGACCTCGTCGACAAGGAGACGGCCGAGGTGCAGGTGCTCGAGGCCTACCTGCCGCAGCGTCTGTCGACGGCCGAAGTCGCGGCGGCCGTGCAGGCACTGGTCGCCGAACTCGACGCGAAGGGCCCGGGCGACATGGGCCGGGTCATGCAGGTCGCCAAGACACGCCTGGGGGGCCAGGCCGAAATGGCGGCGGTCGGTGCCGCCGTGAAGCAGGCACTCGCCGGACGGTGATGGACGCGCGCGCGCATTCGGGCTGCGGCGCGGTGAACGCGACAAGCCTGCCGTTGCGCGCCGTCGGCCCCGACGTCTGCGTGGCGCCGCAGCTCACGCCCGAGGCGATGGCCGAGGCCGCACGGGTGGGTTTTCGCAGCGTCGTCAACAACCGGCCCGATTTCGAGCACGGCCCCGAACAGCCGACCAACGCCGCCATCGCGGCCGCGGCGCGCGCCGCCGGGCTCGAGTACCGCTTCCTGCCGGTGGACGGGGCCCGCCAGTCGCCCGAACAGATCGCCGCCTTCGCCCGGCTGATGGCCGAGCTGCCACGCCCGATCCTGGTGTTCTGCCGCTCGGGCGCGCGCTCGGCGCGGCTGTACATGGCGGCGCTCGGGCAGCGTTGATCCGCGGCACGGCGCATCGACCGCCGCCGGCAACACACCCTGCGCGCAGCAGGCCTCAGCCACGCGCCCTGCGCAGCACGTCCGGATCGGCCCAGAGTTCGTCGACATGGCCGAACTGCCCGGCCGCGCCGGGTTCGCGCGCGACGATGCGCTCGGCGCAGTCGCGGCGCGACAGGTCGATGCGCTCGGGGCTGATGTGCAGTTGCGACTTGGTCGAGAAGAACGCACTCACCACCGGCGCCAGCAGCGCGCCGGCGGTCTGCTCCACGACCACCGCCAGCCGCCCCGACTGCAGGCGCACGACCGAACCCGTGGGGTAGATGCCCAGGCTGTGCACGAAGGCCGCGAACACCGCCTTGTCGAAGTGCCCCTGCCAGGAGGCCATGCGCGCGATCGATTCGGCCGGATCCCAGCCCGCCTTGTACGGGCGGTTGGAGGTGACCGCATCGTAGACGTCGCACACCGCGCCCATGCGCGAGAGCAGCGTCGTGTGCTCACCGTCCAGGCCGTGCGGGTAGCCGTTCCCGTCGACGCGCTCGTGGTGGTGCAGCACGACGTCCAGCGTGGTCTCGGGCACGGCGCGCGAGGCGGCCAGCAGTTCGTGACCGCGCTCGGGATGGGTGCGCATCAGCGCCATCTCGTCGTCGGTGAGACGGCCGGGCTTCTGCAGCACCTCGACCGGGACCAGCGCCTTGCCCATGTCGTGCAGCAGACCGGCCATCCCGGCGGCGCGGCAGGCCTGCTCGTCGTGCCCGAGCTGGCGCGCCAGCGCCACCATCAGCGCGCATACGGCCACCGAGTGCATGTAGGTGTAGTCGTCGCGCGTCTTGAGCCGCGCCAGGCTGACCAGCGCGCCGGCGTTGCGCGCCACCGAGCGCGAGATGTCCTCGACCAGCGGCAGGCAGCCCTCGGCGTCGATCGTGCGGCCCATGCGCGCCTCGGCGAACATCGACGCCACGGCATCGCGGCCGCGCCGGCAGATTGCAGCCGCCTCCTTGAGCTCGAAGGCAAAGGCGCGTGACTGTTCGGGCGACGCGGCGGTGGCGGCGACCGGCACCGCGGCGGGCACGGCAGGCGGCGCTTCGGGCCGCGCACGCTCGGACTCGACGTCACGGCCCAGCCGCGGGTCGATCCAGCATTCGGCCACGCCGCTGCGCCGCACCGCATCGAGTTCGGCGTCGCTCGAGATGACGAAGCGCCGGCGCCAGAACGGGTGATCGATCCATGCGCCCTCGAAGGCGTGCAGGTGCATGCCGACACGGAGCTGGTTGACGGGGATCTTTCTCAGCATGTGAATCGAGCAGCCGACGGGCCGCTGCGACCGGTATCGGCCGCCGGCACGCGATGCTTGAGGCCGAATCGCGCCCATGCGGCCGCGCTTGCACGCCGCACGCCACGCTTGCACGCCGCACGCCGCTCTTGCACGCCGCACGCCGCACGCCGCGCAACCGAGCGGCCGCCGCGCGATCAGCGCACGGCGCGGCCCTGCACGGCCAGCGTGCCGCTGCGTCCCGGCACGCTGCCGGCCGACACGGTGCACGATGGCAGCAGGCCACCGTGCTCGCGCTGCGCCTGCAGCAGGCCGACGAAGCGGCGGCCCTCGGCGGCCCAGGCGGCCAGCAGACGCCCGAACGCCGGCTGCAGTGCGCCGCCTTCGAGCTCGGCGTGCAGCGTGAAGACCTGCGGCCCGCCGGCCTGCGCGGCGCGGTCGAGCACGGCGCGCTCGACGTTGTCGCGGTCGCAACCATCGCGGCCGATCAGCTCGTCGAAGGTGGGCAGCGTGGTCGGCCATTGCGGCGGGCCGAGCACCCGGGCGCTCGCGTCCACCGGCACGAAGGGCGTGCGGCCGCGGCAGTCGGAGGCGACCGCGAAGCCGTGGCGCAGTTCGCCCGCGTAGGCATGCGCGTTCATCTGCCAGCCCGCCGCACCGTGCACGCGCGCTGGCGCGCCGAACACCTCGACGTAGCGCGCACAGGCGCGGTCCATCTCGGCGTCGGTCCAGGCCGCGTCGGCACGCGCCACACCGTCCTGCCAGCGCACGTGGTCCCAGCAGTGCACGCCGGTCTCGAAGCCGGCCGCCGCCACGGCGCGCAGGGTCGCGGCTTCGCGCCGCCCGATGTCGGGCCCCGGCAGCAGCGTGCCATAGAGCAGCGTGCGCAGCCCGTAGTGCTCGAGCACCGAGGTGCGCGCCACCTTCTGCGCGAAGCCGGGGCGCAGCGCGCGGCGCACCGCGCGTCCGGTGTGATCGGGGCCGAGGCTGAACAGGAAGGTGGCCATCGCGCCGTGGCGCTCGAGCAGCCGCGCCAGCGCCGGCACGCCCTCGCGCGTGCCGCGCCAGGTGTCGACGTCGACCTTGAGGACGATGGCGTCGTTCACGCGCCGCCGTCGACGAGCTGGCGCGCCGCCTCGACCTCGCCGCGATAGTGGTCGAACAGGCGGGCGAGCGCCTCGCGCATCGACACGCGCGGCGTCCAGCCCAGCGCCGCCTGCGTGTTGGCGATCGCCGGCACGCGCCGCTCGACGTCCTGGTAGCCGCTGCCGTAGTAGGCCCCGGCCGTGGTCTCGAGCAGGCGCACGCGGCGTGCCTGCTCACGGAACTCGGGACGCTCGAGCGCCATCGCCAGCATCAGCTCGGCCAGCTCGCGCACCGACAGGTCGTTGGCCGGGTTGCCGATGTTGAAGATGCCGCCGTCGGCGCGCCCGCCCTCGTTGTCGAGGATGCGAAACAGCGCCTCGATGCCGTCGCTCACGTCGGTGAAGCAGCGCCGCTGCGCGCCGCCGTCGACGAGCTGGATCGGCTCGCCGCGCACGATGTGGCCGAGGAACTGCGTGATGACGCGGCTCGACCCTTCCTTGGCCGCGTGCAGGCTGTCCAGGCCGGGGCCGATCCAGTTGAACGGGCGAAACAGCGTGAACGCGAGCCCGTGCTGCTGGGCGTAGGCGTGGATCACGCGGTCGAGCAGTTGCTTGGAGCAGGCGTAGATCCAGCGCGGCTTGTTGATGGGGCCGTAGACGAGCGGCGAGCTTTCGGGGTCGAAGGCGTCGTCGCGGCACATGCCGTAGACCTCGCTCGTGCTCGGGAAGACGACGCGCTTGCGGTACTTGACGCACTGGCGCACGATCGCCAGGTTGGCCTCGAAGTCGAGCTCGAAGACGCGCAGCGGATCGGTGACGTAGGTGGCGGGCGTCGCGATCGCCACCAGCGGCAGCACGACGTCGCACTTCTTGACGTGATACTCGATCCACTCCTTGTTGATCGTGATGTCGCCCTCGAAGTAGTGAAAGCGCGGATGCCCGAGCCAGGGCGCGACGCGCTCGGCTTGCATGTCCATGCCGAAGACGTGCCAGTCGCCGGCCTCGACCAGCCGCTGCGTGAGGTGGTGACCGATGAAGCCGTTGACACCGAGGATGAGGATCTTGCGCACAGCGTGGATTCCGAGGTGAGGTGTGTGGGCGGAAACGATGGGGCTCAGCGGTCGGGGTGCAGCCGTGCGTCACCCCAGCGCGCGCGAAAGGCGCGCGCGTCGAGCGGCTCGGCGTTCACGGTGGCCTGCAGCACCTGCAGCAGCCCGCCGTCGGCCGCGGCGATCCACAACGCGCCGTCGCGCGCGTACAGCGCCAGGCGGGCGTCGGCCGAGCCGGCCTCGCCCCCGGCCCGGGTCGCACCGGGCCCATTGCCCCGCCCCGCGCCATCGCGCACGACGCGCGTGCGCGCGATGCCGATGCGCGCGCCGGCGGCGTCGAGGAAGGCGCCCGGATACTCGGGCGGCGCGACCGCGCGCACCAGGTCGTGCAGGCGCCGCGCCGGCCAGCCGGCGCCCAGCCGCCCGTCCTCGGGCTTGCGGCCGCCGAAATACTGGCCGCCCAGATGCTGCTGCGGCGTCAGGCGAGCCGTGCCGGCGACCAGCCGGGGCACGCTGCGCGCCACGACGCGTGCCGCGGCTTCGGTGACGCGGTCGAACACCTGGCGCGCCGTGTCGTCCGCGCCGATCGGCACCGCCTCCTGATCGACGATCGCGCCATGGTCGGGCTTGACATCCATCACGTGCAGCGTGGCGCCGCTCTCGCGCTCGCCGTTCAGGATCGCCCAGTTCACCGGTGCACGCCCGCGGTAGCGCGGCAGCAGCGAACCGTGCAGGTTGTAGGCGCCGCGCGGCGCCAGCGCAAGCAGCGCCGCGCCGAGCATGCGGCGGTAGTAGAACGAAAAGAGGAAGTCCGGCGCGGTCGCGCGGCAGGCGGCGAGCACCTCGTCGGTGTTCGGATCGTCGGGCATGATGCACGCGATGCCGCGCGCGCGCGCCAGTTCGGCGACGCTCGCGAACCAGATCGTCTCGCCCGGCTGGTCGCGGTGCGTGACGACCAGCGGCACCTCGACGCCCGCGTCCAGCACGGCCTGCAGGCAACGCACGCCGACATCGTGGTAGGCGAAGACGAGCGCGCGCGTCACGGCCGTCGCTCCAGCACGGCGCTGATGACGTAGCGCGGCCGCGCGCGCACCTCCTGGTAGATGCGCCCGATGTATTCACCGAGCAGCCCGATGCCGAAGAGGGCGAGGCCGATGAGCAGGAAGGCGATCGCGAACAGCGTGAACAGGCCTCCCTCTTCCGGCCCGAACACCACGCGTCGGGCCACCAGCAGCACCACCAGCGCCGCTGCGCCCACCGAGACCGCCATGCCGAGCATCGAGAACCACTGCAGCGGCACCACCGAGAAGCCGGTCACGAGGTCGAAGTTGAGCCGGATCAGGCTGTACAGCGAGTATTTGGATGTGCCCGCCGCGCGCTCCTCGTGGGCGACCTCGATCTCGGTCGGCGTGCGTGCGAACTGGAAGGCGAGCGCCGGGATGAAGGTGTTCATCTCGCCGCACCGATTGACGAGCTGCACGATGTTGCGGCTGTAGGCACGCATCATGCAGCCCTGGTCGGTCATGCGGATGCGCGTAATGCGGTGGCGCAGGCGGTTCATCGCCCGACTCGCCCAACGCCGCCATATCGAGTCCTGCCGCATGCGGCGGATGGTGCCGACGTAGTCGTGGCCCTGGTCCATCGCCGCCAGCAGCCGCCCGATCTCCTCCGGCGGGTTCTGCAGATCGGCGTCGAGCGTCACCACGCGCTCGCCGCGGCTGTACTCGAAGCCGGCCAGGATCGCGCGGTGCTGGCCGAAGTTGCCGTTGAAGAGGACGACGCGCGTGACATCGGGCCGCGCCTCGAACTGCGCGGCCAGGATCTGCGCCGAGCGGTCGACGCTGCCGTCGTTGACGAAGACGATCTCGTAGTCGATGCCCAGCGCGTCGAGCGCCGGATACAGGCGCGCGAACAGCAGCGGCAGCGTCGGCTCCTCGTTGTAGACGGGGATCACGACGCTCACGGCGACGGCCCCCGGTCGCGGCGCGTCGGCCACGGTGACGCCGTGGTGCCGCAGGTCGACGCCGTCGCGCCCCGTCATGCGCCACCTCGGCGCAGCACGCGCTCGAGGGCGGCGCAGACGCGGTCGACGTCGGCATCGGCCATCGCCGGAAAGAGCGGCAGCGTCACCGTGCGCCGGCCGATGTCCTCGGCGTGCGGGAACTGGCCTTCGCGGTGGCCGCGCGCGCGATACAGCGTGAACAGGTGCAGCGCCGGGTAGTGCACGCCGACGCCGATGCCCTCGGCGCGCATCGCCTCGATGAAGCGGCCCCGGTCGCTGCCGGCCGGCAGCAGCGGCTGGAACATGTGCCAGTTGCTCTGTTCGAAGTCCGCCACGGGCAGCTCGAAGCCGAGCGCGCGCGGAAAACGCTCGAAGTAGCGGCGCGCGAGCTGGTGGCGCCGCGCGTTGAACGCGTCCAGGTGGCGCAACTGCCCGAGGCCCACCGCCGCCGCCACGTCGGTGAGGTTGCTCTTGCCGCCGAGCACGTCGACGTCCATGCCGCCGTCGGCATGCCGCGTCACGCCCTGCAGGCGCAGCTTCTCGAAGCGCCGCGCCTCGGCCTCGTCGTTCATGACCAGGCATCCGCCCTCGATGCTCGTCATGTTCTTGTTCGGATGGAAGCTGAACGAGACGAGGTCGCCGAAGCTGCCGATCTCGCGAGCGCGCCAGCGCGCCCCCATCGACTGCGCCGCGTCCTCGATCACGCGCAGCCCGTGGCGCGCTGCCAGCGCATGGAGGCGGTCGCGGTCGACGGGCAGCCCCGCGAGGTCCACCGGCAGCAGCGCGCGCGTGCGCGGCGTGACGGCCGCCGCGGCCTGCTCGAGATCGATGTTGCGCGTCGCCGCATCGACGTCGACGAACACCGGCGTCGCGCCGACCTCGAGGACGACGTTGGCCGTGGCCACCCACGACAGCGGCGTCGTGATGACCTCGTCGCCGGCTCCGATGCCGGCCACGCGCAGCGCGATCCCGAGTGCGGCCGTGGCCGAGCTGGCGAGCCGCACCGGGCGCCCGCCGTAACGCGCCGACAGCGCCGCCTCCAGTTCGCTGCAGCGCGGCCCGGTCGTGATCCAGCCCGAGCGCAGCACGTCGGCGACGGCAGCGATCGTCTCCTCGTCGATCGAAGGCCGCGTGAAGGGAAGAAAGGGCGAAAGGGGTGCGTTCATCAGGCCTGTCCCGAGCGTGCCACCAGCGTCACGCCGACCAGGATGATGCCGATGCCCAGCCAGCGCTGCGCGCTCACCGCCTCGCCGAACAGCCACATCGCCAGCAGCGCGTTGACGACATAGCCCACCGACAGCAGCGGATACGCGATGCTCACATCGACGCGCGACAGCGCCACGATCCACACCACCACCGACACCGCATAGCAGACCAGCCCGCCGAGCACGCCCGGGTGCAGCGCCAGCGTCGGCAGCGCGCCGCGCAGCGATGCCCAGCCGCCGATCGGGCCGACCGCCGCCGCGCCGCTCTTGAGCAGCAGTTGCGCCACGGCATTGAGCAAGACGCCCGCAAGGACGATGACGAGGTCGGAGGTTTTCATGGCTTGACGATGACGATGCGCCGCGGATCGGTGAACACGACCCGGCCATCGACGCCGCGCCGGCGCAGCTCGGCCAGCGTGTCGCGGGAAAGGTAGGCGGCGGCGCGCGGCATCTGCCGCCAGCGTTCGACGAAACCCTCGAGCGTCGGGATCCAGCGCGCCGGCTCGAGACGCTCGCCGAGATCGAACTCGTCCACTATAGCCACCAGCGTGACGTCGCGACGCAGGTAGAACGGCAGCGTCTGGTCGTACTCGCCGACGGCGAACACCGGCGTGTCCGGGGGCACGAGGCGCGCGAGCGCGTCGCTGCTCTTGAGCTGTCCGAAGGGGTCGTGCGCCGCGAGTGCCACGAACAGCGCCAGCAGATGCGCGACGGCCATCGCCGCCACCGCGCCGGCACGCGCGCCACGGCGCAGCGCCAGCGCCGCCACCAGCGCGCCGACGAGGAACACCAGCGCTGCCGCGCCCAGCCCGCGCGCCAGCGGCTCGATGACCGCAGCGGGCGTCTGCGCGCTGGTCCAGCGGGCGGCGAACGGCGTCGCCGCCAGCAGCGCCAGCCAGGCCAGCGCGGCGACGGCGAGCCAGCGTGCCAGCCGGCGCGCGCCGGCGGCCTGCAGCCGCGGCGCCAGCAGCAGCACCAACGGCGGGAACATCGGCAGGATGTACGAGGGCAGCTTCGAACTCGAGGCGCTGAAGAACACGAACACAAAGCCGGCCCAGGCGAGCATCAGCCGCTCGGCGCGGTCGCGCGGTCGCAGCAGCGCAGGCAGCGCCGCGGTCCACGGCAGGAAGCCGACCAGCAGCACCGGCACGAACGACCACCAGGCACCCTCGCGCCGGTGCACCGGCGTCAGGAAGCGCTCGACGTGCTCGTGGACGAAGAAAAAGCGCGCGAACGCGGGCTCGCGCCACGACACGACGACGAACCAGGGCGCCGCCACCAGCAGCAGGACCGCCAGCCCGCGGCGCCACTCGAGCCCGCGCCAGAAGCCGCAGTCGCGCTCCCACGCCGCGCGCAGCAGCAGCGCCGCGGCGGGGATGACGATGCCGATCAGGCCCTTGCTCAGCACGGCCAGCGCCACTCCCAGCCAGGCCAGCAGCATCCAGCGCCGCCGCGAGCGCACCTGGCCCGCCTGCTCGGCCAGCAGCAGCGCGCACAGCGCGAGCGTGAGCGCTGCGGTGAGCCCGGCGTCGAGCGACAGGAACTGGCTGTTGACGACGATCCAGGTCGTCGAGCCGCCCGCCGCGAGCGCGTGCCAGCCCGTCTCGCGCCCGCGCAGCCGCGCCGCCGTGAAGGCCAGGCATGCCACGCAGAAGAGCCCGCTCAGCCCGGGCCACAGGCGCGCCGCGAACTCGTCGACGCCGAACAGGGCCATCGCCGCCGCGCCGGCCCAGTACTGCAGCGGCGGCTTCTCGAAGTACAGCAGGCCGTTCAGGCGCGGCACGATCCAGTCGCCGCTTTGCAGCATGCCCAGCGACAGCGTCGCGTAGCGTCCCTCGTCGGGGCCGGCGAGCGAACGCGCGCCGAGCATCGCAAGCCACAGGCAGGCCAGCAGCGCGAGCGCCGCGCCACGCGCGAGCGTGAGCGGGCCGAACAGGGAGGTCCGGGCGTTTCGACCGGCTGGCGAGTCAGCCTGCATGGATGCGAGCGCGGGCAGTGCGAGGCGGCCATGCTACACAGAGACCCGGTCGCATCCGAGGACACCCCGGTCGACGCGGGCCGCGCCGCGCCCTACAGTGGCTGGCGCAGCACTCGTCAGCCACTGCCCGATGAACTCGCCCCGCCTGCTGCAACTGCACCATGATGCCGACGACGCCGCCGAGGCCGCGGCCGGTCTGCTGCGCCCGCACGCCGCGCTTGCACCCAAGTTCTTCTACGACGCGCAGGGCTCGGCACTGTTCGACGCCATCACCCGCCTGGACGAGTACTACCCGACGCGCACCGAGGCCGCCATCCTCGCCGAACACGGCACGGCGATCGCCGACGCGGTGCGCGGGCACACCGGGCCGGCGCCGGTCATCGTCGACCTGGGTGCCGGCAACTGTGCCAAGGGGGCGGCGCTGTGTGCGCTGCTGGCACCGCAGCGCTACGTCGCCGTCGACATCTGTGCCGAGCATCTGGCCGGCGCACTCGCGCCGCTGCAGCGCGAGCACCCGGCACTCGAGCTGGTCGGCGTGGGGCTGGACTTCTCGCGCCGGCTCGAACTGCCCGCCGGACTGGCCGGCACCCGGGCGCTCGTCTTCTACGCCGGCTCCAGCATCGGCAACTTCGATCCCGTCGCGGCGCTCGAGCTGCTGCGCCAGGCGCGCGCGCTGGCCGGCAGCGGCGCCTTGCTGATCGGGGTCGACCTCGTGAAGGCAAGCGACGTCCTCGAGGCCGCGTACGACGACGCGCTGGGGGTGACGGCGGCCTTCAACCTCAACGTGCTGCGGCATCTGAACACCCTGCTGGGTGCGGACTTCGATCTGCGCCAGTGGCGGCACGTGGCGCACTACGAGCGCGCCGCCTCGCGCATCGAGATGCACCTCGAAGCGCGCGCGGCCTGCCTCGTGCGCTGGCGCGGCGGCCAGCGCGCCTTCGCCGCCGGCGAGCGCATCCACACCGAGAATTCCTACAAGTGGACGCGCGACGCCTTTGCCGCGCTGCTGCGCGAGGCCGGCTTTGGCGAGCCGCGCCACTGGAGCGATGCGCGCGGCTGGTTCGCACTCTTCGTGGCCGGCGGCCGAGGCCGGGCTTGACTCGGGAGCGGCTGCCGCCGACTCCCCCACGCAGCGTGAGCGAGCACCGCGCGAGGCCCGCCGCGTGAGCCGTCTTTCCCTGGCCATCGTGACACCGGCGCTGGCGGCGGCCAACAACGGCAACTGGCACACGGCCCGGCGCTGGGCGCGCATGCTCGGCAGCAGGTATCGCGTGCGCCTCGCCGACGCCTGGGACGACGGCGACGAGGCCGGCATGATCGCCCTGCACGCGCGGCGCTCGGCGGCTTCGATTGCCGCCTGGCACGCGAGGCACCCCGGGCGGCCGCTGGTTGTCGTGCTCACCGGCACCGACCTGTACCGCGACATCGACTTCGACGCCGCGGCGCAGCGCTCGCTCATGCTCGCCGACGCGCTGGTGGTGCTCAACGAACTGGGCGCGCACCGTCTGCCCGCGGCGCTGCGCGCCAAGGCGCAGGTGGTGCTGCAGTCGAGCCCGGCGCGCGCTGCGCTGGCGCGCACGGCGCATCATCTGCGCGCGCTGATGGTCGGGCACCTGCGCGACGAGAAGGACCCGCGCACCTACTGGCGCGCGGCCGAGCGGCTGGCGGCGCGGCGCGACATCCGGCTCGACCACATCGGCAGCGCGCTCGAGCCCGCCCTCGGCGCACAGGCGACGGCGCTGGCCGCAGGCCGGCCGCAGTTCCGCTGGCTCGGCGGGCGGCCGCACGACGAGGTGCGCCGCCGCGTCCAGCGCGCACACGTGCTGGTGAACGCGAGCCGCATGGAAGGCGGCGCGCAGGTCGTCATCGAGGCCATCCGCAGCGGCACGCCGGTGCTGGCCTCGCGCATCGACGGCCACCTGGGGCTGCTCGGCGACGACTACGAAGGCCTGTTCGCGCCCAGCGACGACGCGGCCCTGGCCGCCCTGCTCGCACGTGCGCGCGACGATCGCGATATGCTGCCGCGCCTTGCTGCCACCCTGGCCGCGCGATCGCCGCGCTTCGCACCCCAGGCCGAGCGCGCCGCGCTGCTGGCCCTGGTCGGCAGGCTGCTGGCACGCGCACCCGACGCATCAACGCCATGAACACCGTTCCTTCGTCTGCCGCGGCTCCTGCGTCCACCGCGTCTGTCGCGTCGCTCGCCGCCGGCGCCGGCGCCGAACCCCGCCTCACGTCGCTGTCGCACGGCGGCGGCTGCGGCTGCAAGATCGCCCCCGGCGTGCTGTCCGAGGTGCTGCGCAGCACCGTGTCGCTGCCGGTGCCCAGGGAACTGCTGGTCGGCATCGAGACCGCCGACGACGCCGCCGTCTACCAGCTCAACGACGAGCAGGCGCTGATCGCGACCACCGACTTCTTCATGCCCATCGTCGACGACCCTGCCGACTTCGGCCGCATCGCCGCCACCAACGCGCTGAGCGACGTCTACGCGATGGGCGGGCGCCCGATCCTGGCGCTGGCCCTGGTGGGCATGCCGATCTCGGTGCTGTCGACCGCGACCATCGCGCGCGTGCTCGAAGGCGGCGCCTCGGTGTGCCGCAGCGCCGGCATCCCGATCGCCGGCGGCCACAGCATCGATTCGGTCGAGGCCATCTACGGCCTGGTCGCGCTCGGCCTCGTGCATCCCAAGCAGGTCCGGCGCAACGCCGACGCCCGGCCCGGCGACCTGCTGGTGCTGGGCAAGCCGCTGGGCGTGGGCGTGATGAGCGCGGCGCTCAAGAAGGATCTGCTCGGCGCCGACGGCTACGCGCAGATGATCGCCACCACGACGCGGCTGAACACGCCCGGCCCCGACCTCGCGGCGCTGGCCGGCGTGCACGCGCTCACCGACGTCACCGGCTTCGGCCTCGCCGGGCACGCGCTCGAGATGGCGCGCGGCGCGCGCTGCACGATCGAACTGCAGTGGCCGTGCGTGCCGCTGCTGCCGGGCGTGCGCGAACTGGCCGCACGCGGAATCGTCACCGGCGCCTCGGGCCGCAACTGGGCGGCCTACGGCGGCGAGGTCGAACTGCCGGCGGACTTCGCCGCCGCCGAGCGCGCGCTGCTCACCGATCCGCAGACCAGCGGCGGGCTGCTCGTGTCGTGCGCGCCGGCCGCGCTGGACGCGGTGCGCGCGGTGTTCGCGCGCCACGGCTTCGACGCGGCGGCGGTCGTCGGCCGGGTGCTTGCACGCAGCGGCGCGGCGCTGCACGTCATCGGCTGAAGCCGCCTGCGATGGCCTGCGATTGCTCGCAATCGCCCGCACTCGGCCGCATTCGGCCGCACTCGCCAGGGAGCGTGAACGGTCGCCGCGTCTTCGAAGGAGTCAGCGAACGATGATGGAACCTGCAGCCCGCACGCCTCGCGACAGCGCGGCCAGCCGCGCCGACATCTCGAACCGCCACTGCGGCAGCAACGGCTTTCGACGCAACCTGCGCCGCTGCGACATGCGCAAGAGCGCGGGCGCGGCGGGCGCGCCGCCGGACTCCCGCCTCGCCCCGGGCGGGATCGTGCGCCTGCCCGACGCCTGCCGGCCCAAGGCCTGCGGCCACGACTCATGAGCGCGTTCGACCGCGAGTTCACGGCCATCGACGCCGCCACGGCCGCACGGCTGGATTACGGCGACGAGTACCGCGCGTTGCGCACCGCGGTGCGGCGCTGGGCGCGCGAGCGCATCGCGCCCGAGCTCGATGCCTGGGAGGCGGCGGGCCGCCTGCCGCGCAGCTTCTTCACCGACGCCGGCGCGCTGGGCATGCTGGGCTTTGCGGTGCCCGAGCGCTACGGTGGGCCGGGGCTGCGCGACTACCGCTGCCACGCCATCGTGGTCGAGGAGATCGCGCGCATCGGCGCCGCCTCCTGCGCGGTGGCGGTGTCGCTGCAGAACGACGTCGTGCTGCCCTACCTCACCGACCTGGCGAGCGACGAGCAGCAGGCGCGCTGGCTGCCCGGCGTCGCCAGCGGAGAGCGGGTCCTTGCCATCGCCATGACCGAGCCCGGCGCCGGCAGCGATCTGGCCGGCATCCGCACGCGCGCGCGCCGCGAGGGCGACCACTACGTGATCGACGGCGCCAAGACCTTCGTCTCGAACGGCCAGAACGCGGACCTTTTCGTCGTCGCCGCGCGCACCGCGGCGGCCGACGAGGCTGGCGCTGCCGACCGGCGCGGCGGCCTGACGCTGTTCGTCGTCGACGGCCGCACGCCGGGCCTCGTGCGCGGGCGCAACCTGGCCAAGCTGGGCTTGCATGCCCAGGACACGAGCGAGCTGCAGTTCGACGCCATGCGCGTGCCGGCGGCCGACCGCCTGGGCGCCGAAGGCGAAGGCTTCGGCCAGCTCGTGCACCACCTGCCGCAGGAGCGGCTGTCGCTGGCCGCCGGTGCGGTGGCCGCCGCCGAAGGGGTGCTCGTCTACACGCTCGAGTACGTGCGCGGGCGCACCGCGTTCGGCCAGCCGCTCGCGAAGTTCCAGAACACGCGCTTCGTGCTGGCCGAGCTGGCCACCGGGCTCGACCTCGCGCGCACCTACCTCAACGACTGCATCGCCGAGCACCTGCGCTCGGCGCTCACCCCGGCGCGTGCGGCGCGGCTCAAGTGGTGGACGACCGAGCTGCAGACGAAGGTCGCCGACCGCTGCCTGCAGCTGCACGGCGGCTACGGCTACATGCGCGAATACCGCGTCTCGCGCGCCTTCGCCGATGCGCGCATCCAGACGATCTACGGCGGCACCACCGAGATCATGAAGACCATCGTCGCGAAGGATCTGGATCTGTAGGTCATCCGGCAACCCGGCACGCTGCAAGTCATTGCGCGCGTCGCGGCATGACCGAGGAGGCGCCGGCGGGCGACGCCTGCGCAGCGGCCAACCACGCCGCCCGCCTCGCCCCACCGGCGCCGCGCGATGCCGGGAATTGCGCCGATGCTTCGTGCCCGCGGGCGCCAGCGCTGCGGCCGCGTGGCCGGCACGGCAGGGCACGACCGGGGGCACGACCGGGCACGACGCGCCTCGGGCCTGCGGCAGGGCATCGATGCGCGCCGCCATGCGTTGGCGCATGGGCCAGGTGCTGCAGGAATTGCCGGCGCTCGTTCTTACCAGGCGGCGCTCGCGCAGCCTCCTGGGCCTCGCGGGCATGCCCGCGAGGGGAGCGAGCGCCTTCACAACGGCCGTGCATCGCTCGTAGCCTGGCCTCGTGCCGCGCGCGGCCTCGCGCGGCTCGTGCAATCGTGCGACGATGCGGCAAGAGGCACGGCGCCACGCTGTCCGCTGCATTCGCGGTGGAGCGCGCGCAACGTATCGCGTGGCGCCGCATGCGCGCTGCGAGCCGGACCGCAGACGCAAGAAAATGAACGCAATCGACGACAAGCACCACACATTGCCCGCAGCGCAACTGGCGACCATGGTGCAGGAGGCGCACGAGCGCACGCTCGAATGCGTGGCCGACCTGCACGACGCGCAGCTCGAGGTGCCGTTGCTCGAGATCGTCAACCCGTTGCGCTGGGAGCTCGGGCATTGCGCGTTCTTCTACGATGCGTTCGTGCTGCGTCCGCGGCGCGGACGCCCGGCTGTCATGGCGCACGCCGGCGACCTGTACGACTCGTTCGGCGTCGACCACGACGAGCGCTGGCATCTCGATCTGCCCGAGCGGCGCGCAACGCTCGACTACATGGCGCGCGTGAAGGACGCCGTGCTCGAGGATCTGGCGCGCGGCACCGAGGGGCCCGAGCAGACCTACCTGCACCTGCTCGCGCTCATCCACTCCGACATGCACTGCGAGGCATTCACGTACATGCGGCAGACGCTGGGCTATGCGGCGCCGGCCTTCGTCGGGCGCCATGCAGCGGCATCAAGCGCGCACGCAGGGCCACTGGCCGGGGACGTGGCGTTCGCGGGCGGACGCTTCCTGCTCGGCACCAGCCCCGACGCGCCCTTCGTGTTCGACAACGAGAAGTGGGCGCACCCGGTCGAGCTGGCGCCCTTCAGGATCGCACGTGCACCCGTGACGCAGTCCGAGTTCGCGGCCTTCGTCGACGCTGGCGGCTATCTCGCGCGCGCGCTCTGGAGCCGTCAGGGCTGGGGCTGGCGCACGCGCACCGGCCTGCAGCATCCGCCGTACTGGCAGCGTGCCGGCGGTGGCTGGCTGCGGCGCGATTTCGACCGCATGGTGGCGCTCGAGCCGCATGCGCCGATGGTGCACGTCAGCTGGTACGAGGCCGAGGCCTGGTGCCGCTGGGCCGGCAGACGGCTGCCGACCGAAGCCGAATGGGAGCTTGCGGCCAGTGCGGCGGGCGCAGATGCCGACGTCGCTGCCGGCAGCGACGTGCCGACTCTCGCGGCCAAGCGCCGCTACCCCTGGGGGCAAGGCGAGCCCGACGACACGCGCGCCAACCTGGACGCGGGCGCCGCCGGCTGCGTCGACGTCGCCGCGTTTGCCGCCAGCGACAGCGCCGCGGGTTGCCGCCAGATGATCGGCAACGTCTGGGAGTGGACCGCGAGCCCCTTCTATCCCTACCCCGGATTCGTCGTCGACCACCCGTACAAGGAGTACTCGGCGCCTTGGTTCGGCTACCGCAAGGTGCTCCGAGGCGGCTCGTGGGCGACGCGCCCGCGCTTTGCGCACAACGCACTGCGCAACTTCTTTCCTCCACACCGCAACGACGTCTACGCCGGGTTTCGCACCTGCGCGCTCGCGCAGCCACCTCACAGCGCGCCCGCGCAGCCACCTCACAGCGCGCCCGCGTAGCCACCTCACCGCGCACCCGTGCAGCCGCTGGGCAAGACGGGTTCGGTGCGGCCCCAGGCGCGCGCGTCGCCGCCACCGGGTGCGCGACGTTCGCGGCGCCGGCATGCATCGGCGCCGCAATGCATCGGCGCCCAAACGCATTGCGGCACCCCCGAGGGTGCCGCCATCACTTGCAAACGCTGGCGGAGTGGACGATGGGCCAACCTGTGTCCCATGCCCCTTCATGTCGTCTCGGATAGCAGCATTGTCGCAGTCAACAACGTTATTGATCCGGCAAGATGAAGTTTTCACGCCGCGTACTTGACGATCGGGTCTTGGAAGTAGGCCCGAACGCGATCGCGGTTGGCGGCGATGAATTGCATGTGCTCGTCGGCAGCGGCGCGCAGCTTGGCCTTCGTGCGCACCGGCACCTTTGTGCCGATGGCCTGCTTCAAGTCGGCGTTGAGCC
>JAFECX010000043.1 GCA_018241895.1 Pseudomonadota bacterium
AGCGGCGCAGGCGGCCCCTCGCCTGCCGGCCCCTCGCCTGCCGGCCCCTCGCCTGCCGGCACCGCGCCTGCCGGCACCTGCACGCCGGCGCCATGCAGGCGCACGCTGACCTCGCCGCTCGTGATGCGGTGCAGGCGCGCGTCGCTGTCGCGCAGCCGGAGCGCGCCTTCGGCGTCGACGCCGTCGGCGACGCCGTGGCCGGCCTCGCCGTTGGTGCCGATGGCCTGCCCGCGCAGCAGATCGCGTCGCGCATAGGCCGCGACCAGCGGCGCGAAGCCCTCGTGCTCGAAGCGGCGCAGCGCACGCACCAGCGGCAGCGCGACGCGCGCCAGCGCCGCCGGGGCGTCGATGCCCGGCAGCAGCTCCTGCAGCGACGCCGTGGCGACGCCGTCGACCGCGACCGGCCGCACGTTCAGTCCGACGCCGATGACGCCCATGCGACGGCCGCCCACGCTCAGCGTCTCGATCAGGATGCCGCCGAGCTTGCGCCCGGCGCGCGCGCCGTCGAACAGCCACAGGTCGTTGGGCCACTTCAGGCCGATGCGCGGCGCCGCGGGCGGCGTGGCATCGTCCAGCGCCTCGGCCAGCGCGAGGCCCACGGCCAGCGACAGCCCCGACCACTCGACAGGCTCGAACTCGAGCGCCAGCGAGAACGTGAGCGAGTCGATCGGGTTCGACGTCCAGTCGCGGCCGAGCCGCCCGCGCCCGCGCGTCTGCTGCTCGGCCACCAGCAGGCACGGCTCGACGTCGCCGGCGCGGCGGCCGTAAGGCGCCGCGCGCTCGCCGCCGACGGCCTCGATCCGGCCCGGCCGCGTCACCGGCGCGTCGGGGTCGCCGGCCGCGGCCCGCGCACGCTCGATGAGCCGCGTGTTGGTCGAATCGGTGCGGCCGACCACCTCCACCGTCAGCCCCGGCAGCAGCGGCAGCAGCTGCTGCCACAGCGCCTCGGCACCCCAGCGCAGGTGGGCCGGTTCGCTCACGGGGCTCATGCTCGCCTGCCGCCCGTGCTACCTCTTCCTGCCCAGCATCGTGCGCCGGCAGTGCGTGCTGCCGCAGCGGCACGCGTACTGCTTCTTGAGCGCCGGCGTGTGGCGCTCGTCGACGATGAGGCCGTAGTCGTAGAACAGCTCCTCGCCCGGCGCGATGTCGCGCAGCGCGTCGACGAAGATGCGGCCATCTTCCTCCTCCGCCTGGCAGTTGGGCTCGCAGGAATGGTTGATCCAGCGTGCCGAGTTGCCGCGCCGGGCGCCGTCGATGACGTGCTTGTCGTCGATGTGGAAGAAGAAGGTGTGGTTCGGGTCGCTCGGATCGTGCGGGTGGCGCTTCTGCGCTGCCGCCCACGTGATCACCTCGCCGATGTACTCGATGATGCGCTCGCCCTGGGCGATGGGCACGAGCGCGAACATGCCCTTGCCGTGCACGCCGCTCCTGCGCACCTGGATGCGCCGGCCGCCGGCGGCGCCCGCTGCGCGCTCGGCCGGCCGCGCGTGCACCTCGGTGTGGCGGGCGGCGGCCTGGGTCCGCTGGCGACGGCGCGCTTGCGTGGTCTTGTTCATTCGGTACATTGAAACCATGCGGGCGCGCGCGTGTGTGTGTGCGTGCGCGCGAGAGGCGGCATTGTAGGCACGCCCGCGCGACCGCGGACCAGGCCAGGACCGATGAGCAAGACCATCATCATCGCCGAGAAACCGAGCGTGGCGCAGGACATCGTGCGCGCACTCACGCCCGTGGCGGGCAAGTTCGAAAAGCACGCCGAGCACTTCGAGAACGACACCCACGTCGTCACGTCCGCCGTCGGCCACCTGGTGGAGATCAAGGCGCCCGACGAGTACGAGGTCAAGCGCGGCAAGTGGAGCTTCGCGCACCTGCCGGTGGTGCCGCCGCACTTCGACCTGGCGCCGATCGACAAGGCCAAGACGCGGCTCCATGCGCTCGTCAAGCTGATCCGGCGCAAGGACGTGGGCGCCATCGTCAACGCCTGCGACGCCGGGCGCGAGGGCGAACTGATCTTCCGCCTCATCGTGCAGTACGCGGCCGCCGGCAAGCCGCTGGCCAAGCCGATCCGCCGCCTGTGGCTGCAGAGCATGACGCCGCAGGCGATCCGCGAGGGCTTCGAGAAGCTGCGCAGCGACGAGGCGATGCTCGGCCTGGCCGACGCCGCGCGCAGCCGCAGCGAGGCCGACTGGCTCGTGGGCATCAACGGCACGCGCGCGATGACGGCGTTCAACTCGCGCGACGGCGGCTTCTTCCTCACCACCGTGGGGCGGGTGCAGACGCCGACGCTGTCGATCGTGGTCGAGCGCGAGGAGCGGATCCGCCGCCACATCCCGCGCGCGTACTGGGAAGTGAAGGCGCAGTTCGTCGCCGCCGCCGGCAGCTACGAGGGCAAGTGGTTCGACCCGAAGTGGAAGAAGAACCCCGACGATGCCGAACTCAAGGCCGACCGCCTGTGGAGCGCCGCCGAAGCCGAGGCGGTGGCCGCCGCGGTGCGCGGCGGCAGCGCCAGCGTCACCGACGAAGCCAAGCCGAGCACCCAGGCCAGCCCCCTGCTGTACGACCTGACGACGTTGCAGCGCGAGGCCAACGGCCGCTTCGGCTTCTCGGCCAAGACCACGCTCGCGCTGGCGCAGGCGCTGTACGAGAAGCACAAGGCGCTGACCTACCCGCGCACCGACTCGCGCGCGCTGCCCGAGGACTACCTGAGCACGGTGAAGAAGACCGTCGGCATGCTGGCCGGCGCCGAGCTGCCCGGCGCGCTGCGCGCGCTGTCGGGCCACGCGCGCAAGGCGCTCGACGCGGGTTACGTCACGGCGAGCAGGCGCGTGTTCGACAACGCCAAGGTCTCGGACCACTTCGCCATCATCCCGACGCTGCAGGCGCCGGGCTCGCTCAGCGAGCCCGAGGCCAAGCTGTACGACCTCGTCGTCAAGCGCTTCCTCGCCGTCTTCTACCCGAGCGCCGAGTACCTCGTCACCACGCGCACGAGCGTCGTCGCCACCGCGAGCGGCACGCATCACTTCCAGACCCACGGCAAGGTGCTCGTCAAGCCCGGCTGGCTGGCCGTGTACGGCAAGGAGGCGCAGGACGAGGACGCCAACCTGGCGCCGGTGGCCGAAGGCGAACAGGTCAAGGTCGCCGACGCCGAGGCGATCGCGCTCCAGACGCGCCCTCCGGCGCGCTACACCGAGGCCACGCTGCTGTCGGCGATGGAAGGCGCCGGCAGGCTGATCGACGACGACGAGCTGCGCGAGGCGATGCGCGACAAGGGCCTGGGCACGCCGGCCACGCGCGCGGCCATCATCGAAGGGCTGATCGCCGAGAAGTACATGCTGCGCGAAGGCCGCGAGCTGGTGCCCACCGCCAAGGCGTTCCAGCTCATGACGCTGCTGCGCGGCCTGGACGTCGACGACCTCACCAGGCCCGAGCTCACCGGCCAGTGGGAATACCGGCTCGCCGAGATGGAGCACGGGCGCCTGGCGCGCGCGGCCTTCATGGCCGACATCGCCGCGATGGCCGAGCGCATCGTGAGGAAGGCCAAGGAGTACGACCGCGACACCATCCCGGGCGACTACGCGACGCTCGCGACGCCGTGCCCGAAGTGCGGCGGCGTCGTCAAGGAGAACTACCGGCGCTACGCCTGCACCGGAGCCGACGCGAGCGGCGAAGGCTGCGGCTTCTCGATCACCAAGATCCCGGCCGGGCGCGCGTTCGAAGCCGCCGAGGCCGAGGCCTTCCTGCGCGACAGGAAGATCGGCCCGCTCGAGGGCTTCCGCTCCAAGGCCGGCTGGCCCTTCACGGCCGAGCTGAAGCTCGTCTTCGACGACGAGATCGGCAACTGGAAGCTCGAGTTCGATTTCGGCGAGGCCGAGCGCGCTGCGCAGGCCGACGGCGAGCCGGTCGACTTCTCCGCCCAGGAATCGCTCGGGCCCTGTCCAAAGTGCCAGGGGCACGTCTACGAGCACGGCGCCAACTACGTGTGCGAGCACAGCGTCGGAGCGCACCAGACCTGCGACTTCAAGAGCGGCAAGATCATCCTGCAGCAGCCCGTGAGCCGCGAGGAATTCGCCCGGCTGCTGGCCACCGGCAAGACCTCGCTGCTCGAGCACTTCGTCTCCAACCGCACGCGGCGCGCCTTCAAGGCCTACCTCGCCTTCGACCCGAAGGAAGGCAAAGTGGTGTTCGAGTTCGAGCCGCGCAAGTACGCCGGCAAGGCCGCGGGCGGCGATGCCGCCACGGCAGCAAAGAAGACGCCGGCCAGGAAGACGGCCGCGAAGAAGGCAGCCGGCTCCGAGGCGGCGTGAGCACGTCCTGGCCGTGCCTCGCCGCGGGCCGTGCCCACGGGACGGCGGCAGGCGGCGTGCGGCTCGCGCTGGCAGTGGTGCCCGGTGCGCGCCGCACCGGTGCCGACGGCCTCTTCGACGGCGCGCTGCGCCTGCGCCTCGCGGCGCCACCCGCAGACGGCAAGGCCAACGAGGCCCTGCTCGCCTGGCTGGCCGCCGAGCTGCGGCTGCCGCGACGCGCGCTCACGCTCGTGCACGGCCCGTCGACGCGGCGCAAGACGGTGGCCATCGATGCGCCGCTGGCCGAGGTGCAAGCCTGGCTCGATCGCGTGCTCGGTGCGCACGGCGACGAAACGACGCCATGATGCTGGCCGTCCTCCGGCAGCGGCTTGCGAACGTGCCCGCGCCGAGCCTGCACGACGCCGCCGGCCGCGCGCGGGCCACGAGCGTCCGCCTGCGTGCGGGCCGATCGGCGAAAATCGCGCCATGGACGTCATCGACATCGCCGCGTACATGGCTCACGTCGGCGCGGCCGCACGCGCCGCGTCGCGCCGCCTCGCAGCCGCGCCCACGGCAGCCAAGGATGCCGCGCTGCGGGCGCTGGCGCGGCGGCTCGGCGAGCGCTCGGCGCCGCTCGTCGCGGCCAATGCGCCCGACATCGCCGCGGCCGAGGCCGCCGGCCTGGCTGCAGCGCTGGTCGACCGGCTGCG
>JAFECX010000044.1 GCA_018241895.1 Pseudomonadota bacterium
CGCTGGTCGCGCCGACGCCGGCGCCCGCCGAGACCGCGCCGGCGGCATCGCTGGCCGGCGACGCGCGCTCGCGCGAAGGCGCGCGCTCGCGCGAGCGCGAGAGCCGCTGAGGAGGGTCGGGGCCATGAACCGCATCGCAATGTTCGTCGCCGCGGCCGTCGTCGCGTTGATGCTGGCGTCGAGCATGATGTTCGTCGTCGACCAGCGCCAGATCGGCGTCGTCTATGCGCTGGGCGAGATCAAGGAGGTGGTCACCGACCCGGGCCTGAAGTTCAAGCTGCCGCCACCGTTCCAGAACGTCGTCTACCTGGACAAGCGCATCCAGACGCTGGACAGCCCCGAGTCGCGGCCGATCTTCACCGCCGAGAAGAAGAGCCTGGTGATCGACTGGCTCGTCAAGTGGCGCATCGCCGAGCCGCGCCAGTTCATCCGCAACAACGGCGTCGACCTGCGTAACCTCGACACGCGCCTGGCGCCGGTGGTGCAGGCCGCGTTCAACGAGGAGATCACCAAGCGCGACGTGAAGGGTGTGCTGGCCAGCCAGCGCGACCGGATCATGCGCGACGTGCAGAAGCGCCTGGACGAGGAGGCCAAGCCGTTCGGCATCGAGATCATCGACGTGCGCATCAAGCGCGTGGACTTCGTCGCCGACATCACCGACGCCGTCTACCGGCGCATGCAGTCCGAGCGTCAGCAGGTGGCCAACCAACTGCGTTCGCAGGGCCAGGCCGAGGCCGAGAAGATCCGCGCCGACGCCGATCGCCAGCGCGAGATCATCATCGCCGAGGCTTATCGCGATGCGCAGAAGGTCAAGGGCGAGGGCGACGGCAAGGCCAGCGCGCTGTATGCCGACGCGTTCGGGCGCGATCCGCAGTTCGCGCAGTTCTATCGCAGCCTCGAGGCTTACCGCGCCACCTTCCGCAGCAAGAGCGACGTCATGGTGCTCGATCCGAGCAGCGAGTTCTTCCGCGCCATGCGCAGCGCGGGCACGCCGGCGGCTGCGGCCGGCGCGCACAAGTAGGCGGCGTGCCGCCGGCGCCAGGCGCAGACACGGCGACCAGGGGCGGGCCGGCCGCGATGGGTGATCTGCTGCTCGGCGCCTTCGCACTGATGCTGGTGCTCGAAGGCCTGCTGCCGTTTCTCAATCCGGCGGCCTGGCGCTCGGTATTCGTCAAGGCCACGCAACTGAGTGATGGCCAGATCCGCTTCGTCGGCCTCGCGAGCATCCTGGCCGGCATGCTGCTGTTGCTCGTCTGGCACTGACGCGTTGCGGCGCCGGCCGATGCCGCACGCGCACTGCACGCGGCGCGCTGCGCACGCCGCTGCAGCAAGCGCGGCCCTGCAGGCACTGCCGCCTACAATTCCCCGCTGGACACCGACGCCATCCGCCCGATGCATTCCCCCTGGCTGCTGCCCGAGCACATCGCCGATGTGCTGCCGGCGCAGGCGCGACACATCGAGGCGCTGCGCCGGCGCCTGCTGGATCGCGCCCGCAGCTACGGCTTCGAGCTCGTGGTTCCGCCGCTGCTCGAGCACCTCGACTCGCTGCTCAGCGGCACCGGCCGCGACCTCGACCTGCGGACCTTCAAGCTCGTCGACCAGCTGAGCGGACGCATGCTCGGCCTGCGCGCCGACACCACGCCGCAGGCGGCGCGCATCGACGCGCACCTGCTCAACCGCGACGGCGTCACGCGCCTGTGCTACTGCGGGCCGGTGCTGCACACGCGGCCGGCGGGGGTGGCCGCATCGCGCGAGCCGCTGCAGTTCGGTGCCGAGATCTTCGGCCATGCCGGCCTGGAAGCCGATCTCGAGGCCGCCGAACTGGCGCTCGATGCACTGCTCGACGCCGGTGCCGCGCCGCTGGTCATCGACTTTGCCGACGCGCGCGTGCTGCGCGGCGTGCTGGCCGGCGTGCCGCTGGACGGCGAACGGCTGCAGGAACTGGCCGACGCGCTGGCCGAGAAGGATGCGAGCGCGATCGACGCACTGGGCGCGTCGATCGGCGCCGAGACCGTCGGCGCACTGCGTGCGCTGCTGCGTCTGTACGGCGGCGCCGAGGTGCTGGCGGCAGCGCGCGAGGCGCTGCCTGCACGTGCGCTGATCCGGCGTGCCCTGGACGATCTGCAATGGCTCGAGCGCCACCTGCGCGCGGCCTACCCGCAGATGGTGGTCGGCTTCGACCTGTCGGACATGAGCGGCTACGCGTACTACAGCGGCGCGCGCTTCGCGATCTACGGCGCGCGCGCCAACGCCGCGCTGGCGCGTGGTGGACGCTACGACGAGGTGGGCGCGGTGTTCGGGCGCAACCGCCCGGCGGTGGGCTTCAGCCTCGACCTGAAGGTGCTGGCCGACGCCGTGCCGGCACTGCCGGCCGGCGGCGCGATCCGCGCGCCGTGGGGCGGGGACAGCGGGCTGCGCGCGGCGGTGCGCCGGCTGCGCCAGGAGGGCCACACCGTGGTCTCGGTGCTGCCCGGTGACGAACCCGACGCAGCGGCCTACCGTTGCGAGCGCGAACTGGTCGACGCCGGTGGGCGCTGGGTGCTGCGCACGCTCGACGGCAGCGCGGCGGCAGCGGACGCGGCCTTTGATCCACGAACCTGAACGAGCGCACGAGCATCGCGATGCAACCCGGCAGCACCCGCGGCGCAGGCCGCAACGTCGTCGTCGTCGGCACCCAGTGGGGCGACGAGGGCAAGGGCAAGATCGTCGACTGGCTGACCGACCACGCGCAAGGCGTGGTGCGCTTCCAGGGTGGACACAACGCCGGCCACACGCTGGTGATCGGCGGGCGCAAGACGGCGCTGCAGCTCGTGCCTTCGGGCGTGATGCGCGAAGGCGTCGCCTGCTATATCGGCAACGGCGTCGTCGTCGATCCGACGCACCTGCTGGCCGAGATCGAACGCATCGAGGCGCTGGGCATCGACGTGCGCTCGCGCCTGCACCTGTCGGAGGCCTGTCCGCTGATCCTGCCGTGTCACGTCGCGCTCGACCGTGCGCGCGAGGCGCGGCTCGAGGCCGTCGGCAGCGGCAAGATCGGCACCACCGGCAAGGGCATCGGTCCGGCCTACGAGGACAAGGTGGCGCGCCGCGCGCTGCGCGTGCAGGATCTCAAGCACGCGCAGCGCTTCGAAGCGCGGCTGCGCGCGCTGCTCGAGCACCACAACGCCGAGCTCTCCGGCTTTCTCGGTGCCCAGGCACTGGCGGTCGAGCCGATCCGGGATGCGGCGCTGCGCGCGGCCGAGCAGTTGCGCCCGCTGATGGCCGATGTCGGCTATCGCCTCTACAACGCGCATGCCGCGGGCGCCAACCTGCTGTTCGAGGGCGCGCAGGGCACGCTGCTCGACATCGACCACGGCACCTACCCGTACGTCACGTCGAGCAACTGCGTGGCCGGCAACGCCGCCGCCGGCTCCGGGCTCGGGCCGGGGCTGCTGCACTACGTGCTCGGCATCGCCAAGGCCTACACGACGCGCGTGGGTGGCGGGCCGTTCCCGACCGAGCTCGACATCGACGCGCCCGGCAGCGTCGGCCACCACCTGAGCAGCGTCGGCCAGGAGCGCGGCACCGTCACCGGACGCGCCCGGCGCTGCGGCTGGCTCGATGCCGCCGCACTCAAGCGCGCGATCATCATCAACGGCGTGAGCGGCCTGTGCATCACCAAGCTCGACGTGCTCGACGGGCTGCCCGAGATCCGCATCGGCGTCGGCTACCGGCTCGGCGCGCGCACGCTCGACGTGCTGCCGCTCGATGCCGACGACATCGCCGCCTGCGAGCCGATCTACGAGACGCTGCCGGGCTGGAGCGAGAGCACCGCGGGCCTGACGAACTGGGAGCAGTTGCCGGCCAACGCGCGGCGCTATCTCGAGCGCATGCAGGCACTGATCGGCGCGCCGATCGACATGGTGAGCACCGGCCCCGACCGCGTGCACACGATCTTGCTGCGCCATCCGTTCCGTGCATGAATCGGCGCCAGCCGGGGGAGATGCGCTTTCATGCTCACCGACGACGGCAAGCATCTGTACGTCTCCTGGGACGATTACCACCTGCTCATCGAGCGGCTGGCGCTCAAGGTGGCGGCCTCGGGCTGGGAGTTCGACCAGATCCTGTGTCTGGCGCGCGGTGGCATGCGCCCGGGCGACGTGCTCTCGCGCGTGTTCGACAAGCCACTGGCCATCATGAGCACGAGTTCGTACCGCGCCGAGGCCGGCACGATCCAGGGCCGGCTCGACATGGCCAAGTACATCACGATGCCCAAGGGCGAATTGGGCGGGCGCGTGCTGCTGGTCGACGACCTGGCCGACACGGGCCACACGCTGCGCGCCGTCGTCGAGCGGCTGCGCGGCGTGCCGGTCATCGAGGAACTGCGCGCCGCGGTGATCTGGGTCAAGGGCATCTCGAGCTACATGCCCGAGTACCACGTCGAGGTGTTGCCCACCAGCCCGTGGATCCACCAGCCGTTCGAGGAATACGACAACCTGCGCCCGGACGGGCTGGCGCGCAAGTTCAAGATCTGAACGCGCGAGGCAGCGGGCCGGCATGGCCGACCCGAAAGACGACGCGCCGGCATGGCCGACCCGCACCGGTTGCGCGGTCCGGCGCACCACCGGCGCGACCTCATCGGTGGCGTCCGGGCACGGACTCGGGGCCACGCACCGCGACCGCGGCGCTGCGAGCCTGCGGCACCTTTGCAGCCGCCTTGCGGCGAATGCGCGCGCACTCGCCACGAGCGACCAAAAAAAAGGCCGGCAAGTGCCGGCCCTATGATCGTGGTGCCCAGGAAGGGACTCGAACCCCCACGCCGCTAAGCGCTAGTACCTGAAACTAGTGCGTCTACCAATTCCGCCACCTGGGCAGGTCGCGAACCGAGGATTTTAGCATCAAGGACATCGTCAACCCGGATGCGGCCGCTGCGGCGCCGGCCCTGATGGGCGAGCTCGAAGGCCGTGTCGAAGGCCATCGCGACGGCCACGGTTTCGTCGTGCCCGACGACGGCTCGCCGCCGGTCTATCTCGCGCCGCAGGAGATGCGCACGGTGCTGCATCGCGACCGCGTGCGCGTGCGCATCGTGCGCCTGGACCGCAAGGGCCGCCCCGAGGGGCGCGTGCTCGACATCGTCGAGCGCCGCAAGGCGCCGATCATCGGCCGCCTGCTGTACGAAGGCGGTCACTGGATCGTGGCACCCGAAGACCGCCGTTACGGCCAGGACATCCTGATCCCGAAGAACGCCACGGCCAGCGCCGCCGTCGGGCAGGTGGTGTCGGTCGAGCTCACCGAGCCGCCATCGTTGCACGCGCAACCGGTGGGGCGTGTCGCCGAGGTGCTGGGCGAGATCGACGACCCAGGCATGGAGGTCGAGATCGCGGTGCGCAAATACGAGGTGCCGCACCACTTCAGCGCCGAGGCGCTGGCGCAGGCGGCGGCGCTGCCGGCGCATGTGCGCGCCGTCGACCGCCGCCGGCGCATCGACCTCACCGACGTGCCGCTGGTCACGATCGACGGCGAGGACGCGCGCGACTTCGACGACGCGGTCTACGCCGAGCCCTACCACGGCGGCAAGGGCAAGAACGCGCTCAGCGGCTGGCGGCTCGTGGTGGCGATCGCCGACGTCAGCCATTACGTCAAGCCCGGGGAGGCGCTGGACCGCGACGCCTACGAGCGCGCCACGTCGGTGTACTTCCCGCGCCGCGTCGTTCCGATGCTGCCCGAGAAGCTGAGCAACGGCCTGTGCTCGCTGAATCCGGACGAGGACCGCCTGGCGATGGTCTGCGACATGCTGGTGCACGAGGACGGCAGCGTCCGCGCCTACCAGTTCTACCCGGCGCTGATGCGGTCGCACGCGCGCCTCACCTACACCGAGGTCGCGTCGGTGCTCGCCAACACGCGCGGGCCCGAGGCGGCCCGGCGTGTCGAACTCGTGCCGCACCTGCTGCACCTGCACGAGGTCTACCGCGCGCTGCTCGGACAACGCAGCCGGCGCGGCGCCGTCGATTTCGAGACCACCGAGACGAAGATCGTGTGTGACGAAGACGGCCGCATCGAGAAGATCGTGCCGCTCGTGCGCACCGAGGCGCACCGGTTGATCGAGGAGGCGATGCTCGCCGCCAACGTCTGTGCCGCCGACTTCGTCGCCCGCGCCGAGCACCCGAGCCTGTACCGCGTGCACGAGGGGCCGACGCCGCAAAAGCGCCTGGCGCTGCAGAACCATCTGAAGGCGCTCGGGCTCGGCCTGCACCTGAGCGACGAGCCGACGCCGGGCGAACTGCAGGCCATCGCGCAGAGCGTGCAGGGCCGCCCCGACGCGATGCAGATCCACGCCCTGCTGCTGCGCTCGATGCAGCAGGCCGTCTACACGGCGGCCAACGTCGGCCACTTCGGCCTCGCGTACGATGCCTACACGCACTTCACGAGCCCGATCCGGCGCTATCCCGACCTGCTCGTGCACCGCGTCGTCAAGGCACTGCTCGGTGGGCGGCGCTACCGCCTGGTGCCCAGCGAGCTCACCCGCGCACCCGAGCCGCACCGCGGCGGCCCGGCGGCGCCGCGGCAGGGCAAGCCGGCGTCGCCGCAGACGGCGCTGTGGGAGGCGGCCGGCGCGCACTGCAGCGCCAACGAGCGGCGCGCCGACGAGGCCTCGCGCGACGTCCAGGCCTGGCTCAAGTGCCGCTTCATGCGCGAGCACCTGGGCGAGGAGTACGACGGCAGCGTCAGCGCGGTGACGGCGTTCGGCCTGTTCGTCACGCTCGACGCGCTGTACGTCGACGGCCTCGTGCACGTGAGCGAACTCGGCCGCGAGTACTTCCGCTTCGACGAGACACGCCAGGAACTGCGCGGCGAGCGCACCGGCGTGCGCTATGCGATCGGCACGCGCGTGCGCGTGCAGGTCAGTCGCGTCGACCTCGACGGGCGCAAGATCGACTTTCGCATGGTGCGCGACGGCGCGGACGACGCGCTGCTGGCGCGCGGTCGCGGCGCCAGTCCGGGTCCGGCGGAACCGACGCCGGGCGATGGACGCCGCAACGGGCGCGCGACCAAGGCCGCTGGCGGCGAACGCAAACGCGCGTCGGGGCCGGGCAAGCGGACGAAGCCGGGCGCACCGCGCCGCTGATGCGGCGCGGCGTGCCGTGCCGCCGCTGATGCGGCGCGACGTGCCGTGCCGTCGCTGATGCGGCGCGGCGTGCCGTGCCGCCGCTGATGCGGCGCGGCGTGCCGTGCCGCCGCTGATGCGGCGCCGTGCCGTGCCGCCTCGACCGCCAGCGCCGGCGGTACGCCGCCGCAACCGACCGGGCCGCGCGGCGCAGACCGTTCGGGCGCCGGACTCGCAACCGGGTCCGCGGCCACACGCGCACTGCGGCCGGCCAGCGCCCACGCACACATTGGCACCATCCGCTCGCAACCGGGTCCGCGGCCACACGCGCACTGCGGCCCGGGCCGGCCCTGCGGCATCGCCGAGGCCGGTCGGGCCGGCGGCGCTCAACCGCCTGCGGCCAGTGCTTCGACGAGGTCGCCCGCGCGCAGTGGACCCTGGCGCCCGGCCAGCCGCTGGCGATCGGCCGCGCGACCGTGCTGCCACGTGGCCACCGCGGCGATCTCGTGCGCCGAGGCGTGCGGGCGGCGCGCCCACAAGCCGCCGGCCCAGCCGGCCAGCACGTCGCCGGTGCCGGCCGTCGCCAGCGCGGCGTTGCCGGTCGGATTGACGGCAGGCACGGCGGCCGCCGATGCGATGACGCTGCCCGATCCCTTGAGCACCACGCTCGCCCGGTAACGCTCGGCCAATGCGCTGGCCGCGGCCAGCCGGTTCGCCTGCACGCGGGTGGCGAGCGTGCCCAGCAGGCGTGCCGCCTCCAGCGGGTGCGGCGTCAGCAAGGTGGCGAGGCCGCGTGCCGCGCGTGTGCGCAGCAACTCCTGCAGGGCGAGCTCGGCGGCCACGGCGTTGAGGCCATCGGCGTCGAGCACGAGCCGCGGCACCTGCGCGAGCACTGCCGGCAGCGCTTCGCGTACCTGCTCGCCGCCGCCGCAGCCGCAGACGACGGTCGCCGTCGACATCGTCGATGGCGCGAGCCGCCACCAGCCGGGACGCGACATCAGCTCGGGCCGTGCACTGTCGAAGCGGCTGGCGTCGGCATCGAGCAAGCTCGTGTAGACGCGTCCCGCACCGGCCGCCAGCGCCGCGCGCGCAGCCAGCCACGCGGCGCCCACCATCCCCGGCGCCCCGCCGATGACGACGACATCGCCTTGCGAGCCCTTGTGTGCCGCGTGGTCGGCGCCGCGCAGCCACGCGGCGCCGGGCGCGCCGCTCAGCCAGGCGGTGGGTGGGGTCGCCCCCGCGCCGAGATCGTCGAACCACACCTGTCCGGCGTGGTCGCGTCCGCGCCCGGTGAACAGGCCCGGCTTGAGCGTGAGCAGCGCGAGCGTCGCATCGGCGCGCACGCAGCGCTCGCCCAGCGGCTGGCCGGTGTCGCTGTCCAGGCCGCTGGGCAGGTCGACCGCCAGCACGGCGCGACCGTCGGCCGCTGCGGCGCAGATTGCGTCGATGGCGGCGGCGATCGCGCCCTCGGGCGCACGCCGGGTACCCAGGCCGAGGAGGGCGTCGACGACCAGCTCGGGTCGATCGTGCGGCGTGCCCGCGCCCCACGGCTCGATGGCGACGCCGGCCTCGCGTGCGCGCTGCAGCGCAACGCGTGCGTCGGCGGGTACGCGCGCTTCGTCGCCGATCCAACGCACGCGCACGCCGAGCCCGGCGGCATGCAGGTGGCGCGCGGCGACGAAGCCGTCGCCGCCGTTGTTGCCCGGCCCGGCGAGGATCTCGACGCGCCCGAGCGGCGCGAAGCGCGCCAGCGCCAGCCGCGCCACACCCAGGCCGGCCGCCTCCATGAGCCGGTGCGGCGCGGCACCGGCCAGCGCCGCCGCTTCGCTCGCCCGCGATGCGGCGACATCGTGCAGCGGCCACGGACCGTGCAGGGCATCGAGCGCGACCGGGGCCGGGGCGTGCGCGCGCTCGTGAAGCGGAGGGGCCATGGTGCGATTGTGCTGGCGCCGCCTTCAGCGCAGCCGTGCCGGATCGAGCGACGTGAGATCGATCGGTGCCGCGCGGCCGCTCACGAGCTCGGCCAGCACGCGCGCCGAGCCGCAGGCGAGCAGCCAGCCGCTCGAGCCGTGGCCGAGGTTGAGCCACACGCCCGCGAGGCCGCTCGCGCCGAGGACCGGTGGGCCGTCGGGCAGCATCGGCCGGGCCCCCTTCCACTGCTGCGCGTCACGCACGACGGCAGCGCCCGGGAACCAGTCCTCGAGCACCTTGTACAGCGTCGCCAGCGGCGCGGCGTTCATGCGCGCGGCGCTGCCGCCGAGTTCGGCGCCGCCGGCCACGCGCACGCGCCGGCCGAGCCGGGTGATCGCGATCTTGTAGCGTTCGTCCATCAGCGCGGCGCGCGGTCCGGCCGCCGGCTCGTCGTCGCGCTGCGCGAGGGGTGCGGTGATGGAGTAGCCATGCACGGCCGCCAGCGGCAGCTTGGCGCCGTGCGGCGCAAGGAGCCGGTTTGCCTGCACGCCGGCGCAGATCAGCACCGCGTCGGCCTCGTGACGCCGGCCGTCGGCGCTGCGCACGGCCACGGGCGCGCCCGGCTCGACGGCCAGCACGTCGCGCTCGAAGGGGAACGTGGTGCCCGGGCGCTGCGCTTCGGCCTTGCTGCGGTGCGCGAACTGGCGACAGTGGC
>JAFECX010000045.1 GCA_018241895.1 Pseudomonadota bacterium
CGCCGCCTTCTGCGGCATGCAGGTGATGATGCTGGCCACGCCGGGCTACGTGGCAGCCGCGGGCGAGCTCGCCCCCGACCTGCGGCAGCTGCTCAACGCGAGCAGCTGGCTGCTCACCTTGCCGGTGCTCGTGTTCGCGGCCGGGCCCTTCTTCTCGGGGGCGTGGCGTTCGCTGAAGGCACGTCGCATCGGCATGGACGTGCCGGTGGCGCTGGGCATCGCGATCACCTTCGTCGCCGGCAGCGGCGCCACCTTCGCGCCGGGCGGCCTGTTCGGACGCGAGGTGTATTTCGATTCGCTGACGATGTTCGTCGCCTTCTTGCTCGCGGCTCGCTTCGTCGAGATGCGCTCGCGCCACCGCTCGGCCGAGGCGCTCGAGGCCAGCCTGGCGCGCATGCCGCAGACCGCCTGGCGCATCGAGCCCGACGACAGCACCGTGGCGTTGCCCGTGCACCGTCTCGTCCCTGGCGATCGGGCGCTGGTGCCCGTCGGCGAGGCGTTCCCGGCCGACGGCACGCTGGCGCAGGGCGCGACGCAGGCCGACGAATCGCTGCTGAGCGGCGAGTCGGCGCCGGTGGCCAAGGCGCCGGGGGCCGAGGTCGTCGCCGGCAGCGTGAATCTGGGCGCGCCGGTGCGCATGCACGTGCAGCGCGTAGGCGCCGACACGCGCTTCGAGGCCATCGTCTCGATGATGCGCAGCGCCGCCACGCAGCGGCCGGCCGCGGCGCGGGTGGCCGATCGCTGGGCCGGCCCGTTCCTCGCGATCGTGCTGGTGCTGGCCGCCGCGGCTGCCCTCGCGTGGAGCCAGATCGATGCCCAGCGTGCGGTCTGGGTGGCGGTGTCGGTGCTGATCGTCACCTGCCCGTGCGCGCTGTCGCTGGCGGCACCGGCGACCATCGTGGCGGCGGCGCGCGCCTGGGCCCGGCGCGGCGTGGTGGTGCAACGGCTCGACGCCATCGAGACGCTGGCACGCGTCGATCAGGTGTTCTTCGACAAGACCGGAACGCTCACCACCGAGGGGCTGCGCGTCGCGGCGGTGCAGGCCGCGGCGGGCGCAGCGCCGCCACTCGCGCCCGACGAGGCGCTGGCCTGCGCGGCAGCCCTGGCTGCATGGTCGACGCACCCGGTGGCGCGTGCGCTCGTGGCTGCTGCGGCCGCGTCGCAGGCGCGCAGCGATGCCCTCGCGCCGCCGCGGGCGCAGCGCGAGATCGGGCCGATCGACACCGCCGCCGTGCAGGAGCTGCCGGGCCGCGGCCTCGTGTACCGCGACGCGCGGGGCCGCCAGTGGCGCCTCGGCGCGCCGGGCTGGGCAGGTGAGGGCGCTGCGCCATCGGCGCGCGTCGTGCTGGGCGTCGACGGATGCACGCTGGCCGGCTTCGCGCTCGAGGAGGCGCTGCGCGAGGGTGCGGCCGAAGCCGTGCGCGCGCTGCGCAGCGCTGGTGTGCGCGTGAGCCTGCTCTCGGGCGACACCGACGCGCGCGCGCGCGCGCTCGCGGCGCGCCTGGGCATCGACGACGTGCTGGCAGGCGCCACGCCCGCAGCCAAGCTCGAGGCGTTGGCGGCGGCGCAGCGCGCGGGGCGGTGTGTGGCGATGGTGGGCGACGGCGTCAACGACGCTCCGGTGCTCGCGCGCGCCGACGTGTCGTTCGCGATGGGGCAGGGCGCCCTGGTCGCGCGCGCGCAGGCCGACGCCGTCATCGTCTCCGGTCGCCTCGGCGACCTCGCGTGCGCGCGCGCGAGCGCGCTGCGCGCGATGCGCATCGTGCGCCAGAACCTGGGCTGGGCAGCGATCTACAACGCGCTGGGCATTCCGCTGGCCTTCGCCGGCTGGCTGCCGCCGTGGCTCGCGGGCCTGGGCATGGCGGCGAGCTCGCTGTTCGTCGTGCTCAACGCGATGCGCGCCGCGGCGTTGCCCGCGGCCGGCACGGCCCCATCGGCGCCGGCCGCACCGGTGGTCGCACCGGTGGCCGCACCGGGTGCCGCGTGACGCCCGGCGCCAAGGAGTTCTCCCGCGGTGGAAATACTGTACCTGCTGATCCCGCTGTCCGCCGTCTTGGTGCTGCTCATCGTCGCCGTCTTCGCATGGGCGGTGCATGGCGGACAGTTCGAGGATCTCGAGCACGAGGCCGAACGCATCCTGACGGACGAGCCCTCGGGCGCTTGAGTGCAGTCAATCGCGCGCGCTCGCGCCGCCGCAAGAATCGGCGCCCGGGCGCGTTGGCGCCCGCGTCGGCATAAGAATCGAGGAGAAGGTCGATGGCCCTGGATGCAAGCACCACGGCGGCGCCGGGCGGTGCGGCCTACAGCGACGCGGTCGTGCGCCGGTTCGCGCTGGCTGCCGTCGTGTGGGGCGTCGTCGGCATGCTGGTGGGCGTGATCATCGCCGCGCAACTGGCCTGGCCCGAGCTCAACCTCGGCATCCCGTTCCTGAGCTACGGCCGCCTGCGTCCGCTGCACACCAACGCCGTCATCTTCGCCTTCGGCGGCTCGGCGCTCTTTGCCACCAGCTACCACGTCGTGCAGCGCACCTGCCAGACGCGCCTGTTCGCGCCCGGCCTGGCGATGTTCACCTTCGTCGGCTGGCAGATCGTCATCGTCGCGGCCGCGATCACGCTGCCGCTGGGCATGACGCAGGCCAAGGAGTACGCCGAACTCGAGTGGCCGATCGATCTGCTGATCGCCGTCGTCTGGGTGAGCTATGCGATCGTCTTCTTCGGCACCATCGGCCAGCGCAAGGTCAGGCACATCTATGTCGCCAACTGGTTCTTCGGCGCCTACATCCTCGCCGTGGCGCTGCTGCACATCGTCAACAGCGCGGCGGTGCCGGTGACGCTGTGGCCGATGAAGTCGTATGCCGCCTATGCCGGCGTGCAGGACGCGATGGTGCAGTGGTGGTACGGCCACAACGCGGTCGGCTTCTTCCTCACGGCGGGCTTCCTCGGGATGATGTACTACTACATCCCCAAGCAGGCCGAGCGCCCGGTGTATTCGTACCGGCTGTCGATCGTGCACTTCTGGGCGCTGATCTTCACGTACATGTGGGCCGGCCCGCACCACCTGCACTACACGGCGCTGCCCGACTGGGCGCAATCGGTGGGCATGGTGTTCTCGCTCGTGCTGCTGGCGCCGAGCTGGGGCGGCATGATCAACGGCATCATGACGCTCTCGGGTGCCTGGTACAAGCTGCGCGACGACCCGATCCTCAAGTTCCTCATCGTCAGCCTGTCCTTCTACGGCATGAGCACGTTCGAGGGGCCGATGATGTCGATCAAGACCGTGAATGCGCTGTCGCACTACACCGACTGGACGATCGGCCACGTGCACAGCGGCGCGCTCGGCTGGGTGGGGCTGATCACGATGGGGTCGCTGTATCACCTCATCCCGCGCCTGTACGGCAAGAAGAGCATGCACAGCGTGAAGGCGATCGAGCTGCACTTCTGGATCGCCACCATCGGCATCGTGCTCTACATCGCCGCGATGTGGATCGCCGGCGTCATGCAGGGCCTGATGTGGCGCGCCACGAACCCCGACGGCACGCTCGTCTACACCTTCGTCGAGAGCGTGAAGGCGACCTATCCGTACTACGTGATCCGGCTGCTGGGCGGGCTGCTGTATCTCGGCGGCATGCTGCTGATGGCCTGGAACGTGCTCGCGACCATCAGGCGCGGCGAACCCGTCGTGGCGGCGATTCCGCGCGTCGCCGCGGCGCACGCCTGAGCGCGCCCGCCTCGCGCCACCGGCACCGGAGAGACGCAAGATGGCAGCGCATGCCCCGAGCGGTCACGAGAAGATCGAGACCAGCAACTTCCTGATGATCGTGCTCATCCTGATCGTGCTGTCGATCGGCGGGCTGGTCGAGATCGTCCCGTTGTTCTTCCAGCGCTCGACGACGCAGCCCGTCGCGGGTCTCGAGCCCTACAGCGCGTTGCAGCTCGCCGGGCGCGACATCTATATCCGCGAGGGCTGCTACAACTGCCACTCGCAGATGATCCGCACCTTCCGCTCCGAGGTGCTGCGCTACGGGCCCGTCTCGCTGGCCGGCGAGTTCGTCTACGACCACCCGTTTCAGTGGGGCAGCAAGCGCACCGGCCCCGACCTGCACCGCGTCGGCGGCAAGTACAGCGACGAGTGGCACCGCGTGCACCTGCTCGATCCGCGCGACCTGGTGCCCGAGTCGAACATGCCTGCCTACCCGTGGCTGGCCGGCGCGGCGCTCGACCCGACCAGCATCGCGCCGCGCATGAAGGCGTTGCGCCTGGTCGGCGTGCCGTACAGCGACGACGCGATCGGCCGCGCCGCCGACGACGTGAAGGGCCACACCGAGCTCGACGCGCTGATCGCGTACCTGCAGGTGCTGGGCACCGCGCGCAAGTGAAGCGCGTGCGAAACGCGCGTGCAGCGCAGCCGAGGCGCCAGTGACGCGCCGCTGAACGCCGGGGAGCCGTGATGGAGATCAACGACCTGCGCATCGCGCTCACGCTGGCGAGCCTGGTGCTGTTCGTCGCGCTGTGGATACACACCTGGAGCCGACGCCGCGCGGCCGATCACGCCGCCGCTGCGCAGCTGCCGTTCCAGGAGGACGCGGTGGCGGCCGAGCCCGCCGACGCGCGAGGAGAGGGAAGTGAGTGATTTCGTCAGCAGCGGCTGGGCGATCTACATCGCCGCCGCCACGGTGTTGGGCATGGTGGGCTGCATCGCACTGCTGGTGTTCGCCAGCCGCGGCAAAGTCCAGTCCGGCGACAACACCACCGGCCACGTCTGGGACGTCGACCTGCGCGAGCTGAACAACCCGCTGCCGCGCTGGTGGATGTGGCTGTTCGTCGGCACGGTGGTGTTCTCGTTCGTCTATCTCGCGCTGTATCCGGGGCTGGGCTCGTACGCCGGCACACTGAACTGGACCAGCCGCAACCAGCTCGAGGCCGAGCAGGCGCGCGCGCGCCAGGCGATGGCGCCGGTGTACGCGAAGTTCAAGACGATGACGCCCGAGCAGCTGGCGGCCGACCCGCAGGCGATGGCGATCGGGCAGCGGCTGTTCCTCAACCAGTGCGCGCAGTGCCACGGCTCGGACGCGCGCGGCAGCAAGGGCTTCCCCGATCTGACGCGCCCGGCGCCGGCGCGCCTGGCCACCGAGACGCCCGAGCAGATCGCCGCCGTGATCGTCGACGGCCGCACCGGCATCATGCCGCCGATGGCTGCGGCCGTCGGCAATGCCGACGACGTGAGGAACCTGGCCAACTACGTGCTGAGCCTCTCGGGCAGCCCGCACGACAACCTTGCGGCCCAGCTTGGCAAGCCCAAGTTCGTCGCCTGCGTGGCCTGCCACGGCGCGGACGGCAAAGGCAACAAGGCGCTCGGCGCGCCCAACCTGACCGACAAGTACTGGCTCTATGGCGGGAGCCTGGATGCGGTCGTGGCGCAGATCACGAACGGGCGCACCAGCACCATGCCGCCACAGGGCCGGCTGCTGACGCCGGAGCAGGTGCAGGTGCTTGCCGCCTACGTGTGGGGGCTCGCGCAGCCCGCGCGCGTGGCCGCCAACTGACAGGGTCGCGGCAAGACCCGAACACGTGCCGTGGCGCAGGTCACCGAGTCGTCCGGATCGGCTGGTGCAGCGGCGGCTGCCGCCGCGGACGAGCGCTCCGCAATCGTTTCGCTGTACCAGAAGCAGCGCAAGATCTATCCGCGCGCCGTGAGCGGCTGGTTCGCGCGCTGGCGCTGGGCCCTGGTGTGGGCGACGCAGCTCGTGTTCTACGGCCTGCCGTGGCTCCAGTGGAACGGCCGCCAGGCGCTGCTGTTCGACCTCGGGGCACGGCGCTTCTATCTGTTCGGCCTCGTGCTGTACCCGCAGGATTTCATCTTCCTCACGGGCCTGCTCGTCGTCTGCGCGTACGCGCTGTTCCTGTTCACGGCGGTCGGCGGGCGCCTGTGGTGCGGCTACGCCTGCCCGCAGACCGTCTACACCGAGATCTTCATGTGGATCGAGCGCAGGCTCGAAGGCGATCGCAGCGCACGCATGCGGCTGGACGCGGCACCTTGGTCGCTCGACAAGCTGCTGCGCAAGGGCGGCAAGCAGCTGGCGTGGATCGCGCTCGCGCTGTGGACGGGTTTCACCTTCGTCGGCTACTTCACCCCGATCGAGACGCTGGCGCAGTCGGTGCTGCACTTCGGCCTCGGTCCCTGGGAGACCTTCTGGACGCTGTTCTACGGCTTCGCGACCTATGGCAACGCCGGCTACATGCGCGAACAGGTCTGCAAGTACATGTGCCCGTACGCACGCTTCCAGAGCGCGATGTTCGACAAGGACACGCTGATCGTCACCTACGACGCCGAACGCGGCGAGCCGCGCGGCGGGCGCGGGCGCAAGGCGGATGCGCGCGCCGCAGGCCTGGGCGACTGCGTCGATTGCCGGATGTGCGTGCTGGTTTGTCCGACCGGCATCGACATCCGCCAGGGACTGCAGTACGAGTGCATCGCCTGCACCGCGTGCATCGACGTGTGCAACGGCATGATGGACAAGATGGGCTACCCGCGCGGGCTCATCCGCTACGACACGCACAACGGCCTCGAGCAGCGCCTGAGCCGTGCCGAGCGCTGGCGGCGCGTGCTGCGTGCACGCGTCCTCGTCTACGGCACCATCCTGCTGCTGATCGCGGCCGGCATCGTGACCGGCCTGGCGTTGCGCAAGCCGTTTCGCGTCGACGTGGTGCGCGACCGCGGCACGCTGGCGCGCAGCGTCGACGACGGCTGGCTCGAGAACGTGTACCGGCTGCAGATCATGAACGCCACCGAACGCACGCAGCGCTGTCACGTCGAGGCCAGCGGCATCGAAGGCGTGACGGCCGAGACGCGAGGCGACGCCGTGCTCGCGCCGGCCGAGGCGATCTGGGTGCCGGTGGCGCTGCGCGTGCCGCCGCGGGCGGCGACGGCCGTCGGCCCCGGGACGCACCGCGTCGACTTCAGCGTGCAGTGCACGGCCGAGGGCGGCACCGGCGGCGGCGCGCGTGTCGTCGAGAAATCGACTTTCCTGGTGCCGCGCTGAAGGCACCGCAGCGAGGAGCAGACGATCATGAGCCGCTCGCAACCCGAAGCGCCCGCACCCAGCGTGCCATGGTGGCGCGTGCCCATGGTCTGGCTGGTGCTGGCCGGGCCGTTCGCAGTGGTCGTCGCCTCGTTCGTCACGCTGGCGATTGCGCTCACGCATCCCGATCAGTTGGTGGATGCGGCGCAGGGCAGCAGCGGCGCCGAGCAGCCGGCGCTGCAGGCGCGAAATCACGCGGCCTCGCCGCAGCGCTGAAGGGGGCGCCGATGCACACCCTCGCGCGCCGCCTCGGTGTCGTCGTCTGGCCCGCGTTCCTCGGCGCCGCGGCGCTCGAGACGGTCGTGTTCGCGTTCGTCGACCCGGCTGCGCTGCTCTCGCCCGCGGGCGGGCCGCTCGCGCTGTCGGCCGGCGCCGTCTATTCGCTCGGTTTCTTCGCCTTCTGGGTGCTGAGCGCCGGCGCCTGCGGGCTCACGCTGCTGCTCGGGCGCAGCAAGTCCGAACTCGACGGCGTGCCCCGGCGGGCGCTCAGCGGCTCGGAACGTTGACGAGCTTTTGCAGCGCCGCCGCGTCGAGGATGCGGATCTGGCGCTGGCGCACCTCGAGGATGCCGTCGTCCTGGAACTTGGAGAAGGCGCGGCTCACCGTCTCGAGCTTGAGGCCGAGGTAGCTGCCGATCTCCTCGCGCGTCATGCGCAGCACGAGATCGGTGGCCGAGAAGCCGCGCGCGCGCAGCCGCTGCGTGAGGTTGAGCAGGAACGCGGCCATGCGCTCCTCGGCGCGCATGCTGCCCAGCAGCAGCATGACGCCGTGGTCGCGCACGATCTCGCGGCTCATGATCTTGTGGAACTGGCGCTGCAGGTCCGACAGTTCGCGCGACAGGTCCGTGAGCTGGTGGTACGGGATCACGCAGACCTGCGAATCCTCCAGCGCCACCGCGTCGACCGTGTGGCGCTCGGTGCCGATGCCGTCCAGCCCCAGGAGCTCGCCGGCCATCTGGAAACCCGTGACCTGCTCGCGGCCGTCCTCTGACGCCACGCAGGTCTTGAAGAAGCCCGTGCGCACCGCGTACAGCGAGGCGAAGCCGTCACCGGCGTGGAACAGCGCGTCGCCGCGCGGCACGCTGCGCCGGGCACCCACCAGCCGGTCCAGGCGCTCGATCTGCTCGTCGGACACCCCCACCGGCAGGCACAGCTCGCGCAGGTTGCAGTTCGAGCACGCAACCTTGAACGTTTCGATGCGAAACGGGGAAACGGCGGCATTCATGGGCGCGGGGTCCGACCGGCGCCGTCTGCCGCATCACGGCAATACGTCACGGCGTTGCGCACGGTAACACAGACCCATACCGGCCACCCCGGCTTGAGCCACATCAACCACGGGTTTGCAGGGGTGGTCATACAGTGCCGGCATGAATCCGACCCTGCAGGCCGAGGGCGCGCCCGAGCTGACCGATGCGTTCCTGCGCCGCCTGGACGTCCCCGGACCGCGCTATACCTCCTATCCCACCGCCGACCGCTTCGTCGAGGCCTTCGGCGCCGACGCCTATCGCCAGGCACTCAGGCTGCGCGCCACCGGCGCCACCGTCGACGGCACGTCGCCGCTGTCGCTGTACGTGCACATCCCGTTCTGCGAGCATGTCTGCTATTACTGCGCGTGCAACAAGGTCATCACCAAGCACCATGAGCGCGCAAAGGGCTATCTGGACGACCTCGAGCGCGAGATCGCCCTGCACGTCGGCGAACTCGGCCGCGGCCAGCCCGTCTCGCAACTGCACCTGGGCGGCGGCACGCCCACTTATCTGTCCGACGAGGAGCTCACGCGCCTGATGGACATGATCCGGCACGCCTTTCGCGTGCCGGCGACGGCCGAGGTCTCGATCGAGGTCGACCCGCGCACCGCCAGCGCCGAGCGCCTGGGGCATCTCGCGGAACTCGGCTTCAACCGCATCAGCTTCGGCGTGCAGGACTTCGACCACGACGTGCAGGTTGCGGTGCACCGCGTGCAGAGCTACGAGAGCGTGCGCGACCTGATCGCCGCGGCGCGCGCGCTGCGCTTCCAGTCGATCAACACCGACCTGATCTACGGCCTGCCCAGGCAGACGCCCGAGTCGTTCGCGCGCACGGTGGCGCAGATCGCCGAACTGCGCCCCGAGCGCATCGCGATGTATGCGTATGCGCACCTGCCGCACCGCTTCAAGCCGCAGCGGCGCATCTCGGCGCCCGACCTGCCGAGCCCCGAGCAGCGCATCGGCATGCTGCGCACCGGTCTCGCCGGCTTCATGGGCGCCGGCTACGACTACATCGGCATGGATCACTTCGCGCTGCCCGACGACGCCCTCGCCGTGGCCAAGCGCCAGGGCCGGCTGCACCGCAACTTCCAGGGCTACACGACGCAGCCCGAGTGCGACATGATCGGCCTGGGCGTGTCGTCGATCGGGCGCGTCGGCGCCACCTACAGCCAGAACGCGAAGACGATCGCCGAGTACCACGATGCGCTGGCGCAGGGCGAGTTTCCGATCGTGCGCGGCCTGGCGCTGACGCGCGACGACCTGCTGCGCCGCGCCGTCATCATGGGCATCATGTGCCAGGGGCGGGTGGATTTCGAGTCGATCGAGATCGCGCACCTGGTCAAGTTCGGCGACGTGTTCGCGCCCGAGTTCGAGCGGCTGCAGCCGCTGCAGGAGATGGGGCTGGTCGAGGTCGACGACGCGTCGATCCAGGTCACGCCGAAGGGCTGGTACTTCGTGCGCGCCGTGGCGATGAGCTTCGACCGCTACCTGCAGGCCGACCAGGTGCGCGAGAAGTTCTCCCGCATCATCTGAAGCGCGCCGCCGGCCGGTGGACGCTGCGCTGATCGGCAGCACGGCGCTGCTCGGGCTGGCCGGCATGCCGCATTGCGCGGCGATGTGCGGCGCGCCCTGCGCTGCGGCCGTCGGTCGTGGCGGATGGGCGCCGGGCCTCGCGTTGCAGCTCGCGCGCATGGCCAGCTATGCCGCCGGCGGCGCCGTCGCCGCATCGAGCGTCGGCGCGCTCGCGACACTCGCGCAGGCGGTCGGCTGGCTGCGGCCCGTGTGGACCCTGGTGCAGCTCGCGGCGCTCGCCCTCGGGTTGTGGCTGCTCGCCACGGCGCGCCAGCCGGCCTGGCTGGCCCACGCGGGCCGGGTGCCGCCCGGCGTGGCCGGCCACCGACGCCCCGTCATGCGCCGCGCATCGTTGCGTGCCGCCGCGATGGGCAGTCTGTGGGTGCTGTGGCCCTGCGGCCTGCTGCAGTCGGCGCTGCTGGTGGCCTCGCTCACCCAAGGTGCCGTGGCGGGTGCGGCGGCGATGGCGGCCTTCGCACTCACGTCGGCTGCGGGCCTCGTGCTGGCGCCGTGGATCTGGCGGCAACTCGGCCGCAGCGGCGCCGCCGCCGCCGAGCGCTGGGCCGTACGCGCAGCCGGCGCCTTGCTCGCCGCGGCGGCGCTCTGGGCGCTCGGGCACGGGCTGTGGCTGCAGGTCATCGCCTACTGTCTGCCCGCCTGAGGAGGCCGAGGTCGGTCATGGACCGCGCGCCGGGCGGCTGCAAAGAACAACGCCCGGCCAGCAGCCGGGCGCGATGCAAGGGCAACGCAGCGCTGCCCGCGGGTGCGAGAGATCCCCCGATTACTTCTTCGCTTCTTCCTTCTTCTCGCCCTTCTTCGTGGTCGTCTTGGCATGGTCTGCCTTGGCGCCGGAGGCGGCCTCGGCCGATGCCGTGGCGGCAGCGCCTTCCTTCTTGGCCGTTTCGGTGGCCATGGCGCCGGTGGCGGCGAAGGCGGCGGCGATCAGGACGGTCAGGATCTTCGACATTTCTGGGTACCTTTCGAAAGTTTCGGTTCAACCTCCCTCCATGCGGGAGGCACGAACGAAACGCCGACCGGCGTCAGGTGGTTGACAGCGCCTCCCGTAGAATTTGAGCCTCCACCCGAGATGCGATGCCGCCTGCGAACGGGGCGGCGCGGAGACACGCCACATGTACCAGCACATCAAGGTGCCCACGTCCGGGCAGAAGATCACCGTCAATGCGGACTTCTCGCTCAACGTCCCTGACCACCCGATCATTCCCTACATCGAAGGCGACGGCACCGGCCTGGACATCACGCCCGTGATGATGAAGGTGGTCGACGCCGCGGTCGCCAAGAGCTACGGCGGCAAGAGGAAGATCCACTGGATGGAGGTCTACGCCGGCGAGAAGTCGACGCGCGTCTACGGCCCCGACGTCTGGCTGCCCGACGAGACGCTGCACGCCGTGCGCGAGTACGTGGTCTCGATCAAGGGCCCGCTCACGACGCCGGTGGGCGGCGGCATCCGCTCGCTCAACGTCGCGCTGCGCCAGGAACTCGACCTGTACGTCTGCCTGCGCCCGATCCAGTACTTCAAGGGCGTGCCCAGCCCGGTCAAGGCGCCCGAGAAGACGCACATGGTGATCTTCCGCGAGAACTCGGAGGACATCTACGCCGGCATCGAGTGGGAGGCGAAGACCGACAAGGCCAAGAAGGTGATCGACTTCCTCATCAAGGAGATGGGCGTCAAGAAGATCCGCTTCCCCGAGACCAGCGGCATCGGCATCAAGCCGGTGTCGATCGAGGGCACCGAGCGCCTGGTGCGCAAGGCCATCCAGTACGCCATCGACAACGACAAGCCCAGCGTGACGCTCGTGCACAAGGGCAACATCATGAAGTTCACCGAAGGGGGCTTCCGCGACTGGGGCTACGCGCTGGCGCAGCGCGAGTTCGGCGCCGTCGAGGTCGACGGCGGCCCCTGGTGCGCCTTCAAGAACCCGAAGACGGGGCGCGAGATCGTCGTCAAGGACGCGATCGCCGACGCCTTCCTGCAGCAGATCCTGCTGCGTCCGGCCGAGTATTCGGTGATCGCGACGCTCAACCTGAACGGCGACTACATCTCCGATGCGCTGGCCGCGCAGGTGGGCGGCATCGGCATCGCGCCGGGCGCCAACCTGTCCGATTCGGTCGCGATGTTCGAGGCCACGCACGGCACGGCGCCCAAGTACGCCGGCAAGGACTACGTCAACCCGGGTTCCGAGATCCTCTCGGCCGAGATGATGCTGCGCCACATGGGCTGGACCGAGGCCGCCGACCTCGTCATCGCGTCGATGGAGCGCGCCATCCTGAGCAAGAAGGTCACCTACGACTTCGCGCGCCTGATGGAAGGCGCGACGCAGGTCTCGTGCTCGGGCTTCGGGCAGGTCATGATCGACCACATGTGAGGCCACCCCCCCACGGCGTCACGTGGCGCTGCGCAAGCCCCTGATTCTGTTCGCGGAGCCGGGGGCTTCGTTCGTTTCGGCATGGCGCCCGGCTAAGCCGCTGCGGGCAAGGTGTCGGACTCCTTTACAGATCGCGGCCCCCGACGGCGCTCTTGCCCTGCCCCCACGTTCGCGGGGTACGGGCACGATTCGTGGATTTCGGCTTCGTTCGCAGCGCGGCAGTGCTGGACAATCAAGGGGTTGAGTATCGATGGCGATCGGTGCGCCTGAAGGCAGGGCAACGTCGGCAGGCGGCTCCGAGGCCCTGGGCATTGAACTTGCATGCGGTTGCACAAAGACGGAATGAGGCCCCCCATGGATGCGAACACTCCCACGGCAGACGCCAGGACCCAGGCGCGCCGCCGGCTCCTGCGCGCATCGTTCTCGGTACCTGCCGTGTTGACGCTGGCCAGCGGCAGTGCGCTTGCGGCCAAGAGCACCACCTGTCTGGCCAGCGCGACCAAAGACGCCTCCACTGCGCCGTTGAGCGACGGCACACCGAGCGACACCTTCCTGCGCGTGCGCCTCGAGCAGTACACCCAGAGCAACGTCACCCAGTACGCGGTCACACGGACGAGCTTCGGATCGATTCCGGTCAATGCGTCGTTCTGGGCCTCCGGCACGAGCTGGCAGCAGTTCGACACAAGCACGAACAAGGTGACCGGGAGCCAGCAAACCGGAGCCGTCCCGAGCGGTTCGTCGACCTCCAACTACTACGTCGCGCTGCGCCTGAATGCGAACGGCGAGATCGTCGGCGTCGGGGCTTCGGGCTCCGGCTCGGTCGTCGGCTCCAGCTGCTGGGCGTCGATATAGGTGTTGCCGTGGGCGCGCCCATGCGCACGCCACCCGGCGTGCGCGTCACGGAGCTGGGCGAGCTCTGGGCCGTCTTCAGCCCGTGCTCGGGTCAGACGCTGCTGCTGAACACCGAAGCCGTCGCCCTCCTCGAAGTGCTGCGCGAGCAGCCCGGCGACCTGGCGCAGGTGTGCCAGACTCTGGCGATGGACACCGACCTGAGCGCACGCGAGCTGCAAGAGCGTTGCGGCGACGCCTGGCAACAGTTGCTGGACGCCGGCCTGCTCGAACCGATGCCCGGGACGGTGCCCCCGACGACGCCGGCCGCGTGACGGTACCTCGCTTGCCGCCGCGCCTGGGCGAGGTCGAGCCGTCCGCGATCCTGGCCCGGCTGCGCAGCCACCGGCTCTGGCTCGATTACGGCGCCACCTCGGTGCGCCTGGCCAGCGACTCGGCGGCGCTGGCCGGCCAGATCCAGCGCGTGTACGCGCAATTCCCCCTGCAGGATGACGAACCCTGGGCCGACCACCACGTGCGCATCGTGCGCGCCCGCGGCTGGCGGCGCTTCGTGCGGCCGCAGCTCGAGTTCGAGTGCGACCTGCAGCGGCCCTTCGCGCCATTTCCGGCCGACACCGCGCTGCCGCTCTTCGAGTGGGGAAGCAACTGGCTGATCGGCCAGCGCCTGGCGCACCTGCTGCTGCTGCACGCCGGCGTGCTCGAACGCGATGGCCTTGCGCTGGTGCTGCCGGCCGTCCCCGGCTCGGGCAAGAGCACGCTGACCGCGGCGCTGTCGCTGCGCGGCTGGCGCCTGCTGTCGGACGAGTTCGGCGCCTTCTGCCCCACGCGGCGTCGCTTCATCGCGATGCTCAAGCCGGTGGCGCTGAAAAACGAGTCGATCGAGCTCATCCGCGCCTTTGCCCCGCAAGCGCGGCTCGGGCCGTTGTTTCCGAAGACGCGCAAGGGCACGGTCGCGCACCTGGGCGCCGAGCGCGAGGCGGTCGAACGCCGCCACGAGTGGGTGCGACCCGGCGCCGTGGTGATGCCGCGCTGGGTCGCCGACGCTCCGTTGACGCTGACCCCGCAACCCGCGCATCTGATCTTCGGCGCGCTCGCGTTCAACGCCTTCAATTACCAGGACAACGGCGAGCGCGGCTTCGACGCTGCGTCGCACCTGGCGCGCGTGTGCCGCGGCTGGCAGCTCAGCTACAGCCGCCTGGACGATGCGATCGAGCACCTCGAGCGTCTGTGGCAGCAGGTGCGCGAGGAGCGCGGCGATGCCGACGCGGGCGAGGGCGAGGGCGAAGGCGAGGGCGAGGGCGAGGGCGAGGGCGAGGGCGAGGGCGAGGGCGGGGGCGAGGGCGAGGGCGAGGGCGAGGGCGAGGGCGAGGGCGAGGGCGACGAACGATGAGCTGGCCCTGGCTGCAGGCCATCGGCGATCCCGGGCTGAGCGCCGGCTGGTCGCTGGACGAGTGGCAGGAAGCGACCCGGCAACTGCGCCGGCTGCGGCTGCTGGCGCGGCTGGCCGAAGCCCTGGCCGCAGCGCAGCGCCTGTCCGCAGTGCCCGAGCCGGTCGTCCGGCTGCTGCTGGCCGAGCGCCAGAACTCGCGCTACCGCCAGCGCGTGGTCGCCTTTGCGGCGACGCGCATCGCGCGCACGCTGCAGGGCCTGGGTGGGCCGCTCGTGCTGCTCAAGGGCTCGGCCTACCTCGCCGAGCGCCTGCCGATCGCCGCCGGCCGCCTGCCTTCGGATCTCGACATCCTGGTGCCCGAGGCAGCGCTGGCGCAGGCGCTGCGTTTGCTGCTGGCCGAGGGCTGGCAGGAGCCCGAGCTCGACGCGCACGACCGGCGCTACTACCACGAGTGGAGCCACGAGGTGCCGCCGATGCGGCACCCGATGCATCCGGTCGAGCTCGACCTGCACCACAACATCCTGCCGCCGCTGGGCCCGGTCGCGATCGACATGGCGCCACTGCTGAACGACTGCCGCCCGTGCGGCTGGCCCGGCTGGTCGGTGCTGGCACCGGTCGACCAGGTGCTGCACAGCGCGGCGCACCTGTTCCACGACTCGGAGCCGCTGGAGCGCATGCGCGACCTGGTCGACCTCGATGGCCTGCTGCGCCACCACGCCGGGCGCGATTCGGGTTTCTGGACGGCGCTGCAGCAGCGCGCGGCCGCGCTCGGTCTCGAGGAGCCTTTGCTGCTCGCCGGTCACTTCTGCCGCGCGTGGCTGGGCACGCCGATCGATGCGACGCTCGAAGAGCGGATGCAGCGCGCGGGGCCCCGGCAACGCCTGCTGCGCACGCTGTTTGGCGCGGTGCTCGCACCCGCGCCGCTCGACCGGCCGCGACCGCGTGCGCAGCGTTTGGGCGCCGTTGCGCTCCTGTGGCGCTACCACCTGCGCCGCCTGCCCCCACGATTGCTCGTGCCGCACCTGTGGCACAAGCTGCACAGGCGAGGGGCCGACCCGACGCCGCGCTGAATCCCGATACCCGATCGCTTCGAGTGGCGCGGCGCCGGCTGCCTGGCGAGCGGCTCGTGCCGCCGCGAACGAAACGCTCCCTACACCTGCGGCACGCCCAGCCGCACCGGCCGCGTCAGCGTCTCGGGCACGAGCAGGCGCTGCGTCTCCTCGGGGCTCAGTGCGCCGACGGCCTCGGCGGCCTCGGCGATCGTGCAGCCCCGGGCCAGCGCCGCCTTGGCGATCTCGGCCGCCTTCTCGTAGCCGATGAGCGGGTTGAGCGCGGTGACGAGCGTGACCGATTCGGCCACCCGCCGCGCGAGCAGTTCGCGGTTGGCCTCGATGCCGACGACGCAGTTCGTGCGCAGCGTCGTGCAGGCGGCCACCAGGTGCGCGAAGCTCTTGTGCAGCGACCAGGCGATGATCGGCTCGAAGGCGTTGAGTTGCAGCTGGCCGGCCTCGGAGGCCATCGTGATCGTCGTGTCGTTGCCGATGACCTCGAACGCCACCTGGTTCATGACCTCCGGGATCACCGGGTTGACCTTGCCCGGCATGATCGACGAGCCCGCCTGCCGGGCCGGCAGCCGGATGTCACCGAAGCCGACCTGCGGGCCGGAGGACAGGAGCCTCAGGTCGTTGCAGATCTTCGAGAGCTTGCAGGCGACGCGCTTGAGCACGCCCGACAGGTGCACGAAGCATCCCGTGTCCTGCGTCGCCTCGACGAGGTTTTCCGCCAGCACGACCGGGATGCCGCTCACTTCGGCGAGCCTGGGCACGACGGCTTCGGCGTAGCCCGCCGGTGCGTTGATGCCGGTGCCGATCGCGGTGGCGCCGAGATTGACTTCGGCAATCAGGTCGCGGGCCTCGCGCAGCCGGCGCTCGTCCTCGCCGATCGTCACCGCGTAGGCGTGGAACTCCTGCTCGAGCGTCATCGGCACGGCATCCTGAAGCTGCGTGCGGCCGATCTTGAGCAGGCCGGCGAACTCGCGCGCCTTGGCATCGAAGGCCAGGCGCAGCTCGCCCAGGGCGACGCTCAGGTGCTCGATGCCCATCCAGGCCGCCAGGCGCAGCGCGGTCGGGTAGACGTCGTTCGTGCTCTGCGAGGCGTTGACGTGGTCGTTCGGATGCACGACGTCGTAGCGCCCCCTGGGCAGGCCGAGGCTCTCGAGCGCAAGATTGGCGATGACCTCGTTGGCGTTCATGTTCGTCGACGTGCCGGCGCCACCCTGGATGACGTCGACGACGAACTGCTCGAGGTGCTCGCCGGCGATCACCCGGTCGCAGCCGGCGACGATGGCTTCGGCGACGCGGCGCTCGAGCACGCCGAACTGCAGGTTGGTCAGCGCAGATGCCTTCTTGACGAGCGCCAGCGCCCGCACGAGGTAGGGCATGGCGGCGATCGGGTGCCCGCTGATCGGGAAGTTCTCGATCGCCCGCGACGTGTGCACGCCCCAGTAGGCGGCGGCGGGGATCGGGACGGTGCCGAGGAAGTCGGCTTCGTCGCGAACCTCGGCGCTGTCGGTCTTGTCCATGTGTGGTTCCTCGTTCTCGGCTCGGGTGGTTCTTGCAGGCGACGGCGCGCCACGGCGATGCCGCGGCGGCGCCGATTGTCTGCGAGAGGCAACGCGGGCCCCGCCGGTTCGGTGTGGGGCCACCGCGCGGGCGGGCTCGGCCGGCCGCTTACGGGGTGGACGAAGGCGCGTGCGGCGCGCCTGCCGGACGGATGTTCTGCGCCGCGTCGCCCTTGGGGCCCTTGACCAGATCGTACGTGACCTTGCTGCCCTGCCGGAGGGTGCGGAAACCCTCCATCTGCACGGCGCTGAAATGGGCGAAGACCTCCGGGCCGCCGTCTTCGGGCTCGATGAAGCCGAAACCCTTGGCGTCGTTGAACCACTTCACCGTGCCAGCCGCCATGACGCACCTCGCGGCAACCATTGTGCGGCCGAAATTCTCTGCCGCTGGCGATGAGGACGTCAATCGGCAGCCTGAAGGCCCGCGCCCCGAATGTGTGACGACCGCCCGCGGCGCGCGTATCCCGCCACCGTGCAGCCGCAGGGCAACTCGATAGAATGGCTCATGCCTGACGATCGGCCGCCGTCTCTGCCGCCGAAGCCGCCCGCAACGACGCCGGGGCGTGGCAGCGCGGGCGCCGTCGTGGCGGAACGGCGGGTGGCACGAACCCGGCCACCGGCGCTGTATCAGGTGGTGATGCTGAACGACGACTACACGCCGATGGAGTTCGTCGTCATGGTGCTGCAGCACTACTTCCAGCGCGACATCGACACGGCGACGCACATCATGCTGAAGATCCACCACGAGGGCCGCGGGGTCTGCGGCATCTACCCGAGGGACATCGCCGCGACGAAAGTCGAACTGGTGCTGGCCGCCGCGCGACGCGACGGTCACCCCCTGCAGTGCATTATGGAGGCCGCATGATCGCCCAGGAACTCGAGGTCAGCCTGCACATGGCGTTCGTCGAAGCGCGCCAGCAGCGGCACGAATTCATCACCGTCGAGCACCTGCTGATGGCGCTGCTCGACAACCCCTCGGCCGCCGAGGTGCTGCGCGCCTGCGCCGCCAACATCGAGGACCTGCGCAAGAGCCTGGCCACCTTCATCAAGGAGAACACGCCCACGGTGGGCGGCTCCGAGGAGGTCGACACGCAGCCGACGCTGGGCTTTCAGCGCGTGATCCAGCGCGCCATCATGCACGTGCAGAGCACGGGCAGCGGCAAGAAGGAGGTCACCGGCGCCAACGTGCTGGTGGCGATCTTCGGCGAGAAGGATTCGCACGCCGTGTACTACCTGCACCAGCAGGGCGTGACGCGCCTGGACGTGGTGAACTACATCGCGCACGGCATCAAGAAGAGCGATCCGCCCGAGCCGCAGAAGGGCAGCGAGGGCGGCGGCGGCGAGGGCGGCGAGAAGGAGGAAGCCGCCAGCGACGGCAAGAGCTCGCCGCTGGACCAGTTCACGCAGAACCTCAACCAGCTGGCGCGCGAAGGCAAGATCGACCCGCTGATCGGCCGCGAGCACGAGGTCGAGCGTGTCATCCAGGTGCTGTGCCGGCGGCGCAAGAACAACCCGCTGCTGGTCGGCGAGGCCGGCGTCGGCAAGACGGCGATCGCCGAGGGCCTGGCCTGGCGCATCACCGAGAAGAACGTGCCCGAGGTGCTGGCCGACGCCACCGTCTACACGCTCGACATGGGCGCGCTCTTGGCCGGCACCAAGTACCGCGGCGACTTCGAGCAGCGCCTGAAGGGCGTGCTCAAGCAGCTGAAGGACCAGCCGCACGCCATCCTCTTCATCGACGAGATCCACACGCTGATCGGCGCCGGCGCGGCCAGCGGCGGCACGCTGGACGCGAGCAACCTGCTCAAGCCCGCGCTCGGCAGCGGCCAGCTCAAGTGCATCGGCGCCACCACCTTCACCGAGTACCGCGGCATCTTCGAGAAGGACGCGGCGCTGTCGCGGCGCTTCCAGAAGATCGACGTCGTCGAGCCCTCGGTCGAGCAGACGGTCGAGATCCTGAAGGGCCTCAAGAGCCGCTTCGAGGACCATCACCAGGTCAAGTACGCGCTCGGCGCGCTGCAGGCGGCGGCCGAGCTGTCGGCCAAGTACATCAACGACCGCCACCTGCCCGACAAGGCCATCGACGTCATCGACGAGGCCGGCGCCGCGCAGCGCATCCTGCCCAAGACCAAGCAGAAGAAGACCATCACGCGCAACGAGGTCGAGGAGATCGTGGCCAAGATCGCACGCATCCCGCCGGCCAGCGTGAGCAGCGACGACCGCGACAAGCTGAAGACCCTCGAGCGCGACTTGAAGAGCGTGGTGTTCGGCCAGGACCCGGCGATCGAGGCGCTGGCCGCCGCCATCAAGATGGCGCGCTCCGGGCTGGGCAAGCCCGACCGGCCGATCGGCAGCTTCCTGTTCAGCGGCCCCACCGGCGTCGGCAAGACCGAGGTCGCCAAGCAGCTGGCCTACATCCTGGGCATCGAGCTGATCCGCTTCGACATGTCCGAGTACATGGAGCGCCATGCGGTGAGCCGCCTGATCGGCGCGCCTCCGGGTTACGTCGGTTTCGACCAGGGCGGACTGCTCACCGAGGCGATCAGCAAGAAGCCGCATGCGGTGCTGCTGATGGACGAGATCGAGAAGGCGCACCCCGATGTCTTCAACGTGCTGCTGCAGGTGATGGACCACGGCACGCTCACCGACAACAACGGGCGCAAGGCCGACTTCCGCAACGTGATCATCGTCATGACCACGAATGCGGGCGCCGAGACGATGAACAAGGCCACCATCGGCTTCACGTCCAAGCGCGAGCAGGGCGACGAGATGGCCGACATCAAGCGCCTGTTCACGCCCGAATTCCGCAACCGGCTGGATGCCACCGTGAGCTTCCGCGCGCTCGACGAGGAGATCATCCTGCGCGTGGTCGACAAGTTCCTGCTGCAGCTCGAGGGCCAGCTCGCCGAGAAGAAGGTCGAGGTCACCTTCACCGACACGCTGCGCAAGCATCTCGCCAAGAAGGGCTTCGACCCGCTGATGGGCGCGCGCCCGATGCAGCGCCTGATCCAGGACGTGATCCGCCGCGCATTGGCCGACGAACTGCTGTTCGGGCGTCTGGTCGACGGCGGTCGCCTGACGGTGGACATCGACGACCAGGGCGAGGTGCTGCTCGACATCCAGCCGGCCAAGAAGAGCGACAAACCCAAGGCCGAGACGACGCCGGGCTGACGCGGCCGCGCGCTCGCGCGCTCGCGCTCAACGGCCCCGCTGCGGGGCCGTTTCGTTTTCCGGATCCTGGCGGAAAAAGCGCGCGAACAGCGCGTACAGCGCGGCGTGCTCGGCGCGCATCGCCCGCGGCGCGACGAAGAAGGCCTCGCTGGCGACGGCGAAGAACTCGTCGATGCTGCTGGCGCCATAGGGGTCGAGCGCGGTGTCCTCGGCGCGCTCGGTGCGCTCGCAAAAGCGCTCGAACTCCGGCTCCAGCACCGCCAGCCACTCGCCGCGCGCGAGGCCCGGCGGCAGCAGCGGCACGCCGTCGGCGGCGCCGTCGGCCAGGTCGAGCACGTGTGCGAACTCGTGGATCACGACGTTGTAGCCCTGCGCCGCGCTGCGCCCGGCGCCGCGCACGTCGCGCCACGACAGCATGAGCGGACCGCCCGACATCGCTTCGCCGGAGAGCACCTCGTCGTACTCGTGCACGAGGCCGTCCTCGTCGGCGACCTCGCGGTGTGCCACCACCTGGTCGGGGTGCACCACGATGCCGACGAAGCCGTCGTAGCGCCCGAGCCCCAGGCGCAGCACGGGAAGCACGGCCTGCGCTGCAATCGCCACTGCCATCGCGTTGTCCAGCCGCAGCCCGCCGGCGGCATGGAATTCCTTGCGGTCGAGAAAGAGGCTGGCGAGGCGCCGCAACGCCTCGTCGTCGGCCGCGTCGCGGCGGCGCAGGAAGGGGTAGCGCACGAGCGTGCGGCGCCACAGGTCGTCGGGGATCGCGCGGCGCGCGATGGCGGCCTCGTCGCGTCGCGCCTGCCACGTGCGCCACAGGCGGCCGATCATGGTCAGACCGACACCGGCGGCACGCGTTCGAAGCCCGCGCGCGTCAGGCGCAGCACCTCGGCGCGCGGCGCCGCGCCGTCGAGATCCCAGTCGCCGAGCACGTGGCGCCAGAGGCCGGGCGCGAGTTCGTCGCTGCCCGCGCGGTGCGTGTGGCCGTGCACGAGCGCGGCGGCGCCCTGGTCATGCAGCCAGCGCAGCGCCGCGCCGCGGTCGATGTCGAGCGTCAGGTCGCCGTCGAAGCGCTGGCGCTCGGCGCTGGCCTGGCGCATGGCGCGCGCCAGTTCGAGCCGCGCCGCCAGCGGGCGCGCGAGGAAGTCGCGTTGCCAGCCGGGCGAGCGCACCTGGGCCCGGAACGCCTGGTAATCGTGATCGTCCAGGCACAGCAGGTCGCCGTGCGTGAGCACGATGCGCTGTCCCCAGGCCGCGAGCACGCTCGGATCGGGCAGGCCGACGGCAGCGCACTCGCGCAGCAGCTCCGCGCCGATCAGGAAGTCGCGGTTGCCGACCATGATCGCCAGCGTGCGCCGGCGTGCGGCCTCGACCAGCACGTCGACGCAGCGCGCGGCGAAGCCTGCGTGACGCGCGTCGTCGCCCACCCACAGCTCGAACAGGTCGCCGAGCACGAAGACGGCGTCGGCCGGCGTGTCCAGCAGATGGCGCCGCCAGGCCTCGAAGGTGCGCGGCATCGCCTCGCACAGGTGCAGGTCGGAGATGAAATCGATGCGGCGCCAGCCGCCAGGCGCCGCGAACTCGAAGCAGCCCGGCAGCGCGCCTGCGGGCCGGTCCACGATCACTTCACTTCGAAGGCGCGCTCGATGCGCACGTCCTCCAGCGGCACGTCGTCGTGCATGCCCTTGCGCCCGGTGGGCACGGCCTCGATCGCGTCGATGACCTCGGTGCCGTCGACGACGCGGCCGAACACGGCGTAGCCCCAGCCCTGCGGCGACTCGCCGCGAAAGTCGAGGAAGTCGTTGTCGACGGTGTTGACGAAGAACTGCGCGGTGGCCGAGTGCGGATCGCCGGTGCGCGCCATCGCCAGCGTGTGGCGCCTGTTCTTCAGGCCGTTGCCGGCCTCGTTGCGGATCGGCGCATCGGTGCCCCTTTGCTTCATGCCCGGCTCGAAGCCGCCGCCCTGCACCATGAAGCCCTTGATGACGCGGTGAAACACCGTGCCGTCGTAATGGCCCTTGGCGACATAGGCGAGGAAGTTGGCCACCGACGCCGGCGCCTTGTCGTCGTCGAGCTCGATGCGCAGCGTGCCCTTGCTGGTGTCCATCTGCACGGTCTTGGTCATGTCACTTCTCCACGGAGGCCTTCTCGATGATCACCGGCTGCACCGGCACGTTCTGGTGCATGCCCTTGTCCTGCGTCGGCTTGGCGGCGATCCTGTCGACCACGTCCATGCCGGCGACGACCTTGCCGAACACGGCGTAGCCCTGGCCGTCGCGTGCGTTGGACTGGTCGAGGAAGGCGTTGTCCTTGACGTTGATGAAGAACTGCGCCGTCGCCGAGTCGGGCACCATGGTGCGCGCCATCGCGATGCTGCCGCGCACGTTGCCCAGGCCGTTGCGGCTCTCGAGCGCGATCGGCGCGCGCGTGGGCTTCTCGCTCAGGTCGGGCTTCATGCCGCCGCCCTGGATCATGAAGCCGGGGATCACGCGGTGGAAGATCGTGCCGTCGTAGTGCCCGCTCTTGACGTACTGCACGAAGTTGTCGACGGTCTTGGGCGCCTTGGCGCGGTCGAGTTCGAGGACGATGTCGCCTGCGCTGGTGGCCAGGCGCACGGTCTGTGCCGCTGCAGGCAGTGCCGCGGCGAAGGCGAGGGCGGCGCCGAACGCGAGACTCGCGCGGCGGGCTTGGGACAGAGGAAAGGTCACGGGCAGGAACTCCGGTCGATGCGAATCCGCCAGTCTAGCCAGTGCGGCGCGCGCCCGTGGTGCAGTGGGGTTCGTCAGGGCCGCGCGCCCGCGAGCAAGGCGCGCACCGCCTCGAGGCGATGCCCGAGCGCGGGATCGACCGGGCCGCTGTCGACGAGCCGTTGCCAGGCCGCCTCGGCCAGCATCAGATGCACGAGGCCCAGATTGGCGCGCGCGATGCGATGGGCAGGGTCGGCACGCAGCGCGTTGTCCAGCGCTGCGCGTGCCGCCTCGATGCGCCCGGCGCGCACCTGAAGCAGCGCGATGTTGTTCCACGGATCCGGCAGTTCGGGGTGCTCCTCGCACAGGCGTTCGAAGTGCGCCAGCGCCTGCGCATCGCGGCCGAGATCCATGAGCGCGACGCCGCGCTGAAAACGCAGTGGCACATCGGCCGGATGCGCGGCCAGCGCCACATCGGCGCGCGCCAGCGCGGCGGCCGGATCGCCGCGCGCGAGCAGGGCGCGGATATCGGCGGCCTCGTCGGCAAACGCCGGAAACGACAGCAGCGCCACGCACAGGAACGCACGGGCGACAGGGGCGCGCCCGATCCCCATCCCGATCCCGATTTCGCTCGTTACGTGTTGCCGTCGGGGCGATGTGGCGGTGGGCACGTCGAGAACCTCGAGGGGGAGCACACCAGGGCCCCCGCTATACTGCCTGCGCATTCTATCGACGCGCTGCCCAGGCTGCGCCCCGCCGCAGCAGCGGCGGCCACACGCCCCGCCGCGGCCGCGGCGGCCTTACGCACCCGCCGCGCATGCCGCTACGCATCCACAACACGCTCAGTCGCCGCGCGGAGGAGTTTGTCCCGCTCGAGGCCGGACAGGTGCGCATGTACGTCTGTGGCATGACGGTCTACGACCTGTGCCACCTCGGGCACGCGCGCATGATGCTGGCGTTCGACGTCGTCTACCGCTGGCTGCTCGCCAGCGGCTGGCGCGTGACCTACGTGCGCAACATCACCGACATCGACGACAAGATCATCCGGCGTGCGCTCGAGCGCGGCATCTCGATCCGTGCGCTCACCGACGAGATGATCGCGGCGATGCACCGCGACATCGGCGCGCTCGGGCTGCTCGCGCCCACGCACGAGCCGCGCGCCACCGACTACGTGCCGCAGATGCTGTCGCTGATCGGCCGACTCGAAGCGCGTGGCCTGGCGTACCGGGCGTCGGGCGGCGACGTGAACTTCGCGGTGCGCCGCTTTCCCGCCTACGGCAAGCTGTCGGGCAAGACGCTGGACGAACTGCGCGCCGGCGAGCGCGTGGCCGTGCCCGGCGACAAGGACGACCCCCTCGACTTCGTGCTGTGGAAGGCGGCCAAACCCGACGAGCCGGCCGATGCGCGTTGGCCGAGCGGCTACGGCGAGGGGCGCCCGGGCTGGCACATCGAGTGCTCGGCGATGAGCTGCGCGCTGCTCGGCGAGCCGTTCGACATCCACGGCGGCGGGCAGGACCTGCAGTTCCCGCATCACGAGAACGAGATCGCACAGAGCGAAGGTGCCAGCGGCGGCGAGTTCGTGCGCTACTGGATGCACAACGGCTTCCTGAACATCGACGACGCGAAGATGTCGAAGTCGCTCGGCAACTTCTTCACCATCGCCGACATCCTGCAGACGTACGACGGCGAGGTGCTGCGCTTTTGCATGCTGCGCACGCACTACCGCAGCCCGTTCAACTTCGGCGACCAGGTGCTGGACGAGGCGCGCACGGCGCTGCGCCGCCTCTATGGCGCGCTCGACGCGGCCGCCGACGTGCCCATGCCGGCGTGCATCGACTGGAACGAGCCGCGCGCCGCCGCCTTCAAGGCCGGCATGGACGACGACTTCAACACGCCGGTGGCGCTGGCCGTGCTGTTCGAACTCGCCGGCGACGTCCACCGCGGCCGGCACGAGGATGCGGCGCTGCTCAGAGCGCTGGGTGGCGTGCTCGGCGTGTTGCAGCAGCCGCCGCGCGCCTATCTGCAGGGCGGCACCCCGGGCGCGACGCTCGACGCCGATGCGATCGAAGCGCGCATCGCCGATCGCACCGCGGCCAAGCAGGCGCGCGACTTCGTGCTCGCCGACCGCATCCGCGACGAACTCGCTGCGGCCGGCGTGGTCCTCAAGGACTCGGCTCGGGGCACCACCTGGGTCCGGGCCTGAGACATGGTCAAGGCGGCTCCTGGCGCGGTGGCGCCGGCCCCGAAGTCGGCGCTTGCGACGCCCGTCTACTGGGACGACGCGTGCCGGCACCTGTCGCGCCGCGACCGCGTGATGAAGAAGCTGATCCCGAAGTTCGGCGAGGCGCGCCTGGCCAGCCGCGGCGACGCCTTCACCACGCTCGCGCGCTCGATCGTCGGCCAGCAGATCTCGGTGAAGGCCGCGCAATCGGTCTGGGAGCGCTTTGCCGCCGCCGTCGGCGGTCGCCGCACACACCTGTCGCCGGCACGGGTCGCGGCCATGACGACCGAGAAGCTGCGCGCCGCGGGCCTGTCGGCGCGCAAGGCCGAATACCTGCTGGACCTGGCCGGGCATTTCGCAGACGGGCGCCTGCACGTCGCGCGCTGGGCCGAGATGGACGACGAGGCGATCATCGACGAACTCGTCGCCATCCGCGGCATCGGCCGCTGGACGGCCGAAATGTTCCTCATCTTCCACCTGATGCGCCCCGACGTGCTGCCGCTGGACGACATCGGCCTGCTGCGCGGCATCAGTCACAATTACTTCAGCGGCGAGCCGGTGTCGCGGGCCGAGGCGCGCGAACTCGGCGAAGCGTGGACGCCGTTCCGCTCGGTGGCCACTTGGTATATTTGGCGCAGCCTCGATCCGCTGCCCGTGGAGTACTAGGTTTGACGAAACGCCATTTCCTGGAATTCGAGCAACCCATCGCCGACCTCGAGTCGAAGATCGACGAGTTGCGCTACGTGCAGAACGAGTCGGCGGTCGACATCTCCGAGGAGATCGATCGCCTGTCGGTCAAGAGCCGCCAGCTCACGCAGGACATCTACTCGAGCCTCACGCCCTGGCAGGTGACGCAGATCGCGCGCCATCCGCAGCGCCCGTACACGCTCGACTACGTGACGCAGATCTTCACCGATTTCCAGGAACTGCACGGCGACCGCCACTACGCCGACGACCAGTCGATCATCGGCGGCCTGGCACGCTTCAACGGCCAGGCCTGCATGGTGCTCGGCCACCAGAAGGGCCGCGACACGAAGGAGCGCACGCTGCGCAACTTCGGCATGAGCCGACCCGAGGGCTACCGCAAGGCGCTGCGGCTGATGAAGCTGGCCGAGAAGTTCGGCGTGCCGGTGTTCACCTTCGTCGACACGCCCGGCGCCTACCCGGGCATCGGCGCCGAGGAGCGCGGCCAGAGCGAGGCCATCGGCCGCAACATCCTGGAGATGGCGCAGCTCGAGGTGCCGATCGTCGCCACCATCATCGGTGAAGGCGGCTCGGGCGGTGCGCTGGCGATCAGCGTCGCCGACCAGGTCCTGATGCTGCAGTTCGCCGTGTACTCGGTGATCTCGCCCGAGGGCTGCGCGAGCATCCTGTGGAAGACCGCGGAGCGCGCCAGTGCCGCGGCCGAGGCGCTGGGCATCACCGCGCATCGCCTCAAGGCGCTCGGCGTGATCGACAAGATCGTCACCGAGCCGGTGGGCGGCGCGCAGCGCGATCCGTCGTGGATGGCCGCGCAGCTCAAGCGCGCGCTGGGCGACGCGCTGCGCCATGCGGCCGACCTCAAGCCCAAGGATCTGCTCGCGCGGCGCTACGAGCGCCTGCGCGGCTACGGGCGCTTCGGCGACACGAAGGAGCGCTGAGTTGGCTGCGCGCGGCGCGAGCGCGCCGCGCGTCGCGGTGGCCGCGAGCGGCGGGCGCGACTCGACGGCACTGCTGCATTGCACGCGGCGCATGGCCGCCGCGCTGGGCATCGACGTGCATGCGCTGCACGTGCACCATGGGCTGATGCCCGAGGCCGACGACTGGCAGTCGCAGGTGGAGCGGCAATGTCGTCGCTGGCGCATCCCGCTCGCCGTGACGCGGCTCGATGGGGCGCCGGCCCGGGGCGACAGCGTCGAGGCCTGGGCGCGTCGGGGCCGCTACCGGGCGCTCGCGCGCATGGCCACGGAGCAGGGCATCGGGCTCGTGCTGCTGGCCCACCATCGACGCGATCAGGCCGAGACCTTCCTCGTGCAGGCGCTGCGCGGCGGCGGTGCCGCCGGGCTGGCCGCGATGCCGCGCCTCGCGCACCGCGCCGGCCTCGTCTGGGCGCGCCCGTGGCTCGAGATGCCGCGCGCCGCGCTCGAGGCCTACGTGCGACGGCACCGTCTCGCCCACGTCGACGACCGCAGCAACGAGGACGAGCGCTACGCGCGCGCGCGTCTGCGCCGCACCGTGTGGCCGGCGCTGCAGGTTGCCTTCCCCGACGCCGAGGCCACCTTGGCGCGTGCGGCACAGCGTGCGGCCAGCGAAGCCGCGCTGCTGTCCGAGGTCGGCGCGGCGGACCTGCGACGCGTGCTCGGCGACGCGAACACGCTGTCCGTCGCCGCCTGGCTGGCGCTCACGGCCGCGCGGCGCATCAATGTCCTGCGCCTGTGGCTCGCCGGGGCGCTGGCGGCGCCGGTGCCCGAGACGCTGGTGCGCCGTCTTGCCGCCGAACTGCCCGCGTGCGTGCATGCCCAGTGGCCGGCGCCGGGCGGGCGCTTGCTGCTGCGGCGTGGCCGCCTGGCCCCGGACGTCGCCGCACGTGCGGTTGGCGACGGGCCGGCCCTCTAGAATTCGACTCTTTTGCCGCGCGGTCTGCAGGCACGGGCCGCGACTCGATCATGGGATTGTTCGTTCACAAGTACGGCGGGACGTCGATGGGCTCCACCGAGCGCATCCGCAGCGTGGCGCAGCGCGTGGCCAAGTGGCGGCGCGCGGGCCACGACATGGTGGTGGTGCCCTCGGCGATGAGCGGCGAGACCAACCGCCTGCTCGGCCTGGCCAAGGAACTGATGCCGCATGCGGCCACGCCCGAGGCGATGCGCGAGCTCGACGCGGTGGCCGCCACCGGAGAGCAGGTCTCGGTCGGGCTGCTCGCGCTGGCGCTGCAGGCCGAAGGCGTGCCGGCGCTCAGCTATGCCGGCTGGCAGGTGCCGGTCCGCACCGACTCGGCGTTCACGAAGGCGCGCGTCGCCAGCATCGACGAGGCACGGGTACGCGCCAGCCTCGCCGCCGGCAACGTCGTCATCATCACGGGCTTTCAGGGCATCGACCCGCTGGGCAACGTCACCACGCTCGGCCGCGGCGGCAGCGACACCTCGGCGGTGGCGGTGGCGGCGGCCCTGAAGGCCGACGAGTGCCTCATCTACACCGACGTCGACGGCGTCTACACGAGCGATCCGCGCATCGTGCCCGAGGCCCGGCGCCTGGGCTCGGTCAGCTTCGAGGAGATGCTCGAGCTGGCCAGCCTGGGCAGCAAGGTCCTGCAGATCCGTTCGGTGGAGTTCGCCGGCAAGTACCGCGTGCCGGTGCGCGTGCTGTCGAGCTTCACGCCCTGGGACATCCCGATCGGCGACGAGGCCGAATCGGGCACCCTCATCACCTTCGAGGAATACGAGAAGATGGAACGAGCCATCGTGTCCGGCATCGCCTACAACCGTGACGAGGCCAAGATCAGCGTCCTCGGCGTGCCCGACCGCCCGGGCATCGCGTTCCAGATCCTGGGCCCGGTGGCCGACGCCAACATCGACGTCGACGTCATCATCCAGAACGTCTCGCACGACGGGCGCACCGACTTCAGCTTCACGGTGCCGCGCAACGACTACCAGCGCGCGCTGGACCTGCTCAAGGGCAAGGTCCAGCCGGCGATCGGCGCGGCCGACGTGCGCGGCGACACGCGCATCTGCAAGGTCTCGATCGTCGGCATCGGCATGAAGAGCCACTCGGGCGTGGCGGCGCGGATGTTCCGCACGCTCTCCGAGGAGGGCATCAACATCCAGATGATCACCACGAGCGAGATCAAGACCAGCGTGGTGATCGACGAGAAGTACATGGAGCTCGCGGTGCGCGCGCTGCACAAGGCCTTCGAGCTCGACGTCGCGCCCACGGCCGAGGCCTGAGCGCGAGCGACTGCACGGCTGGCGCGCGCCACGCCGGGCGCGCCGCCCGCCGGCAGCCGCTAGAATGCCGCCACTTCGCCGGAGACGTGACCGAGTGGCCGAAGGTGCTCCCCTGCTAAGGGAGTATGCGGGCAAAACCTGCATCGAGGGTTCGAATCCCTCCGTCTCCGCCAGTCCTGGCGTGCCGGTGACCTTCAGGCTGCCGTTTGCCCCGGCAGTGGCTCGCGCAGCGCAGGGAAAGTCCATTGCACGGCATCGGCGTCCAGCTTGGACCCGGAGGGCGCCAGCTGGCTGTAGGCAGACAGTTGCCCGGGCTCGAACATGCCGGCGACGCGCATGACGTCGGCCAGGCGTGCGCCCTGGCGCACGACGTACGCAAGATAGGTGTGACGCAGCGCCTCGGGCCGCACCTCGTGCGCGCGCTCGAGGCCGGCGTCGTGCGCGGCCACGAGGAGCTTCGTCGCCAGCACCTGCACATCGAGGGCTGCTCCCGCGGCGTCGTGCAGCAGGCGCGTCGAGCCATCGGCCGCACGCGTGCCGAGCAGCGGCCGCGTGCCCGCGGCCAGCGGCACGTGTCGCGACTGTGTGCCCTCGACGCGGACGAAGCCGCGCTCGGCGTCGACATCGTTCCAGCGCACGGCCAGCGCCTCGTCTGCCGACAGGCCGCACAGCAGGAGCGCCGCCGCGCAGCGCACATCGGCATCGGCGCTGCGCAGCAGGGCAAGCGCCTCGTCGGTCGTCAGCTCGCGCGGCAGTGACGGCGTCGCGCCGAGCCGCGCTCTGTCGTCGAGCGTGAGCCGTGCATCGGGAACGGCCCGCGGCAACGCCGCCGCACCGCGTTCGGTCAGCACGGTGGCTGCCACCACCGGCTGGGTCACCAGCACCGAGGGCCGCGGGGCCGGGCGGTTGAAGAGCTCGACCAGCCACATCGCCCCCAGCGCCAGCGCCAGCGCAGCGGCGAGGACGAGCGCGGCGTCGCGCCGGTACGGCGGGCGCCACGGTTCCTTCGGGATCACGGCCTGCTCGAGGATCTGCAGCGCCGGCGCGCGCGAGCGCTGCGTGGCCTCGAGCCGCACCTTGCGCTGCAGCGCGTCCTGGTAGGCCTTCTCCAGCTGGGTGAGTTCGTCCTGCAGCGCCTTGTACTGCGAGAAACGGGCGGCAAAGGTGCCCACCTGCTGCTTGCCGGCAGCGATCTGCTGCTGCAGCCGCCGCGCGGACTCACGCGCCGCCGCCAGTTCCTGCTCCGCCTCGTCGAGCGCGCTGCTCTGGCTGACCTTGCGCTGCGCCCCGATCTGCTCGTCCAGCTCCGACAGGCGCACGCGCAGCGCGCGCGCCTGCGGGTCCATGTCGAGATAGGCCTGCGTGTAGCGGCGGCCCAGCTCGCGCAGTTCCTCGCGCAACTGCGAGGCGCGCGCCTCGAGCGCGGCCAGCGTCGGGTTGTCCTTCGCGCGCACGACCCCCTTGCCTTCGGCCGCGGCGGCGCGCAGCGCCTCGACCCGGCCCTCGGCCTCCGTCAGGCGCTTGCTGGCGTCCTTCTGCGCCGAGGTCAGGCCCTGCATTTCGGCCAGGACGCTGTTCTCCTCGCGCTCGGGCGAGACGATGCTGTAGCGCACGCGGAATCCCTCGACGGCGCGGCGCTTGGCGGCGACGGCGTCGTCCAGGCGCGCGACCTCCGCGTCGACGCCGGCGGCCGCCTCGGTCGTGCTGTCGCGGTAGGCCCGGGCGAGGTGCTCGCGGTAGACCTCGCCGATGCCGACCAGCAGCGCCGCCGGCAGCTCGGGATCGCTGCCGACCGCGGACAGCTCGACGACCTGCGTGCCCTCGACCGCGTGGACGGCGAGCGTCGACTGCAGGCCGAGGATCGGATCGAGGCCGAGCGGGCCCAGTTCATGGCCGCTGCTGCGCAAGCGCGCCGCGACGCGCTCGATGATCGGCCGGCTGGAGAGCGTCTGCACCTCGGTCAGGAACGCCTGGCGGGCGTCCGCGGGCGCCGTCTCCACACGCACCGTGGCCGTCGTCACGCCCGGTGCCAGCGTCGTGCTCGGCGGGGTGATCTGCAGTCGGGCGGTGGCACGGTACTGCGCGGGCCGCATGAAGTCCCACGTCAGGCCGACGGCCGCGGCCAGCACGAACACCGCGAGAAACACCAGCAGGCGGCGGCGATTGGCGCGCCGCGTCTCGGCGTCGAACGCCGCGCTCAGGTCATCGGGATCGATCCTGCGCATCGGCCAGGGGAGGGTTGCGGGCAACGTGATCGGCGGATCGAGCCACAGCCCGGCATCGCGCCACTGCGATGGCGCACGACGCCATGCCGGGCGATGCTAGCACCGGCCCTCGCCGCGGCCGCCGCCGCATGCCTCGCCGCAGGCGCCGTGCTCAGGTGCCCGGTGCCGCCTCGCGGCCGCGCCGGGCAAGCAGGAACAGCCACGTGCTCAGCACGAACGGGATGGTCAGCGGCGGGATGCCCGCGGTCTGGGCGAGCGTGAAGAACGCCCCTTGCAGGATCACCGTGAGGAGCGTGCCGGCGGCGCAGTGGCCGAGCGCGCTCGACGTGCGCGCCACGAACACGCAGCCCAGCGCGGGCGCGGTGAGCACGGCGGAGTAGCCCCACAGGCCGTGCGAGATCGCCGCACGGTCGGCACCGAGCGCCCATGCGCAGCCGACGGCGAGTGCCGCACCGGCGGCGGCGAGCGCCGCGCATCGGCGCGATTCGACGGCGAGCGCGAGCAGGAAGATGGCACCGGCCAGCGGATCGTCGACGAAGAAGACCTGCGAGACGCTGGTGAGGACGGCGCGTGCGGCTTCCACGAGACCGAAGGCGTCGGCCACGGCGGCGGCCGTGCCCGCCGCTCCCACGCCGCCAGCTGCCGTCTGCGCTGCCAGCGCCGCGGCCGGCAGGCCGTCGATCGGCCACGCGGGCAGCCGGTAGGCCGCCAGCAGCACCACCCAGGTGGTGAAGATGAAGGGGAAGGTGAGGCCGGGGGTGTCCCAGGTCGCGAGCACCTTCTCGACGGCCAGCGTCACCACCGCGGCGATGCCGCTGGCGAAGACGAGCACGGCCCAGGCCAGTGCGGTGCCGCCGAGGAAGGTCGCGATGCCCGCACCGACCAGCATGCCGTTGAAGCCGTGCAGGCCTTTGCGCAGCGCGCCGCGCTCGGCACCGGACGCCTGCGCCACCGCGGTCGAGATCACGGTGCCGACGACCGAGCCGAACGCGACCGCGAGCGTCGTGCCGCCGACCCACGCACCCCAGAACATCGCCAGGAAGTTGAGGGCGCCCGTCAGCGGGTTGTTCATGAACACCACCTGGCCGGAGCCGCGCAGCGCCGCGTCCAGGAAGGCGAGGAGCGGATGGCTGGAGGCCAGCGCCGCCCAGCCGGTGGTCTTGGAGAGCCCCGCCTCGCTCATTGCATCAACGCGCCGGCGCGCTGCGCATGCCACGCCGGGCGCGGCGACGGCAGGCCGCGGGCGGTGGCGCCGGCGCTGGCAGGCCGCACCACGGCCTGGACGCGCGGGGCTGCCGATGCGCGCCGCGGCGGCTCAGAACCTGTGAACGAATCGGCCGCGCCCGAGCGGCGCGACAGGGCGGCCCCGAACAAGGCGCAAAGCCCAGCCCTATCGCGCCATAGGGCGAGCATCTGCAACGCCGAGCGCGGGCGTCAGGGCGCGTCGAGCGGGCGTGAGTGGCTCGTTCACGGGTTCTCAGGCGTGCTCGGCTTGCGCCGCGGTCTTCGGCTCCTCGAACACACCCTGCCACAGCATGTCGTAGCCGGGCTCGCGCGACTCGGTGCAGTACGCGCCGACGGCGCTGAACTTGTCGAGGAACACCTTGTCGGCGTGCGAGCGCTCGTGCTCCGCGAACGAGCGCCAGTAGGTCACGATGGCGATGTCGTGGTCGGCCGGCGGGCCGGCTTCGGCGCCGCCCGCGAGCGAGCCCTCGGCCGAGACGAAGCCCGCCAGCCGGAACACCTGGCCGGCGTAGAAGCCGCCCTTGTCGCCGCCGTAGTTCGCCTTGACGACCTCGCACATCTCGGCGAGCGCCTCCTCGACGTCGTCGATGGTCACGCCGGGCTTGAGCTTGACCATGTTGAACAGCATCTTGGCGCCGAACGGGATCGTGATGGGTCCGTACATCGGGTGTCTCCTGTGCCGGTGGTCGCAGCGACGGCGCGCAGTGTGGGTGAGCCGGCGGCGCACCGCACGCCGCCGGTCCGCATACCCATGGTGGTATCGTGGGCAAGGGCTTCGGCATTGCGGGCAGGCACGCCATTCAGGCCGAGCGCTGCACTTCCGGTGTCGTCACCGGGCCCTTGCCGCTGAAGCGGTCGAGCGCAAGGTAGATGGCCGGCGTGATGTACAGCGTCACCGCCTGGCTGAAGACGAGCCCGCCGACGACCGCCAGGCCAAGCGGCTGGCGCAGCTCGGCTCCGGCGCCGATGCCCAGCGCGATCGGCACCGCACCCGTGGCCGCCGCGAGCGTCGTCATCATGATCGGGCGAAAGCGCAGCAGGCAGGCCTCGCGGATCGCCTGCGGCGCCGGCATGCCGCCCCGGCGCTGCGCGTCGAGCGCGAAATCGATCATCAGGATCGCGTTCTTCTTGACGATGCCGATCAGCAGCAGGATGCCGATGGTGGCGATCAGCGTCAGGTCCATGCCGAACAGCATCAGCGTCGCCAGCGCACCGACCGCCGCCGAGGGCAGGCCGGCCAGGATCGTGATCGGGTGGATGTAGCTCTCGTAGAGCACGCCCAGCAGCACGTAGATGACGAGCAGCGCCGAGACGATGAGGATCGCCTGCTTGCCCTGGCTGCTCTTGACCACGGCGGCGTCGCCGCCCCAGCGCGTGATGAGCGAATCGGGCATCGCCAGCTGCCGGCGCATCTGCTCGATCTTCGCCGTCGCGTCGCCCAGCGCGACGCCGGGCGCGAGGTTGAAGCTCACCGTCACCGCCTGCAGCTGGCCGACGTGGTTGATCGAGGTCGGGCCGACCTTGCGCGCGACGGTCGAAAATGCCGTGATCGGCACCAGCGAACCGTTGGACGAGCGCACGTAGATGTTGTTGAAGGCGCGCTCGTCCTGCTTGTCCTCGGGCGCCACCTCCATGATGACCTGGTAGCTGTCGGTGGGCAGGTAGATCGTGCTCACCTGGCGCTCGCCGAAGGCGCTGTACAGCGCGGTGCGGATGCCGTCGATGGACACGCCGAGCGTGTTGGCGCGGTCGCGGTCGATCGAAAGCTGCGCCATCAGGCCGCGCAGCTGCGCATCGCTCGTCACGTCGCGGAAGGCCGGCTCGGCGCGCATGCGCTCCATGAGCCGGTTCGCCCAGCCGCTGATCTCGTCGGCCTTCACGCTTTGCAGGATGTACTGGTATTGCGCCTTGCTCGGCCGCCCGCCCAGCTGCAGGTTCTGGATCGGGCGCATGAAGACGTTGATGCCCGCCAGCGGGCGCAGCTTGGCGCGCAGGCCCTCGATCACCTGCTTCATCGGTGCGCGCTCGCCGCGCGGCTTCAGCGTGACGAACATGCGCCCGGTGTTCTGCGCGCCGCTGCCGCCGTTGAACGAACTCACCGCGGCCACGTTCGGGTCGGCGCGCATGATCGCGGCGGCCTGGCCCTGCAGGCGCACCATCTCGGGGAACGACACGTCCTCGGCGGCCTCGGTGCTGACCGTGATCTGGCCGATGTCCTCCTCGGGAAAGAAGCCCTTCGGGATGGCGACGAACAGCCACGCCGTCGCCACGAAGGTGCCCAGCGCCACCAGCAGCACCGCGGGGCGGTGCGCGAGCGCGAAGTCCAGCGTGCGCGTGTAGCCGGCCAGCGTGGCGTCGAAGGCGCGCTCGAAGCTGCGCACCAGCACGCCCGGGCGCTTCTTGTGCGCCTCGTCGGTGAGCAGGCGGCTGGCGAGCATCGGCACCAGCGTGAGCGAGACGAAGGCCGAGACGACGATCGCCAGCGCGACGACGACCGCGAACTCGTGGAACAGCAGCCCGATCACGCCCGGCATGAAGAAGATCGGGATGAACACCGCCACCAGCGAGCTCGAGATCGAGACGATCGTGAAGCCCACTTCGCGTGAGCCCTGGAGCGCGGCCTGGAACGGCGCCATGCCGTCCTCGACGTGGCGCATGATGTTCTCGAGCATGACGATGGCGTCGTCGACCACCAGCCCCACCGCCAGCGTGAGCCCGAGCAGCGAGATGTTGTCCAGGCTGTACGAGAGCCCCCACAGCAGCGCGACCGCGCCCACCAGCGACACCGGCAGCGACAGCGCCGGGATCACGGTGGCGACGAAGCGGCGCAGGAACAGGAAGATCACGAGCACGACGAGCGCGATCGTGCCCATCATCGTCAGCGTGACGTCGTGCAGCGCCTCGCGCACCGACACCGAGCGGTCGTTGACCGGCGTCATCTGCACCGATTGCGGCAGCTGCGCCTGCAGCGCCGGCAGCGCGGCGCGCACGGCGTCGACCACGCGCACGGTGTTGGCGCCGGGCTGGCGCTGCACGGCCAGCGTGATCGAGGGCTCGCCGTTGAAGTTGCCGTAGGTCTTGACGGACTCGAGGCTGTCCTCGACGTCGGCCACGTCCTTCAGCCGCACCGGGTTGCCGCCGCGGTTGCTGACGATGAGCTCGGCGAACTCGGCGGCGCTGCTCAGCTGCTGGTTGGCCTGCAGCGTGAGCATCTGCTGCGGACCGTCGAGCGTGCCCACCGGCGTGTTGACGTTGGCCGCGCGCAGTGCCGCCGACAACTCGTCCAGCCCGATGTTGCGCGCGGTGAGCGCGTCGGGGCGCACGCGCACGCGCACCGCGTAACGCTTGGCGCCGAAGATCATCACCTGCGCCACGCCGTCGATCGTCGACAGCGTGGGCGAGATCAGGTGCTCGGCGAAGTCCTGCAGGTCCGACGGCGGCAGCGAGGGCGACCTGAGCGAGATCAGCAGCACCGGTGCGTCGGCCGGGTTGACCTTGCGGTACGACGGCGGCACCGTCATGTCCTGCGGCAGCGCGCGCTGCGAACGCAGCAGGGCCGCCTGCACGTCGAGCGAGGCGCCGTCGACGTTGCGCCCCTCGTCGAACTCGAGCGTGAGCGAGGTCACGCCGAGCGTGCTGGTGGAGCTGATGACACTCAGGCCCGGGATGGTCTGGAACTGCTGTTCCAGCGGCAGCGCGACCGAGGTGGCCATCGTCTCGGGGCTGGCGCCGGGCAGCACCGCGAAGACGTTGATCACCGGCGTGTCGTAGCTGGGCAGCGCCGAGATCGGGATGCTGCGGTAGCCGATCACGCCGGCCAGCACGATCGCCAGGTTGAGCAGCACGGTGGTCACCGGCCGCCGGATGAAGAGTTCCGAGATGTTCATCGCGAAGCTCCTGCGCCATCGGCTGCGCTGGCCGGCGCGCCGCGCCCGCTGCGCCCGCCGCCGCTGGCCGCCGCGGCACCGGACGGCGCGCGCACGACGACCGCCGAGCCCGGGCGCAGGTTCTGGCGTCCTTCGACGACGACGGTTGCGCCCGCCGCCACGCCGCTGACGGCGGCCTCCTCGCCCAGCGCGGCCACGACCTTCACCGGCTGCATCACGGCATGGCCGTCGACGACCACGAAGGCAACCGCGCCCTGGGGCGTGGTCGCGATCGACGCCTGCGGAATCACCACCGCGCCTTCGAGCGTCCTCGCCACCAGCGAGGTGGCGACGTAGGCGCCCGGCCACAGGTTGTGCCGCGGGTTGTCGAAACGCGCCTTGAGCTTGATGGTTCCCGACGCGAGGTCGACGGCGTTGTCGACGAACTGCAGGCGGCCGCGCACCACCCCGGCGCCTCCCGGCAGCGTCACCGTGACCGGCGCCTGTGCGTGCAGCGCGGCAAGCAGCTGCGGCAGATGGCGCTGCGGCAGCGCGAACGCCACCTCGATGGGTTCGAGCTGCGTGATCGTGACCAGCGTCGTCTGGTTGGCGACGACCGAGCTGCCGGCAAAGACGTTGATCGTGCCCACGCGCCCGCCGCCCGGCGCGCTGACGCGGTTGTAGCCCAGCGTCAGGCGCGCGGCGTCGAGCGCGGCACGATCGGCGGCGAGCACGGCGCGCGCCGTCTCGACCAGCGTCTGGTTGGTGTCGACCGCGCCCTGGCTGACGAAGTTCTGCGCCAGCAGCTCGCGGCTGCGCTCGAGCTGGCGCTCGGCGTCGGCCAGCGCCGCCTCGTCCTTGGCCATCTGCGCGCGCAGCTTGGCCACGTTGGCCTCGTCGGCGCGCGCATCGAGCGTGAACAGCAGTTCGCCCGCCTTGACAAACTGGCCTTCGCGCACGTGCACGCGCGTGATCACGCTCGTGACCTGCGGCCGCACGTCGACGCTGCTGACCGGCACCACCGTGCCCGGGGCTTCGAGCACCAGCGGCACGTCGCGCACGCGCGCCGTGGCCACCGTGACGCTGACCGGCGGCCCCGCGGGCGCGGCGGGCGCGGCAGGCGCCGCAGCCGACGCG
>JAFECX010000046.1 GCA_018241895.1 Pseudomonadota bacterium
CGGCTGTCGCGGCGGCCGGGGGCGCGACGGGCCGCCGCCGTGACGCCGCCGCGCGCCCACGCGCCTAGCCGATCCCGCGGGGCGCGCGCGGCGCAAGAGCGGTGACGTCGAAGCGAAAGAGCCGGCACTCGATGGCGCCGTTCCACAGCGGGACGCGGCGCGACTCCTTGAACCGCATCAGCCCGGGCAGCCGCATCTGCGGGCTCAGGATCCAGGCGGTCCAGCCGCCGTAGTGGCGCTTCCAGTGCGCGGCCAGCGCGGCGTAGAACTCGTCGGGGGAGCCTTGGGTGCCGAAACCCTCGCGCGCGCCGCTGCCCTTGGCCTCGATGCGCTCGCCGTACGGCGGATTCATGACGATCGTGCCGCGCGCTGCCGGCGGCGGCCGCTGCAGCGCATCGGCCGTCTTGAACTCGATCGCCTGCGCGACGCCGGCGCGCGCGGCATTGCGTGCGGCGAAGTCGGTCATGCGAAAGCTCACGTCGCCGGCGAACACCGGCGCGTCGGGCGCGTGCACGTGCTCGCGTGCGGCGCGCTGCAGGTCGTGCCAGACGCGGGCGTGGTCGCGAAACGGCGCCAGCCGTTCGAATGCGAAGCGCCGCGCCAGGCCGGGCGCGATGCCGCAGGCGATCTGCGCCGCCTCGATGGCGATGGTGCCGGCGCCGCAGCAGGGGTCGAACAGCGGCCCGTCGGCGGCGCGCCCCTGCCAGCCGGCCGCCGCCAGCAGCGCGGCCGCCAGCGTCTCCTTGAGCGGTGCCTCGCCGCGGTCCTCGCGCCAGCCGCGCTTGAACAGCGGCTCGCCCGACAGGTCGGCGTACAGCGTGGCCTCGCTTTCGCCGACGAACAAGGCCAGCGGCAGGTCGGGGCGGCGCGTGTCGACGCTCGGTCGCGCGCCGGTGCGCTCGCGCAGCGCGTCGCATACCGCGTCCTTGATGCGTAGCGCGGCGAAGTTCAGGCTCCTCAGCGGCGAGCGGCGCGCGCTCACCTCGACCTTGAGCGTCTGCGCGGGCGTGATCCAGTCGCTCCAGCGCACGCCGCGCGCCAGCGCGTAGAGATCGTGCTCGTCGCGGTAGCGCCCCTGCGCCAGCGGCCACAGCACGCGCTGCGCGAGGCGGCTTTGCAGGTTGAGCCGCATCGCGAGCGCCGCGTCGGCGTCGACGAAGACGCCGCCGTGGCCGGCCTGGATCGCTTGCCCGCCGCGCGCGGCGTGAACCGCCGGCTCGCCGTGCGCGGCCTGAACCGTCGGCGCGCCGTGCGCGGCAAGGTGCGACACCTCCTCGGCGAGCAGGCCTTCGACGCCGCCGGCGCAGGGCAGGAAGAGCGTCGCCATCGGCAAGCCCGTGACAGCCGCGCAGCGCAGCGTTTGCCGCTCGCAGATCAGACGGCGCGGCGCAGGTTCGCCGGCGCGATCTTGAGCGCTTCGCGGTACTTGGCGACGGTGCGCCGCGCGACCTGGATGCCCTGCTCTTCGAGGAGCCGGGCGATGACGCCGTCGGACAGCGGCTTGGCCGCGTCCTCGGCATCGACGAGCTGGCGGATGAGCGCGCGCACCGCGGTGCTGCTGGCGCTGCCGCCGGCTTCGGTGGCCAGGCTCGAGCCGAAGAAATACTTGAGCTCGAAGGTGCCCAGCGGCGTGGCCATGTACTTGGCGCTGGTGACGCGCGAGATCGTGCTCTCGTGCAGGCCGAGCTCCTCGGCGATCTCGCGCAGCACGAGCGGCTTCATCGCGATCGCGCCGTGCGCGAAGAAGCCCTTCTGGCGCTCGACGATCGCCTTGGCCACGCGCAGGATGGTCTCGAAGCGCTGCTGCACGTTGCGCATGAACCAGCGCGCCTCCTGCAGCCGCGCGCCGAGCTCGGCCTGCCCGTCGGCGCCGCGGCGTCCGCGCAGCGCGCGCGCGTACAGGTCGTTGATGCGCAGCTTGGGCAGCACGTCCGCGTTGAGGGCCACCGCCAGCCCGCGCCCGCTCTTGCGCACGATGACGTCGGGCACGACGACCCGGTTGTCGGTCGCCGCGAAGGCGCGGGCGGGCCGCGGTTCGCAGGCGACGATCATCGCCTGCGCCTCGCGCACCAGTTCCTCCGATGCGCCGGTGAGCGCGCCCAGGCGCCGCAGGTCGCGTTGTGCGAGCGCTTCGAGGTGCTGCGCGGCGATGCGCAGCGCCAGCCCGCGCGCCGGCCCCTTCGGCCGAGCGCGCAGCTGCAGGCAAAGGCATTCGCCGAGGTCGCGCGCACCCACGCCCGGCGGATCGAGGCTCTGCAACCAGGCCAGCGCGCAGCGCAGGCGTTCGCCGAGCGCCTGCCGCGATTCGGCATCGGTGGCCCCGCTCATGTCGGCCAGGCGCTGGCCGATCTCCTCGAGTGCGTCGGCCAGATAGCCGTCGGCGTCGAGCGACTCGATCAGCGCCTCGAGCGCCGCGCGCTCGTCGTCGTCCAGCCGCATGCCGACGACCTGTGCGCGCAGATGCTCGGCGAGCGTGGTGGCGGCCGCGCCATGCTCGTGCGCCGGTTCGTCGCCTTCGCCGCCGCTGGCCGCGGCGGGCGTCTCGCGGATGCCGTCGAAGTCGTCGCCCTCCGTGCCGTTGGCCCAGTCCTCACGCTCGGCGTTGCCGAAGTCCTCGCCGCGCAGCTCGGCCAGGCCGTCGGCGGCGGCGCTGCCGGAGGTGTCCAGAGCGTCGCCGTCGGCTGCGCCGTCCGTGTCGGCCCCGTCGGCCTCGGCCTTGCGGTCGGCTGCCGGGCGCTCGAGCGGCGACTCGAACGGGCTCGCCGGCTCCTCCTCGCTTTCGAGGAAGGGGTTCTGGTCGAGCATCTGCGCGACTTCCTGGTGCAGCTCGAGCGTCGACAGTTGCAGCAGCCGGATCGACTGCTGCAGCTGCGGCGTCAGCGCCAGGCGCTGCGTCAGGCGGACCTGCAGGGTCGGCTTCATCGCGTCACATCCTGAAGTGCTCGCCGAGGTAGACCTTGCGCACCTCGGGGTGGGCGATGATCTCGGCCGGCGTGCCTTCGGCCAGCACCGAGCCTTCGCTGATGATGTAGGCGCGGTCGCAGATGCCCAGGGTCTCGCGAACGTTGTGGTCGGTGATGAGCACGCCGATGCCGCGCGCGCGCAGGAAGCCGATGATGCGCTGGATCTCGATGACGGCGATCGGGTCGATGCCGGCGAACGGCTCGTCGAGCAGGATGAAGCGTGGCTGCGTCGCGAGCGCGCGCGCGATCTCGACGCGACGCCGCTCGCCGCCGGACAGCGCCGGCGCCGGCGAGGCGCGCAGCTTGTCGATCGCCAGGTCGGCCAGCAGTTGCTCGAGCATCGCGTCGATGCGCGAGCGCCGCAGCGGGCGACCATCGGCGTCGCGCTGCAGCTCGAGCACGGCGCGGATGTTCTCTTCCACCGTGAGCTTGCGAAAGATCGAAGCCTCCTGCGGCAGGTACGACAGCCCCAGCCGCGAGCGCTTGTGGATCGGCAGCCGCTCGACCGGCCTGCCGTCGATGCGGATGCGGCCGCCGTCGGCGCGCAGCAGCCCGACCACCATGTAGAAGGTGGTGGTCTTGCCGGCGCCGTTGGGGCCGAGCAGCCCGACCACTTCGCCGGCGGCCACCGCCAGATGCACGTCCTTGACCACGGCGCGCGGGCCGTAGCGCTTCATCAGGTGCTCGGCCTCGAGACGGCTCGTGCCGGCGCGGGCGACGGCAGGGGGGGCTGCGGCGGTGCTGCTCATCGCTGCCGTATCGCCGCCCTGCCGACGCTTCAGCGCCCGGCGCCGAGGCTGCGGCTCGGCGTCAGCGGGGCGGACGGCGCCGCAGGCGCGTTCGCCGGCGCCGACGCGACCTCGGCGGGCGGACTCAGCACGACGCGCACCCGGCCGCCGGGATTGGCCGGCGTCGCGCTGCCGCCCTCGACCGCGAAGACCTCGCTCGTGTTGTCCCAGACGATGGTGCCGCCCGTGATCTCGTCGGCCACCGTGCCGTTGCGCAGCCGGCGCACCGAGCTCGCGCCGATGAAGCGCAGCGTGTCGCTGCGGCCGTCGTACTCGATGCGCTCGGCACGGCCTTCGAGCGTCTCGCCGCTGTCGTCGCGCTGCTGGCGCCACGTTGCCGGGTGCGACGCGGTGCCGATGGCGCTCGCCGTGCGGTAGCCGTCGGGCAGCTCGCGCAGCTCGACGCGCTCGGCGCGCAGCACCATCGTGCCCTGCGTGATGACGACATTGCCGTTGAACACCACCACCTGGCGCTGCAGGTCCACCGTGCCGGGCCGGTCGGCCTCGACGACCATCGGTTTGCCGCGATCGGCCCGCTGCGCCGCCGCCGCCATGCCAACGGTCGTGGCGAGCGCAGCCGCCAGGATGATCGCGACGACAGGAGCAGGGCGCACGGACATGAATCGGCACGAAATTTGCTTGGCATTCTAGCCAGGCTTTCATCGTGTGCGCGCCGTGCCGGCGCCCGGAACGCGCCATGCGTCACGTCGGCCGCCGGTTCGCGGGCGCCCGTGGCGGCGGGAGGCTCAGCCCAGGCGGGCGCGCTGAATCAGGTAATCGGTCACCTGCAGCATGCGCTCGTGCGAGCCGGTGAGGCTGCCCGAAGTGTAGTAACGCCCCTGCACGCCCATCGCCGGCACGCCGTCGATCTTGTAGGCGTCCGTCAACTGTTTGGCACGTGCCGCCTTGGTGGCGACGGCGAAGGACCCGAAGGCGTCCATGACCTGGGCCGCGTCGACCCCGTTGTCCTCGAGAAAGCGGCGCATCGCCGCCTCGGTGACGAGGCGCCTGCCCTGCCGGTGGATGGCCGCGAACACCTTGCGGTGCAGCGTCTGCACGAGGCCGGTCTCCTCGAGCGCGTAGTACAGCTTCTGATGCACCTGATGCACCGGGCCGAAGCCCACGTGCACGCGGCGAAACGACACGTCGGCGGCGAGCCGGTCGGCCCAGTTCGAGAGCATCGGCTCGAAGGCGTTGCAGTGCGGGCAGCCGTACCAGAAGAACTCGATCACGTCGACCTTCTTGTCCGGCGTCGGCAGCAGCAGCGGCGCCGCGTTTTGCAGCCGCACGTAGCTCTGGCCTTCGACCGGCGCCGCCTGGGCCCGCGCGTGCCCGGGCGTCATCAGCGCGAGTGCCGCGCCCGCAAGGTTGCCGTGGAAGTCACGCCGATTCATGCGCCGTCCTTTCGTCGATCGTGGACAGGCATGCCCAGACCCGCGGGCGCGCCGCCGGGCGCCGCAGCGGCGCCCGCCGGCCGCTCAGGGCCTTTCGACGCGCACGATCTGCGCTTCGATGCCGCCATCGTGCAGCCTGCCCTGCAACGCATCGGCCTCGTCGCGGCTGGGCAGCGGGCCGATGCGCACACGGTACACCGTGCGGCCGGACTGCTCGCGTTCGGTGATCCTGGCGCCCTGGCCCATGAGGGCGAGCCTGGCCTTCTGTTGCTCGGCATCTTCGCTGCGCGTGAAGGCTCCGGCCTGCACGAAGTACAGAAACGGATCGGCGGCCGGTGCGGTGGACCGCGCCGCCAGCGGCGGCAGCGCCGGCGCTGGGGCGGGAGTGGGAGCGGCCGCAGGAGCAGGAGCGGGCACGGGGGCGCCGGACAGGATGGCCCCGGGGTTGCGCGCCTCGCGCGCCTCGCGCGGCGCGGGAGACGGCGCGGGAGACGGCGCGGCGGATGGCGCGGCCTCCGATGCGCCGGCCGCCGCCGCCGAGGCGCCCGGCTGCGAGCGCGGCGGCACCTTGCTGCCCAGCGGCGCGTTCGGGTCCCAGTTCTTGTTGCGCTCGGTCTCGGCATCGTCTTGCTGCACGGTGCGCCCGGGCACCTTGTCGATGAAGGGCACCGGGGTCTTGGTGATGTACAGCGCCACGCCGAGGGCGATCACCAGCCCGAGCAGCAGGCCGATCACCAGCCCGACGACGAACGCGCCACGGCGCGGCTTCATGCCAGCGCCTCCGCCGGCGCCGCGCGCAGCATCGACTCCGGCGCCGACACGCCGAGCAAGCCGAGCGCATCGCGCAGCACCTGCGCCGTGGCCGCCAGCAGCGCCATGCGCGCGCGCGCCAGCCCGGCGTCGTCGACCAGGAAGCGTTCGCTCGCGTAATACGCGTGGAACCCGGCGGCCAGCTCGCGCAGGTAGAAGGCGACGTCGTGCGGCGCCAGCTCCTGGGCCGCGCGCGCGAGCATCTCGGGATACCTGGCGAGCTCGAGCATGAGGGCGGTCTCGGTGGGCGCGATGAGGCGTGACAGGTCGGCCGCGGCGAACTCGCGCGCGCCGGCGTACTGCGCGAGCACCGAGCAGATGCGCGCGTGCGCGTACTGCACGTAGAAGACCGGGTTCTCGTCGTCGGTGGCCAGCGCCAGGTCGACGTCGAACGTGAACTCGGTGTCGGGCTTGCGGCTGGCGAGGAAGAAGCGCACCGCGTCGCGGCTCGTCCAGTCGATCAGGTCGCGCAGCGTCACGTAGCTGCCGGCGCGCTTGGAGATCTTGACCTCCTGGCCGCCCTTCATCACGGTGATCATCTTGTACAGCGCATAGTCGGGATAGCCGGCCGGGATGCCCAGGCCCAGCGCCTGCAGCCCGGCGCGCACGCGCGCCACCGTGCCGTGGTGGTCGCTGCCCTGCACGTTGATGACCTTGGTGTAGCCGCGCTCGTACTTGGCGACGTGATAGGCGACGTCGGGCACGAAGTAGGTGTAGCTGCCGTCGGACTTGCGCATCACGCGGTCCTTGTCGTCGCCGTACTCGGTCGTGCGCAGCCACAGCGCGCCGTCGGCCTCGTACGTCTTGCCGGCGGCCACCAGCCGCGCCACCGTGCGCTCGACGCGCCCGCTCGTGTACAGGCTGCTCTCGAGGTAGTAGTGGTCGAAGCGCACGCCGAAGGCGGCGAGGTCGAGGTCCTGCTCGTGGCGCAGGTAGGCGACCGCGAACTGGCCGATGCCATCGAGGTCGTCGGCGTCGCCGCTGGCGGTGAACGCGCGGTCGTCGGCGTGCACCGTCTTCCTGGCCGCGAAGTCGGCCGCGATGTCGGCGATGTACTCGCCGTTGTAGGCCTCCTCGGGCCAGCCGGCGTCGCCCGGCGCCAGGCCGCGCAGGCGCGCCTGCGTCGACAGCGCCAGCGTGCGGATCTGCACGCCGGCGTCGTTGTAATAGAACTCGCGGTGCACCTGGTCGCCCTGCGCCTCGAGCAGGTTGCAGATGCAGTCGCCGAGCGCCGCGTTGCGGCCGTGCCCGACGTGCAGCGGGCCGGTCGGGTTGGCCGAGACGAACTCGACCATCACGCGCCGGCCGCTCGGCCCGGCGTGCCCGTAGGCGCTGCCCGCGGCCAGCACCTCGGCCACGACGGCCTGGCGCGCCGCCGCGGCGAGGTGCAGGTTGACGAAGCCGGGGCCGGCGATCTCGAGGCGGCTCACCCACTGCCCGAACGCGGGGCTGCGCTCGAGCGCCGCGACGAGTCGCGTGGCCAGCTCGCGCGGGTTCTTCTTCGCCGCGCGCGCCAGCGGCATCGCCGCCGTGATCGCCAGGTCGCCATGGGCGGCCTGGCGCGGCGACTCGAAGGCGGCTTCGGGCGGCGGCACCTGCAGCTCGGCCGCCAGCGCCGACAGGGCCTCGTGCAGGGCGCGCAGCAGTTCGCGCTTGGCTCGGATCATCGGCGGATTCTAAAAGCGGCTCCGGGGGCGGCCGGCCCGCCGCCGGCGGCCGCGCCCAGGGCGCGGCGGCGTGGGGCGCGAATACGCCTGCTCCCCACCGGCTGTTCGGTCCTTTGCGTGCGCTGCGCGCAGGCACCATCGAAGCCACCATGTCGGCCTGCCCATGAGCGCACGCGTCCTGTCGTTGCAACCTGCCAGCGCGGCCGGCACGGCCTTGCCCGAGCGCATCGGCAAGTACCTCGTCAAGTCCAAGATCGGCGAGGGGGCCACGAGCGAGGTCTTCCTCGCCACCGATCCGTTCCGCAACTCGGAGGTGGCGATCAAGCGCGTGCGCACCGGGCTGCTCGCCGACTCGCGCGAGCTGCACTTCCAGCAGCGCTTCTTCGCCTCCGAGGCGGCGCTGGTCGGGCAGCTCGAGCACCCCAACGTCGTGCAGATCCTCGACGCCGTCGTCGACGACGCGGCGCCGTACCTCGTGATGGAGTACGTGCCGGGCATCACGCTCAGGCGTTTTTGCCGCGCCGATGCGCTGCTCGCCATCGAGCAGGTGGTCGAGATCGGCTTCAAGTGCGCGATGGCGCTGGACTACTGCTTCCGCCAGGGGCTGATCCACCGCGACGTGAAGCCCGCCAACCTGCTGGCCGTCGTCGACGGCGAGCACATCACCGACATCAAGATCACCGACTTCGGCAGCGTGTTCAACCTCGCGGCCGACCACACGCAGGTGCACCGCGTCGGCTCGCTCGCCTACATGTCGCCCGAGCAGCTCGATGGCGACCTCGTCGACAGCCGCGCCGACATGTACTCGCTGGCGGCGGTGCTGTACCACCTGATCGCCGGGCGTCCGCCGTTCGACGCCACGCAGCAGCAGGCGATCATGTACCAGATCTTCAACGCCGAGCCGCCGCCGCTGGCCGCGCTGCGCGAGGACGTGCCCGAGGCGCTCGCGGCGCTGGTGCAGCGCAGCCTGGCCAAGTCGCGCGAGCGCCGGCCCGCCGACTGGCAGGCGTTTGCCGCCGAGCTCTCGGCGCTGGCCGCGGCCGGCACGAGCGCGCGCGGCGCGGCGCGCCAGGTGCTGGACTCGGAGCGCTTCACCTTGCTGCGCTCGCTCGAGTTCTTCGCCGACTTCGGCGACGTCGAGCTGTGGGAGGTCGTGCACCGCGCCAAGTGGCAGCGCCACGGCTTCGGGCACGCGCTGTTTCGCAAGGGCGAGCAGGGCAACCGCTTTCACATCATCGCCCAGGGCAAGGTCGAGGTCTATCGCGACGGCCGTTCGGTCGCCTCGCTCGCGGCCGGCACGTCGGTGGGGGAGATGGCGTACCTCGCGCCCAACCCCGAGCTGGGCGTGCACACGGTGGACATCCTGGTCGCGCAGCCGACGACGACGGTGTCGTTCACGCCCGAGACGCTCGAGCAGCTGTCGCTGACGACGCGGCTGCGCTTCGACAAGGCCTTCATCCGCGTGCTCGTGCGGCGGTTGCACGCGGCGCACGAGGCGGTGGCGCATCCGCGGCGCATCCTGTAGCGCCGCGCTCGCGGCGTTGCGGCGTTGCGGCGTCGTGCCGCTGCGACGCGCCCGCGGCGCGCGCCGGGTCGCGGCGGCGCGTCGGTCGGTCATCCGTTGGGGCTCGTGGCGCGTTCCAGGCTGGCCGGCGCCTGCGCAGTCTGTAGCAATGCGCGTCGGCGTCCGAGCCACACACCCACTTCCCGCCGAGGAGCGAGCCGATGAAGTCCACCGTTGCCACCGCCCTGATTGCCGCCTGCGCACTGTTCGCCGGCCATGCCTTTGCCGCCAATGCCGAATGCGAGGCCAAGGCCGTCGACAAGAGCGGCAAGGCGCTGGCCGGCGCCGCCAAGGCGAGCTACATGAAGAAGTGCGAGCGCGAGATCGCCACCACCGTCTGCGAGCCCAAGGCGGTCGACAAGAACGGCAAGCCGCTGGCCGGCGCCGCCAAGGCGAGCTTCATGAAGAAGTGCACGGCCGAGGCGAAGTGATCCGTCGTCTGCCTGCCGCGCCGTCGCACGGGGCTGCAGCGCAGCCGGGGCGCCGCGGCACCTCGTCCTTGCCGTCGGGACGCCCGCGGCGCCCTTGCCGCTATGCGGGACGGGTGCCCCAGTAGCCCGCGTCGCCGTACGTGTGCTTGACGTAGTCGATCCACAGCCGCACGCGCAGCGGCAGGTGGCGCCGTTGCGCGAACACGGCGTGCACGCCGTTGGGCGGCGCCGCGTAATCCTCCAGCACGGCGATCAGGCGCCCCGCGGCGACGTCGCGCTCCACCTCCCAGGTGCTGCGCCAGGCGATGCCCAGGCCGGCGATGCACCATTCGTGCAGTGCCTGCCCATCGCTGCAATCCAGGCGGCCGCGTGGCCGCAGGTGCGTCACTGCGCCGTCGACGGTGAACGCCCAGCCGCGTGACTGGCTGGCCTCGGAGCTGAGCGTCAGACACTCGTGGCGTGCCAGATCGCCCGGCACGCGGGGCGTGCCGGCGCGCGCGAGGTAGGCGGGAGAGGCCACGCACAGGCGCCGGTTGTCGGCCAGGCGCACCGAGACGAGGCTGGAGTCGGGCAGGTCGCCGACGCGGATCGCGCAGTCGTAGCCCTCGTTGACGATGTCGACCACGCGGTCGCTCAGGTTCAGGCTCAGGCTCACGTCCGGGTGCGCCGCGATGAAGGCCGGCACCAGCGGCGCGACGTGGCGGCGGCCGAAGCCGGCCGGTGCCGTGATGCGCAAGTGGCCGCTCGCCTTCACGCCGCCGGCGCCGACGCTTGCTTCGGCGTTTGCCAGATCGGCGAGCACGCGCTGTGCGCTCTCCAGGAAGGCACTGCCCTCGTGCGTGAGCGTGAGCCGGCGCGTCGTGCGCACGAGCAGCTTGACGCCCAGCCGCTCCTCGAGCGCGTCGATGCGCCGCCCGACCACCGCCGGCGCCACCCCCTCGGCGCGTGCGGCCGCGCTGAGGCTGCCTTTGGTGGTCGCGGCGACGAAGGTCTCGATCTGCTTGAGCCGGGCCACGGCCACCGATTATGCGGACGCGGCGCACAAATGCCGATCGCTGCGAGGGATCAATGCGACGCGGTGTATCGAATAGAGTCGCCCGATGACGCCCGAGGCGGTGTTTTTCGACGCCTGCGGCACGCGGTCCGTCGCCTGCAGCGTCGGCCTGCTGGCCGCGCCAATGTGCCCCCGCGGGGGCGGGCGTCCGGCCGTGCCGGGGCGCGAGCGGCAGATCGGCTGCACACGGTCGATGACGTGCAGCGCGGCGGACGGCTCGCGCTGGACGCCGCCGCCCAAGAGCAGTCGATGAGCCGGCATCGGCACCCGTCGACGTTGCCGCACAACCGCGACGTGCCCGCCTTCTTCCCCGCAGAACCCGTGAACGAACCCCTCACGCCCGCTCGACGCGCCCTGACGCCCGCGCTCGGTGTTGCAAATGCTCGCCATATCGCGCGATATGGCTACGCTTTGCGCCTTGATCGCAGCCGTCCAGCCGTACCGCTCGGGCGCGACCGGTTCATTCACAGGTTCTGACCCCTTCCTCGACTTCCACGCGGAGCCCAGCCATGCGCACCCAGATCCACCAACTGCAAGTCGCCGACGAACTCCTGCGCTTCGTCGACAGCGAGGTCCTGCCGGGCACCGGCGTCGAACGTGACGCGTTCTGGAGCGGCTTCGACGCCATCGTGCGCGATCTGGCGCCGAAGAACGCCGCTCTGCTGGCCGAGCGCGAGCGCCTGCAGTCCGAGATCGACGCCTGGCACCGCGCCCACCCGGGGCCGATCCGCGCAGCGAAGACGTACCGCGCCTTCCTCGAGAAGATCGGCTACCTCGTGCCGCCGCCGGCCAGGCTCAGGGCGACGACGAAGAACGTCGACGCCGAACTCGCGCTGCAGGCCGGCCCGCAGCTCGTGGTGCCGATCACCAACGCGCGCTATGCGCTCAACGCGGCCAACGCGCGCTGGGGCAGCCTGTACGACGCGCTGTACGGCACCGACGCGCTGCCCGAGACCGATGGCGCCACACGCGTCGGCCCCGACGGCGCCGGTTACAACCCGGTGCGCGGCGCCAGGGTGATCGAGTACGCGCGCCACGTGCTCGACCGCTGCGCGCCGCTGGCCAAGGGCTCGCATGTCGACTCCACCGGTTATCGCGTGGTCGACAACCAGCTGCAGGTCACGCTCGCGGATGGCCGCAACGTCGGCCTGAAGAACCCGGCGCAATTCGTCGGCTTCCAGGGCGAGCGGGGCGCCCCCTCGGCGGTGCTGCTGTCGCACCACGGGCTGCACCTGGACATCCGCATCGACCGCGCGCACCCGATCGGCAAGGCCGACGCGGCGGGCGTGGCCGACCTCGTGATCGAGGCGGCGCTGTCGACCATCCTCGACTTCGAGGACTCGGTGGCCGTGGTCGATGCCGAGGACAAGGTGCTGGCCTACCGCAACTGGCTCGGCATCGCCAAGGGCACGCTCACCGAGGAGGTGAGCAAGGGCGGCAAGACGTTCACGCGCGGCCTGCACGCCGATCGCCGCTACAGCGGCCCGCGCGGCGAGGAGGTCGTGCTGCACGGGCGCTCGCTGCTGTTCGTGCGCAACGTCGGCCACCTGATGACGAACCCGGCGATCCTGTGGGGCGCCGACGGCAGCGAGATTCCCGAAGGCATCCTCGACGCCGTCGTCACGACCGCGATCGCGCTGCACGACCTTCGGGCCCCGGGCGGCGACCCGCACACCGGCAAGCCCGGCGCCGGCGCCATCCGCAACAGCCGCCGCGGCAGCATCTACATCGTGAAGCCGAAGATGCACGGCCCGCAGGAGGTCGCGTTCGCGAGCGAGCTGTTCGCCCGCGTCGAGAAGCTGCTCGGCCTGCCCAACGCCACCGTCAAGCTCGGCATCATGGACGAGGAGCGGCGCACCAGCGTCAACCTGGCGGCCTGCATCGCCGCCGCGGCCGATCGCATCGCGTTCATCAACACGGGCTTTCTCGATCGCACCGGCGACGAGATGCACACCTCGATGCTCGCCGGAGCGATGCGGCGCAAGGGCGAGATGAAGTCGAGCGAATGGATCGCCGCCTACGAGCGCAACAACGTCCTCGTCGGCCTGCAGGCCGGCCTGCGCGGCAAGGCACAGATCGGCAAGGGCATGTGGGCCATGCCCGACCTGATGCGCGCGATGCTCGAGCAGAAGATCGGCCACCCGTTGGCCGGTGCCAACACCGCCTGGGTGCCGAGCCCGACCGCGGCCACGCTGCACGCGCTGCACTACCACCAGGTCGACGTCTTCAAGGTGCAAAAGGCGCTGGAGAAGGCCGATGCCGACTCCGATCGCGACGCGGTGCGCGACGCGTTGCTGGCCGGCTTGCTCACGGTGCCGGTCGACCGCAAGGCGGCGTGGAGCGACGCCGAGCGCCAGCAGGAGCTCGACAACAACGTGCAGGGCATCCTCGGCTACGTCGTGCGCTGGATCGACCACGGCGTGGGCTGCTCGAAGGTGCCCGACATCCACGACGTCGGGCTGATGGAGGACCGCGCCACGCTGCGCATCTCGAGCCAGCACATCGCCAACTGGCTGCACCACGGCATCGTGAGCGCGCAGCAGGTGCGCGCGACCTTCGCGCGCATGGCCAAGGTCGTCGACAAGCAGAACGCGGGCGACCCGCTGTACGAGCCGATGGCCGGGCGCCAGCGCGAGAGCTTCGCCTACCGCGCCGCGCTCGATCTGGTGTTCAAGGGCAAGCAGCAGCCCAGCGGCTATACCGAGCCGCTGCTGCATGCGTGGCGGCTGATGAAGAAGGCCTCCTAGGCCCGACGCCTGCGGCGCGGGCCCAGGCGCGCGCGTTCGAGCGGACGGCTGTGCCGCCGCTCGCCGCGCGCAGCGCGCTGGAGCAGGCGCAGCGGGGTTGCGATCGGTGCGCGCGGCTTGCGGCCACGCGCGGCTTCAGGCCAGGCGCCGCAGCGCCTGCTCGTGGCGCGCTTCGCAGGCCACGCAGCGCAGCGCCGCGGGTTCGGCTTTCAGGCGCGCGTACGGGATCGGGTTGTCGCAATCGATGCACAGGCCGTAGCCGTCGGCATCGATGCGGGCGAGCGCGGCGTCGATCTCGGCGAGTTCGGCACGCTCGATGCCGCCCAGCGCCTGGCCGATCGCACGCTCGTCCTCGCGCTGCGACGGCTCGTCGGCATCCTGGCTCAGCACCTCGTGCACGACCACGGTGCGCTCCGGCGCGGACATCGGTCCGCCCGGGCGGGCGATCTGTTCACGGCGGCGTTCCAGTTCGGCGCGCAGTTCGGCGCGTTGCCCGGGGTCGAGGGGGGCGTTCATGATCGAGACTCTCCAAGGGGGGCGAACCATCGGGCAGGGCCGGCGCCGAGCGGAGCGGCCCAGGCCGCTCCCTACAATCGCGCGCCCATGCCGGACGAGCACCGACAAGATACACCCGAGACCGCTGTCCCCGATCGCTGCGAGGTGCTGGTGGTCGGCGCCGGCCCGGCCGGAAGCGCCTGCGCACGCCATCTGGCGGTCGCCGGCGTCGACGTGCTGCTGGTCGACCAGCATGATTTCCCGCGCGACAAGGTCTGCGGCGACGGGCTGATCCCGGACGCGCACGCGGCGCTGCGGCGTCTGGGCGCGTACGACGAAGTGGCGGCGCTGGCGCAGCCGGTGGCGCACGTGCGCTGCGTGGCCACGCGCGGCGCGCACTGCGACGTGCCCGGCACGCTGTCGGTGCTGCCGCGTCGCCAGCTCGACCACATCCTCGTGCGCCACGCCGTGGCCGGCGGTGCACGGCTGGCCACGCCCGTGCGCTTCGAGGCGCCGCTGGAGGAGGCCGGGCGCGTCGTCGGTGCGCGCCTGAAGACTGCGGCCGGCGTGCGCGAGGTGCGCTCGCGCTGGGTCGTGATCGCCAGCGGCGCCGTGCCGCAGGCGCTGATCGCCGCCGGCATGTGCGAGCGCCACACGCCCAGCGGCGTCGCGCTGCGCGGCTACGTCAGGAACGACGCCATGGTGGGACGCATCGCGCAGCTGCAGATCGTGTGGCACTCGCGCATGAAAGGCGGCTACGGCTGGATCTTCCCGGCGCCGGGAGGCGTGTTCAACGTCGGCGCCGGCCTCACCGGCAGCCACGTGCGCACCGCCGCCGGCAAGGGCCGCATGCAGGACGTGAACCTGCGCCGCTTCTTCGACGCCTTCTGCGACGTCTATGCACCCGCGCGCGAGCTGATGGCTGGCGGCACGCTGCAAGGCGAGCTCAAGGGCGCGCCGCTGCGCTGTTCGCTGATCGGCGCCCGCTGGTCGCGGCCCGGCATGCTCGTCACCGGCGAGGCCGCGGGCAGCACCTACGCCTTCAGCGGGGAGGGCATCGGCAAGGCGATGGAGACCGCCGCTCTGGCGGCCGACGCACTGATCGCCGCGCGCGCCGGCGGCAGCAGCGCCGACGACGAGGCCGTGCGCGCACGCTACGAGGCTTCGCTCGAGGCCATCAAGCCCAAGTTCGACCTCTACGAGATCGCCAGCCACGTCAACCACCGGCCCTGGCTCACCGACCTCGTGGTCTGGCGCGCCAACCGCAGCCCGCGCATCCTGCGTCGCATGAGCGGCGTGCTCGAGGAGACGCAGAACCCCGGCCGCCTGCTGAGCTGGAAGGGCATCGCCAAGCTGCTGCTCGAGTAGCGCCGCGCCGCATGGCCGCGCGGGCCCGATCGCGGTCCGTTTCGACCCCGGCGCCGGTGCGCCGGTGCGCCGGTGCGCCAGTGCACGGGTGCAGTTGCGCTGGCGCGGCCAGAGGCACAAAGGCCGTGATGTCCGGCTCGTCGTGCGCACGACGCGGTGCAGCACCGGCGCCGACATCGACAGGCCGGCGCTGCAGGTCGACGGCGACGACCGCCTGCCGACGAGGCGCATCCCCGATTCGCACGGCGCGCGCGAGAAACCCAACGCCCGAGGACCTTTGACCCCGTGAAGGCGCTGCCCCGACCTCAGCGCTGCTCGATGCGGAACAGCGCCACGCTGGCCAGCAGGTTCGGCCAGCGGCGCACGATGCGCCCGTCCTGCAGTCCGAAGCTGTCGGTCACGGCCAGACCGCATTTGCGTGCCAGCACCTCGAAGTCGGCATAGGTGCCGACGCGGATGTTGGGTGTGTCGTACCACTCGTACGGCAGCGCCTTGGTCACCGGCATGCGGCCGCCGGCCACGCGCAGCCGGTTCGGCCAGTGCGCGAAGTTCGGAAAGCTCACGATGCCGATGCGCCCGACGCGCGCCGTCTCGCGCAGCATGCGCTCGGCGTTGCGCAGGTGCTGCAGCGTCTCGAGTTGCAGCACGACGTCGAAGCTGCGATCGTCGAAGAGCGCCAGCCCCTCCTCGAGGTCGAGTTGGATGACGTCGATGCCGTGCTGCAGCGCCGCGTGCAGGTTGGCATCGGCCAGCTCCACGCCATAGCCGGTGCAGTTTCGCGTGCGCTGCAGGTAGGCCAGCATCTCGCCGCTGCCGCAGCCCAGGTCGAGCACGCGGCTGCCCGCCGGCACGAGGCGGGCGATGACCTCGAGATCGTCGCGCTCGTTCATCGGCGGCTCGCCCCCGCGCTCAGCCACGCGAGTCGGCCGCGATGCGCTCGAAATAGGCGCGCAGCACGTTGTGATAGCGCGCGTCGTCGAGCAGGAAGGCATCGTGCCCGTGCGGCGCCGCGATCTCGGCGTAGCTCACCGCGATGCGGTTGTCGACCAGCGCCTTGACGATCTCGCGGCTGCGCGCCGGCGCGAAGCGCCAGTCGGTGGTGAAGCTGACGACGAGAAAGCGCGCGTCGCGCGCCGGCTGCAATGCGCGCGCGAGGTCGCCGCCGGCGGCGCGCGCCGGGTCGAAGTAGTCGAGCGCGCGCGTGATCAGCAGATAGGTGTTGGCGTCGAAGTACTCGCTGAACTTGTCGCCCTGGTGGCGCAGGTAGCTCTCGATCTGGAACTCGATCGCCTGCGTCGAGTAGCCGAGCTCGGCGGCCTTGAGCTCGCGGCCGAAGCGCTCGGCCATTGCGTCGTCGGACAGGTAGGTGATGTGGCCGATCATGCGCGCCACGCGCAGGCCCCGCTTGGGCACCACGCCGTGCTCGTAGAAGTGGCCGCCGTGGAAGTCGGGGTCGGTGACGATGGCGCGCCGCGCCACCTCGTTGAAGGCGATGTTCTGCGCCGACAGGTTGGGGGCCGTCGCCACCGCGATGCAGTGGCGCACGCGCTCGGGGTGGCGCATCGTCCAGGCCAGCGCCTGCATGCCGCCCAGGCTGCCGCCGATCACCGCGGCCAACTGGCCGATGCCCAGCCGCTCGATCAGGCGCGCCTGCGCGTCGACCCAGTCTTCCACCGTCACCACCGGGAAGTCGGCGCCCCAGGCGCGGCCGCTGGCCGGATTGCGGTGCATCGGGCCGGTGGAGCCGAAGCACGACCCCGGGTTGTTGATGCCGATGACGAAGAAGCGCTCGGTGTCCAGCGGCTTGCCGGGGCCGACGAGGTTGTCCCACCAGCCCGGCGCGCCGTGCGCGTCGAGCCCGGCCACGTGCGCGCCGGCGTTGAGCGCGTGGCACACGAGCACGGCGTTGCTGCGCGCGGCGTTCAGCGTGCCGTAGGTCTCGTAGACCAGCGTGTAACCGGCGAGCGTGCTGCCGCTGGCCAGCGCCAGCGGCTCGACGAATTGCGCACTTTGCGCTGTGACCGGTCCGATCGAAGCCATGAACCCGAAACCCAGGTGCCGCTGTCACGGCCTGCACGGCCACCGGGGGCGGCTTCGCGTCGGCGGAACTCGCCGCGCGCCCGCAAGCCCAGGCAAATCGGCGCTGTCAGAGCCAGTATAGCGGGGGCGGGTGCGGGCCCTGGCGGCCTGGCGCGCGTGGCGCCCGGCATGTGCGACGGCGCCACCGGGGGGGCGCCGCGTCGGCCGCTACGACGGCGTCGATGTCGACCCGGCGCTGACGCGCCGATCGCCGCTCGCCTGCGCATCCGACGGGGCTCGCGCCGGGCCTGCCGATGTCGCGTCGTGCACCTCGGGTGCCGCGGCCGGCTGCGGCCGCAGCGGGTCGAGGCCCCACGTCTCCCAGCCGTCGCCGTACAGCTCGATCGGGTGCTGGGTGCGCTCGGCGCCGTTGCCGCACCTCAGGTCGCCGACCGGGCAGTACAGGTCGCAGCCCCAGCACACGCGCTCGGGGTGCGCAGGACGCAACGGGAAGGGCTTGGCCATGGCGACCCGGGCAGTCTAGTGCGCTGCCGCAGGCTGCGCGATGCGGCGAGGACGACAGCTGCACGCGCGGCATGGCTTCTTGCGCGTGTCGGTTTCCCGACGCGCCATCGCGTGCCGCCATCCGCCCCGTGCCGGCCGTGCGGAGTAGGGACTTGCTTTGCCTGCAACCTGCCGATCGCGGCGCCGCTGCCGCCGATGGCGCCGCTTGCGTGCGCTGGTTCACGCAATTCTGGACGTGTGCGGCCACTATCAATGCGTCCTTCAAGTCTCCTTCGGTTCGTTGCCGCCGGTGCGGTGTCGATGCGGCGCCTTCTTTCCTTGACCAGGCGCCCGCCCCCGAATCTGCAATGCGCTTCGCTGTCTCAACATTGAGACAGTTCTGATTCAGTCCCCCAAATGCGGGGGAAATCCATCCTAATTCGTTGATTACAAAGTGGATTTGTTCGGGTGAGCGCATCGTGTCGCGCGTTGGTTGCATGCGGGTGTCACGTGGCTGTATCACTCTCTGCCGATTTCCCATCGGATCGGCCCTCCAAACGCCGCTCGGACCGCCACATCCCGGCGCGCCTCCATACGGATCAACCACTTGGCGAGCGACTTCGGCCCTGGCATCGTTCCTGCTTATAGAGGCGTGGGGGCGGCGCGAGGTGCCTGTCCTCTTCTTGTCAACCACTCGAGGAATCGATCCATGAACAAAACGCTACTCGCGTCGGCGATTGCCCTGGCCTTCGGCATCGCTGGCTCCGCGTGGGCCAATCCCACCAACACCATCAGGCACGCTGGCGTGGACGGGGACGTGTCCGCGACCGCCAACTCGACCCAGGGTGCCGGCGTGAACGCGAACGAGGCTTCATCCGTCAACCAGAACAGCTCGACCAACACGGACAACTCGAACAACTCGCGCAGCGACAGCTCGACCAACACCAAGACGGTCGACTCGAACAACACCAAGACTATCGACTCGGGCAATACCGACAACTCGACGAACACGAAGACCGTCGGCTCGAACAACACGCGCACCAACACCGAGACCAAGACCATCGACTCGGGCAATACCGACAACTCGAACCACTCGCGCAGCGACAGCTCGACCAACACCAAGACGGTCGACTCGAACAACACGCGCACGACGAACAGCGGCTCGGCCCGGGCCGACGACTACAGCGCCGCGGCCAACAACGGCGGCACGGCCTCGACCAGCCTCAGCGACGCCTTCAACACGAACAAGGCGATCGCGGTGTCGAAGCTCGACGGCACGGTGACCAAGGTCTTCGTGCATGGCCTGGGCAATAGCGCCACGAACTCGGGCGACGCCAGCGGCGCCGCGGGCGGCAAGGGCGGCATCGGAGTCGGTGGCAACAACGGCAATTCGGCCAGCGGCGGTACGGCCAACGGCGGCAACGGCGGCAACGGCGGTGGCGGCAGCGGCGGCAACAGCGGTACCGCCACGGGCGGCGCGGGCGGCAGCGGCGGCTCGGGTGGCTCGGCCACCAACGGCAGCGCCACGAACGGCAGCGCGACCGCGGGCTTTGCCAAGAACGGCGGCGCCAGCGCCGGCGACGGCGGCGAGGGCGGCAGCAACTACGGCGCCAAGGGCTCGAACGGCGGCGACGCCATGGCCGCCGGCGGCGGCACCAAGGGCATGAACGGCAGCGCAGGCGCCGGCAACCTGCAGGGGACCGGCAGCGCGTTGGCGGCCACGGGCGCAGAAGGCGGCAATGCCCGCGCGTCCGACATGGCCAAGGGCGGCTCCAACCTGACGGCCAACGGTTCGCTGGGTGGCCTGGCCAACTCGGCCGAGCAGAGCTCCGGCCCCAACAACGCCAAGGCTGGCGGCGTCGGCGGCGGCGGCAGCGGCATGGCGGGCTCCGGTGCCCTGGGCGGCAGCAGCGCGGCGGCGAACAACGCGAACGGCGGCGCCGGCGGCGCGGCTTCGTCCGACAAGGCGGGCGGCGACGGTGGCCGCAGCGGCGACAGCAACGCCGCGACCAGCACGGCGGGCGGCGGCACGGCC